>JABMNZ010000018.1 GCA_013204395.1 Parcubacteria group bacterium
ATTTTGCTCAGAGTTTTTTTCAGGATGACGAAGTGATATGTAATATCATTGAGGAGTCATGAAAGAAACTCTGAGTGAAATGACCGCTTTGGAGCCGTGCTGGATTTTTGCAGAGGGCCCATTAAATTCCGAGTTCACCAAGCTGCTCGGCCACAGCCTCAACGTCACTCTCAACCTTCTTCTTGTAGGCTTCCCAAATTTCTTCATCCCAAATTTCTATTCGCCCCCAAAGACCAGCTAAAACAACGGTCTTATTGAGTGACGCGTAACCTCGAAGATATTCTGGTAATACGACCCTGCCCTGTTTATCCAGAGACACATCCATTGCGCCCGCAAGCATGATTCGGGCGAAAGCACGTGAATTGGACTGACCCAGGGGCAAACCAGCAAGCTTGGCTGCAAGCTTGCCCCACTCCTCCTTGGGAAACAGGAACAGGGACGTATCTAGACCTCTAGTAACAACAGCCCCCTTCGATAAATCTTTGCGAAACTTTATAGGTATCGCAAGACGTCCTTTTTCGTCGATAGAATGTTTATACTCGCCGATAAACATAGAGAGGTTGTTGGAGTGGCACTTTAATAAAAAGCGAGCATCAATCGGTTTCCCGTTCGATCCCCACTTTCCTCCACTCACAACCATCATACCCCACCAAATGACACGGGTCAATCAAACCACCCCACCGTTATCCACAAAAAAAGCCCCTAAAATAGAGACTTCAACAAAACTTTTATTCACTTGTGGATAACACTTAATCAACGCATCAAAACCTCATCGAGAATCGATGGGTATATGTTCTTAATTTGATCAACCATCACATCGTCCTGAAAAATACTCTTTACGAACTTGAACAACGGCTCACAAACATCACGATTGATCGAAAGTGTATTCCAAAAAATCTTATAATCGTCGAATGTTGGTTTTTGTTTATACAGTCTTTTTTGAATCGATAAATACTTTTCCATTTGTTCTGCCGTCTCAGCATTTGGACACTCCAAGAAACGTATATTTAATATCGCATCTACAGCGAGTGGCTCTAAGTCATAACCAAACATGTCTTCAACTACTTTTTGAGCTGAGAGATATTGCCAAACGTGATTTCCTTGAACACCCTCACTCTTATCATATGGTGACAAATTAAAATAACAAATATGCCCCAACCGATCATAAAGTAAATGTGTTGCCCAACCTTTTTCAAAATCGGATAGCCCCTCAACAAAAGGATCATGTGGACTAGACTCTCCATGAGTTTTGTTTCTAGCAATCCCCGTCAAATACCTTGAATCAGGATAAATAGAACCAGCATAGTATGCAGACAGATCTTTTACATCTAATCGATCTTTTAAATCGTGTGCAAAACGAACGTGTGTCAATTCCATTGCCATACAACTACAAAAACATATTTACGATCGCATACAGGGCAATCATTGCCCAAATAATATTCAAGGCGACAGGTTGATAGTTTTTTACAGCAACACCCTCAATAATAATCCCAGCCCCACCAAAAAGGTTAAGGCCGTGATACCAAAGACTATGTGACTCAACTATATCAAAACTGATTAATGCGTATGCCATTAGAATCGACAGGACCCCCACCCAACCAAATGCTTCAACAAGAGTTTTGTGTTTGCGGTTTTTTGTCATAACTTTTTCTTTTTACTACTTGGCCTCATGGTCTTCCCTCTCAATGTTCGGTGGTATTTTACCGCAAATCTATGTGCTTCGTCTCGCACTCGTTGAAACAGCTCTTTTCCACGCGTAGCCACTCGCCTGATCTCTTCATTGCTTCGATCGTATACTAAACGGTCCTGTTTTCGATCGAGACCCTTTGCAAGACCAATAACAGGGACAAACACTCCCATTTCATCTAAAACCTTCTGAACGCGATTTACCTGAGGTTTTCCGCCATCAATCACCATTATCTCAGGAAGCGGCCATATATTGGGGTGTACCTGTGCGCGACGGAGCCTTCGTCTCATCACCTCTTCCATCATTGCAACGTCATTGGCACCTATAACAGTCTTTATCTTAAACTTTCGATACTTATCCTTTGCCGGTTTTCCATATTCAAACACAACCATCGATCCCACAGCGCTTGTACCAGAGATATTGCTAATGTCATACGCTTCAATCCTGCCTTCGAGATTGATCAACCCATCTGGATCCGTCTCTTGATAAGGTAACTCGTGATCATCTCTTGAGATCAGCGCAACGTCCTTTATATGAATCAATGACATTAACCGACGTCTCCAAACTTCTGCTTCTTCAAAACGAAGTTCTTTAGACGCCACTAGCATCTCTTTTTCCATTTGTTTTTCAAGACGAGCTTTCTTGCCTTCAAAAAACAAAATGAGTTGTCTTATGTATTTCTTATAGTCTTTTTTTGAAATCCTCCCAACACACACACCAGGACACTTTCCGATCTGAGAATTAAAACAAGCTTTTGTGCGACCTGTAACCTCCGGTGGTTTACACGTGCTCCATGGAATAACTTTTCGCATGAGCTCAAGAGCCATCTTTAACGATCTGCTGGACGTGTATGGCCCAAAGACTTTCTGAAAATGTTTCTTTGTGGCCCCACTCAATTTCGGTGAGAATGGATTCACCCCCATCTTCTGAAGTTCATGACCCCTTATCAGGAGTGGGCGTGGGTATGGCTCGTTTGTAATCACTAGATACAAAAAAGTCTTATCGTCCCTTTGAAGAATATTGTACTTAGGACTAAGCGCCTTAATCTGATTAGCCTCAAGTACCAGGGCCTCGATAACTGTCGGAGTCTCAATATAATCGATTCGTGCGATCTGCCGCACCATCTCTTCAATCCGACTATCGTGAGCTTTGTTGAAATAAGAACCCACTCGCCTCTTTAAAGATGTCGCCTTACCCACATACAAAAGCTCTTTTTCTTTATTGAAATACAAATAAACACCGGGAGAATCCGGCAATATCTTACTCTTAAGCTTTATGGTGGATGGAATCATACTTATATTCTACATGCCCTTGTCCTGGCAAAAAAGTTCCTATAAACTGGCCTCAGAAATAATAAAGAAAAAAACTATGAAATATTTCCTTTCCATGTTGGCAGTACTAGCTCTTGTCGGAGGAGGTTGCGTTGCTCCAGCTAAAACAGATGTTGTAGACACAGCTGCAGAAGCAGATGCCGAAGTTGTGGTGCAAGTTGACTCTGAGGGCGAAGAGGAAGTGGTCCCAGAGCAAGAGCCTGTAGAAGCCACGAACGATCAGGCGGCAACAACAGAACCTGAAGCAGAAGAAACAACAATTAACCTACAAGGTGGAGGAGAACTCACATTCACCCAAACAGCGGATCCACAACAAGCTGAAGGGAGTGAAGAAGTGGAAGACGATGGAGTTCAGATAACGGAGGTGGTGCTTGGAGGAAGTGCGGACGTAAACCTTAATATGGTGAGCGGAAACTTCTTCTTCGAACCAAGTATTGTTAATGCGGCACCTGGTGAATCTATTAAAATCACCTTCACGGAGAACTCAGGATTCCACACGTTCGTGATAGACGAACTTCAACTAAGCTTCTCTATAGCGGCTGGTGAAGCGCTCAAGTTCACTGCACCAACAGAGCCGGGATCATACACCTTCTACTGCGACATTGGCTCTCACCGAGCCTTTGGAATGGAAGGAACACTCATTGTTCAATAACGACCATCACCCATTGGACACCTTGCCTACCGGCAGGCAGGAGCTCAGGGAATATTAAAGTAGGGCTAATGCCCTACTTTTTTGTTACTCACTTATCCTTATCGAGGCTAAGAGATCCTTGTATATTCGCTCATCAAGCTCTGGATTAGCCGCCACGACATAGTAGCGCGTGTACCCATCACCACCACGAAAGTCCGTGACGATGTGACGGTTATTCCGCCAAGAGGGCTGGCCAGCAAAATTCGCCACACCAGACTTCTTCTCAATATCATATCGTCGAGCTGTATACCCTTGACCCACCTCAAGATCCTCTGTCGAGTGAATCGTCACGCTAGAAAGCGTCAAAAATGCACTCGCATCAAAGTGGCGGATGAGCGTTTGTGATCGCTCACGCGCTGCCCCCTCACCTGAGAGCGTATAGAGATTCATGGCCGATAGTGACGGCACCCATTCCACATCCCATCCGGCTGGCAAGTCAAACTCGATTGGATAGGTGTTACGCCCATTGAACACAAGTCCATCGAGAGGTTCGCTCACCCGTTCAAGTCCTGCATACTCAATAAGAACATCATACGGATTCAACCAGGCATCGACCGCAGACGCCTCAGCCTCATAGCCCTGTAGCCGTATCTCCTCCCCCTCGTAAACAGCAAAATGTAAGTGTGTGCGCTCCCCGTCCGTCTCTTGCGTGCCACCCTCTCCCAAAACGGCTATCTGCTGTCCACGCTCCACGCGGTCACCAACCTCTCCCTCAACAGAGCTTATATCGATATGTCCGTAGATAGCCGTAAGAGGTTCATCAAAGACGTCATGACGCACAAGCACCACACCACCATAACCAGAGACCGAGTCACGGTAGACGATCTCCCCGTCCGCCATTGCATACACAGGCACGTCCTCACCCTCAGCTTCCAAGTCAATGGCAACATGATACCCATTAAACCTATCCTCGATATACTCACCAAACCCCTTATAAGTAAGCTTAAACGTGTCGACTGGTGATACAGCCAGCAGCTCAACCACTTCCTCCACCTCTTCTGCAACTGGAATCTGTTGTTGATATTCCTCCTCACCCTCTGGGAGTGAAGCTGACTGCTGACACCCACCCCCCATGAGTATCAACATCGATACGATAGCAATCATCTTTCCCATATTATTTCTTCAATACTTTTTTCAAATACTGCCCCGTATAACTATTTCCACAACGAGCCACCTCCTCAGGGGTTCCAACCTTAACAACCTCTCCTCCCAGATCACCTCCCTCAGGCCCCAAATCAATCAACCAGTCGGCCGTCTTAATCACGTCTAGGTTATGTTCGATCACCACAACGGTATTGCCCTTGTCCACGAGCCAATGCAACACTTGAAGCAATTTCTTCACATCTTCAAAGTGCAGCCCCGTTGTTGGCTCATCGAGTAGGTACAATGTTCGACCGGTTTGTCGCTTAGCTAATTCTGTTGAGAGTTTCACACGCTGAGCTTCTCCCCCAGAAAGTGTTGGGGCCGGCTGTCCAAGCTGAATGTAACCAAGACCAACTCGCTTAAGCGTCTCAAGACGATCGTGAATGGGTGGCACGTCCTTAAAAAACTCTGCTGCGTCTTCGATGCGCATTTCCAAGACTTGAAAAATATTCTTCTCCTTGTACAGGATCTCGAGCGTCTCGCGATCAAATCGCCTCCCCTTACAAACATCACATTTCACATACACGGTTGGCAGGAAATGCATTTCAATAGAGATCAATCCGTGACCCTCACAGTTTTCACAACGACCCCCAGGGCGATTGAAACTAAAGCGACCTTTCTTATACCCTCGGAAACGTGCCTCTGCCGTAGCGGCAAAGATGTCTCGAATAGGACCCCATGCCCCCGTGTAGGTAGCCGCATTGGAGCGTGAGGTACGTCCAATCGGAGCCTGATCAATCAAAATGGCCTTATCGATATATTCGATTCCGGTAATCTTCTTATGAGCTCCTGGCGTGTGCTTGCTGTGATACAAACGTTTTGAAATGGTTTTGTACATTGTTTCGTAGGCAAGCGTCGATTTACCTGACCCAGACACCCCCGTTACACAGATAAACTTTTGCACAGGAAACTCGACATCAATCCCCTTCAAGTTATTCTCCGTAGCCCCATACACCTTAATGGCCGCCGGACCGACGGTCCTGCGCTCTGACGGCACATCGATCTTCTTGTCTCCACGCAAATATGCTGCCGTAATTGAGTTTGGATCATTAAATACTTCTGGTGTTGGACCAGCGGCCACCACCTCTCCCCCATGTCGCCCTGCACCAGGACCAATCTCCACCATGTAATCACTGGCAATCATTGTGTCCTCATCATGCTCAACGACAATTACCGTGTTTCCCAAGTCCCTGAGGGTCTCAAGGGTCTCTACCAAACGCTCGTTGTCACGCTGGTGCAAACCTATGGTCGGCTCGTCCAAAACATACATGGCCCCCACGAGCCTAGTTCCAACCTGTGAGGCTAGACGAATACGCTGCCCCTCCCCACCACTGAGCGTTCCTGCACGTCGATCAAGAGTGAGGTAGTGCAAACCAACGTCCAGCATGAACCGAAGACGATTTTGAATTTCATTTAGAATAGACCCGGCAATCTGAGTTTGCTTCTCGTTCAATTTGATACTTGTAAAATACTCCACAGCCTCGGCAACAGACTTGTTTGCCACGTCGACGATAGAAACTTTTCCTGGGAGCCAGACAAAAAGAGCCTCTTGTCTAAGTCGTGCCCCAGAACACATTCCACACAACTCTTTAGAATACAGTTCCGCTGTTCCAAGACCAGTACACTGTGTACAGGCTCCATACGGCGAGTTAAAGGAAAAAAGCCTCGGCTCAATCTCAGGAAAAGAAAAACCATCCTTTGGACAACTGAACTTAGCTGATAGCAGCTGCTCAGTCTTATCTGGATAAATAATGGTTGTGACATCGTTTCCGCGATCAACAGCAATCTCAATCGCGTCAGACAACCTCTGACGAGCCTCTTTATCAACGTTCTTTCCATCTCCAATCCCCGCGACTGGAATCGTGTCGATAACGAGCTCAATGGTGTGCTGCTTATACCTCGCGAGTTTGATCTGTTGGTCAAGACGATATTCCGTCCCATCAATTCTTACTTTTGCAAAACCAGAGTTATAAAGGTCATATAACATCTGGTAGTACTCCCCCTTCCGACCCTTAACGATTGGTGCCAAAACCTTTACCGAACCCTTTGTTGTCCCAGCCACACGTTCAAGAACCAAATCAACCATCTCCTCATTCGTCAGTTTCTGAATCACCTCACCACACGTCACACAGTGAGGCTGTCCAACACGGGCATACAACACGCGCAGATAATCATAAATCTCCGTAATGGTTGCCACGGTGGAGCGTGGATTCTTTCCGTGAGCCTTCTGATCAATCGATATGGCAGGTGACAACCCCTCAATCTCATCAACATCAGGTTTTTCCATCTGTCCCAAAAACTGACGGGCATAAGCCGACAAACTCTCCACATACCGCCTCTGCCCCTCAGCAAAGATCGTATCGAAAGCCAAACTAGACTTCCCCGATCCAGACACCCCCGTAAAACAAATCAGCTTATTGCGAGGTAACTCAAGCGAAATGTTTTTGAGATTATGTTCGCGAGCTCCCTTGATCGTGATTTTATCATGCATAGATTTATGTTCTTACCTCTTCAATAAGAATCGGAGATCGTGATTTTATTCTGTGCGTACACCCACAACGTTTGAGTAGCCACCAGGCTAAAACTGAACCGATCACTAAATAGACGCCTTGAGCGAGGACGCTGGCAACAAACCCCCCTAGGAGCACAGCGGCCGTAAGCACAAGTCGCATCAACATGGCGGAGAAACGCTGAGCCAAAGAAATCGTAGAAAGAATCGTGACCCTCTTATCACTCGGGATTCTCTCATTAAGGTAATCAGAAAGCACTGGCCGATAAGCTTCAGCAAATCCAAGAATGACCGCAACCGTAACCACGGCAACCACAGGGTGCGGTACCAGAGCAAATAATAGATAAGCGACGGCCGTCAGACCAGTCACGCTCACTAAAATTGTTTCCAACTTCCAGTACTTCTCTAGCCGGTAAACGTTTGCCGTAACCAAGGCATTCACCATCATTCCGATAGATAGGACGAGTCCAAACCAAATCGCTGGAACCTTAGAAATCTCAAAAACAGGTTGATAGACGTTATACAACACCCACTCCCCTGACATAATCAACATGGAGATAATCAACGTGGTTCGCAGCAAATCCTCTTTCGCCACAAAAGCAAATCCCTCTTTCACGACCGTAAGATATTGACTGCCATGCTGCTTAGTCAGCTTGGTCGTCTTTGCCTCACGAAGAAATGTCGTCATGAGAGCCGCAACAAATAAGGCAACACCTGTACTGATAAATAGATAGGGTGCTGCTGAAAGTCCGTAAAAACTGAAGGCTAAGCCACCAAAAAGACTTGCGACGACCATCCCAATCGTATTGGCAGAAAGGAACCTGCCGTAGATCTCAATATGATTCGTCTTTGCTTCAACGGTATTCTCGTAACACAGTGCTTCTTCACTCCCGCTTAAAAAGGCTCCAGCGATACCACCAAGAAAATATGATGCCACTAATCCCCAAACGGTTGGAGAAACAACGATGGCAAATAACCCCACCCCCTCAACAATAAAACCAGCGATCATAGACCGTTTTTGACCATACCGATCCGCCAGGTACCCCGTAGGTACCTCAAACAAAAACTGCCCCAACGAATAGAACAGTCCTGCAAGCACAATAAAACTAGCCGTCACCCCCTGCTGAAGCAAAAACAACGTCATCAAAGGAAGATGTAAATACATCCCCTTAGTAAACCCAATCCCGTAAAATAGATTCGTCAATTGTTTCGTTTGCATAAAAGCTTATATTCTCACCCCCCCTCTCCTCACCCCACCAACCGGCGGCCAACACCGCGACACAGACATCGGAACAACTTTGAGTCGGCCTACCTGCGACCGATCTCACAAGTTCGTTCCGATGGCTGGTGTCGCCAACCAGTACCAAACTTATTTTTTAGTCTCTACTTTTTTCCCTTCAAGTTCTTTTTCCAACACATCAATCTCATCTCTCAAGATCGCCGCCGTCTCAAAATCCAACTTCTTTGCCGCCTCACTCATGTCGTACTTCTTTTCCTTTATCACTTCCTTAAGCTCATGAGGCTCGGCTGTGAGCTCAAGTTTCAAAATCTCTTTAATGTTTGCCTCACTTGTCACTCCCAACGCCTCTCGGATATCCGTGATCTCTTTAATAATCGTTTTTGGTGTAATGCCATGTTTTTTATTGTAAGCGACCTGTATCTTTCTACGTCGATTAGTCTCATCGATTGCTCGTGTGAGCGAGCCGGTCATCTTATCTGCGTACAAAATCACCTCCCCATCAACATTCCGAGCCGCACGCCCGATGGTCTGAATCATTGACGTCTCTGATCGAAGGAAACCTTCTTTGTCTGCATCCAGAATAGCCACCAATGTTACCTCTGGCAGATCCAGGCCTTCACGCAATAAGTTCACTCCCACCACCACGTCGTACACCCCTCGCCTTAAATCCGTCAGGATAGTAATTCGATCGAATGTCTTCACGTCAGAATGGATGTATTGAACCCTAATACTCTTCTCGGTCAGGTACTCAGAAAGATCTTCTGCCATCTTCTTGGTGAGCGTGGTGACAAGTGTCCTCTCTTCTTTTTTCGCACGTATCTGAATCTCCGCAATGAGGTCTGTAACCTGTCCAGGATAGTCTCCGTCTGCAGACACGGGTCGAATAGTCACCTCTGGATCCACCAATCCCGTTGGACGAATAATCTGTTCGATAGGTTTTCCAGACACCTCTCCCTCATAAACTCCTGGTGTTGCACTGGTGTAGATCACCTGATTCATCCTCTTTTCAAACTCTACAAATTTTAATGGTCGATTGTCTTTCGCCGATGGCAACCGGAAGCCATGCTCAATCAAACTTTCCTTTCGAGCCTTATCCCCGTTATACATCGCCCCGATCTGAGGCACAGTTACATGAGACTCATCAATAATCGTCAGGAAGTCATCTGGAAAGTAGTCGATTAGAGTAAACGGCGGTTCCCCTGGCGCCCGACCTTCGAATAGTGAGCTGTAATTTTCGATTCCATTGCAGTAACCAATGTTTTGAATCATCTCAAGATCATATCGCGTTCGACGTGAAAGTCGCTCAGCCTCCAAGAGCTTTCCGTCTTTATCAAACTGGTTGAGTCGCTCCTTAAGCTCCATACGTATAGCCTTGAGTGCCCTCTTCTGTGACGGCGTTGAAACCACGTAATGTTTTGCTGGAAACAACCAAATATCTTGCACCTCACCAATAAGTTTTCGAGAGACCGGCTCCAATTGCTGAATAGCAACAATCTTATCGTCCTCCAGGAGCATGCGGTACAAAATCTCTTCGTTCATTGGCATGACCTCCAGCACATCCCCTCTGGCTCGGAAATGCCCACGTGTTAAATCCGCATTCGTCCTTACAAACTGCATGGCCACAAGTCGCTTAAGCACCTGGGCGCGCGTCATGTCATCATCACCCAACTCCAGATGTAAAACCGTGCGCTTGTACTCATCCGGACTTCCAAGCGAGTAGATACACGAGACACTCGCCACAATGATCACATCACGTCGGCTCAAGAGCGCCTGGGTAGCTGCGTGGCGAAGCCGATCGATCTCATCGTTGATCATGGCTTCCTTCTCGATATATGTATCAGAGCGAGCCATGTAGGCCTCTGGTTGGTAGTAGTCGTAGTAACTCACAAAGTACTCAACCACGTTCTCAGGGAAAAACTCACGAAACTCATTACATAGCTGTGCCGCAAGCGTCTTGTTATGGGCGATCACCAACGTTGGCCGCTGTGTTTGTTGAATCACATTGGCCATGGTGAAAGTTTTTCCCGACCCAGTAACCCCCAGAAGAGTCTGATGTCGCTCACCATCCTCAAGACCAGCCAATAATTTCTTAATGGCCTTAGGTTGATCCCCCGCAGGCTCGTAGTTCGATTGAAGATTAAATTTCATATAAAGCAGAACCGCCCCCTAATGCCGTTGCACTAGGGGGTAGGATCACTGTATTCACGTCTCATAGACTATCAAATAATCCACTATATCGGAAGCTAAGCTTCCGGCCTGGTTAAGGAAAGTGTGTCAAGGGGTGGGTTGACAAATCCCTCTTTTAAGGACAAAGTCGGAGTACCAACACCTCTGAAAGGGAGACTGGATATGTACTCAAACTGGGCTGACGCAGCCAGACGATACGAAAAAGCGGGACCCGCAGTCCGTGGCCGCGAGAGCACCATCTTGGCGGCCACCGCCATCCTCACGGAATTCATCGATTCTGCAGAAGGCAAGCTCGCTGTGAATCTGCTGCGAGCAAGTGATCGATTCATTCGCCTCAGCGAAACAAACACTATCGGTGGCCGATGCACGGTCTACATCCTCAACGCCAATGGATTCCAGCGCTCCAACGAAGCCGCTGGTATGCACACGGCCTATCTCCGACCGGGAAAACCGATCCTCACCTCCGTCACCGCGCGTGAAGCAGCTGACGCGATGACCAATCCAGATATCGGGGCCATGGAATCCACACGGATCCTTGAATGGCTTCGCCTCGAGCTCCAAAGGATCGCTGACGCAGCCCCCAGGAACTAGACTCGACCCACCGCGGTCGACACTCTCCGATACGACATCGGAGTTTTTTTAATTCTCGCTCAAAAACATAACCAGGCCGGAAGCTAAGCTTCCGGCCTGGTTGATGAAAACGGACCATCAATCGTGCATTCAATGCATCATTCAGCACTTACCTTAGGTAAAAGTCATGCATTGAATGCGTGAATTTTTAAAATCTGGTGTTCTTGACCCGGTCGGCGGTCAACTATAGACTTGCCTCACGCTTCTGTATTGGCACGGTCCATGGAAAGGAACGCTTGATCACATTCAAATCGACGATCCCTGCCTTTCAGGACCGTCTCAGCGAGGCGCTCCGTCGTCTCCCCCTGTTCATGCATCTGGTCCTTGCGACTCATATGCGAACAACACTGAGCAATCTACCACGCTGGGCCCATGGCCATCATGACATTCCTACTCAGTGGGATCGAAAACTCATCCTGAAACAACTGGATGAGTTCCTTTCCTGGCCCGAAGAAGTTTTCTCGCACGCAGCCATGCTGATCCGCATCGACCGACCAGATCTCACAAACCTTCTTGCTGCACAGCTGGGGGTCACCGCAGAGGAGATCTACCTGTGGTCAGAGTTCAAACAGCTTCCTAATCACGCTCGACGTGCAGACGTCATGGAACGGCTCATGCGGCCCCACTAGCCTCCATCCTACGCAAGGATGGTTTTTTCTTTTTCGCCAATAAAAAATCTCCGATGTCGTATCGGAGACGTTGACGTGTGTCTTGATCGTCGGTGTGGCTGAGCTAGGCCGTGCCACCACCCTTGATCTTGAGAGGCTCTCGGGCAAACCCGACGAACGCATCCCATCGGCGGAAGGAAAGGAATTCCTCCCCGGAGAGGCGAATCACTAGAACCATCACGGGCAGCGTGACCGATGCAGCCACTTCCCCACCGTACGTGCGGACGAAGCGTTCTTCGATCTCATTTGCGAACCGCGGGTCCGCGGGGATGTTGTGAAGCATCGCACTCACCCGCACACCGTTGTGTGTTCCCGAGCGACTTCGCCAGGTAGGCGCGGCTGGGTGAAGCGGGTAGGTCTCGGCCATGTAGGCAAAGAAGATGTCCATGACGTGACCATCCTCGGCCATCGCCAACAGAATCTGCTGTTCCCCAGTGGTCAGCACCTGGCTTCGGACGACCGATCGATCACCTTCTCTGGTCGTGTACATGACTGAATCTCGAATACATGTATTCATGAGCCTCTCCTTCACGCGCGATACTACCTTCGTGTAAAAAAGATGTCAAAAGAAAAAGCGAGCCCCGTATTGGACTCGCATTGCGATCAGCGACCCTGCTGGCCGCGGATCTGGGAGCTGGAGATCTCGTTGACCGCCGCGAGGTGGCGGAACAGATTCTGGTAAGCCTCAGGGATCTCGATGTCTTCCAGAGTCAGCAGGTTTCCATCCACGAGCCGATCAACGACCCAGAAGATGGTCCCACGATTGTTGCAACAGGAGAGCCCGTACAGAATCGATCGATCCCAGTTGGCGTAGAACTTGGGGTTGAGCATGTGCTTGAGAGCATCGGCACCCATCAGGATGTGTGCCCCAGGGAACTTCGTAGCCTTGTCGAAGTACAGCCCTGCGTGACTGGTGATCACAACGGGGTGTCGGTAGCGGAACTGCCTCAGGCGCTCGCACAACAGATCTTCATCGAAAGCAAGCTCCACCTTGATCGGGTGATGCTGGGAGATCTGGAAGACCACCCTGCGACCCGTGCGATACTCCATCCATCGGGCCATCTCTTGATGACCGTAATGCAACGGATTGAAACTGCCCGGGAACAGCACGTACTTGCTCCAGTCCACCTCACTGATGGTCGGTGCCTCCTCGCCTGAAACCTCCAGTCCAAACACCTGATCGAAGATGTTCACGGGGGTGGTGTCGATACGCACGGGCACCACCGTAGCCTTGCCCTCGCCGGCGGGACAGAACTGAGCACTCTGAAACCCTTGGACGTCCAAGATCATCGGCGTGATACCTGCGGCCCAGAAGATCGTGTTGAGGGCGATCAGGTCGATGAACCTGGCCTGCTCTTCTCGCCGCAGGTCGCGTGCGTCCTGACCTTCAGATGCCTTGTCCATCTGCACATCGACCAGGAAGAAGCCTTCGCTGGTTCGCACGCAGATAAAGGCGCGGTCCTCACCCCTGCGGGCTCGGTCCGTGCTGACGGCCGACGTGATCGCCAGGGCAATGACCGGCCTCTGGGCCTGACCATCGAGCACCGCGTACTTGAGCGCTCGCTCGTAGGCCGCAGCTGCCATTTGAATGGCCACGTCCTCGCTGACAAAGGATCCAGCGATCTCTCGACCAACCAGCTCCTCGGTCATGCGCTGTCCATGGGTACGCATGTAACCGTCGAAGAACTTCGACGATCCCGGCGCGCCCAACCAGTCGTTGAGCCCAGCAGTGGATCCGGCCGCATGCACGATGACCCTGTGGGGGCCTTCGACGAGGCATTGAACACCTGTCGCAATCTGCCTTTGCTGATCTGACTCTGCAATGAGTGCTTCCAACGCTACTGACATCCTGAGTCCTCCTGTGGTGAAACGCGTCGCAAACGGCTGTCTGCGAACTAGCGAAGGTACTCGTAAAACCCCCGACTGTCAACTCAAATTCGTGCATTCTGTCAACTCAAATTCGTGCATTCAATGCATGAATTTTATCTAATTAGAGTCACGATTCGTGCATTCAATGCTCAAAATCATGCTCTTGAATATGATTGACTCAATTAAAAAACGAGCCCACACGGGCTCGCTCTCTATGATTATGCCGCTCTTACAACCTCGCCCGTCTGATCCTCAGCGAATTTAGAACAACAGAAATCGATGAGAATGCCATGGCCGCAGACGCGATCATTGGGTTCAGTAGTCCAACAGCGGCAAGTGGCACAGCGATGACGTTATAGAAGAACGCCCAGAAGAGGTTTTGTTTGATACTGCGATAAGTTGCCGTCGCCAGCCTGATACCCGCAACCACTTTCTCAGGACCACCTCCAACCAAGACAATTTGTCCTGCCTCGATGGCTACGTCCGTTCCTGTTCCCATCGCTATGCCAAGGTCGGCTTGTGTGAGCGCAGGGGCATCATTTATACCGTCGCCGACAAACGCCACACGCATACCTTGATCCTGCCAACGCTTTACCACATCAAGTTTTTCTCCAGGAAGAACTTCTGCCTCCACATGTTCGATCCCAAGTTCTGATGCAATCGCTGTAGCGGTTGCTTGATTGTCCCCTGTCACCATAACTACGGTCAGGCCCATCTTGGTCAATGAAGCTACTGCTTGCTTTGCATGCTCGTGAACCGCGTCTGCAATCGCCAAGGCTCCTAAGAGCTTACCGTCAGCTGTTGCAACAACCACAGTCTTGGCCTGTGCCTGCAGTTCTTTGATTTTTTCAGTAATCGATTCAATGGAAACATCCTCTGCAATCCAAGATGGTGATCCAACACGAACCGTCTTACCATCCACGATCCCTTCGATTCCCTTCCCTGTTACAGACTGAACTTTCTGGGCGTCACCAAGAGGCAATTTCTTATCTCGAGCTGAACGAACCACGGCCTGAGCAAGTGGATGCTCAGAGGAAGACTCAAGTGCAGCAACTAGAGCGAGCCCATTATCATCCATAGTCATGTCTGTGACTTGAGGGCGACCTTGTGTGAGTGTTCCAGTCTTATCGAACAGCACAACGTCCAAGTGACGGTTACGCTCAAGGGCCTCACCAGACTTAATCAATATTCCCTCTTTAGCTCCTCGACCAGTTCCGACAAGAATCGCTGTTGGGGTTGCAAGTCCGAGTGCACATGGACAGGCGATCACTAACACGGCCACAGCTGGAATGAATGATGCATTGATATCTCCTGTAATCATGTACCAGACAACGAATGTGATTGCAGATATGGCGATCACAATCGGCACAAAGATCCCAGAGATCTTATCTACAAGTTTTTGCACAGGCGCCTTCTGCTGTTGAGCCTCTTCCACAAGCCGAACTATCTGAGCGAGAACAGTATCGCCACCAGTAGCAGATACTTGAATCGTCAGGGCCCCTTGCTGGTTTACTGTTGCCCCAAACACCTTGTCGCCATCAGTCTTACTTACAGCAGCACTCTCACCCGTAAGCATTGATTCATCTAAAGATGATTGACCTGAAACAATAACACCGTCCAGTGGGACTTTCTCACCAGGTTTCACAAGCACAGTGTCGCCTACCACAAGATCTTCAACTGGAACGTCTTGTGCCTGACCATCCACCATCTTGTGAGCCATCTTCGCTCCCAACTCTAGTAGGCTCGAAATAGCTTTACTAGCACGCCCCTTGGCCCTTGCTTCAAAGAAGCGTCCAAGCAAAATGAAAGCAGTGATAATCGCAGCGGTCTCAAAATACACATCACCACCCAATGGCAGCTGCCACCAGCTGAATATAAGTGCCGCACCTGTACCCATCGTAATGAGTGTGTCCATGTTTGCCTTGCGACGCTTGAGCTGCGCCCAAGTGGCCTTATGAAACTCCATGCCGGGGCCAAGCACTACAATAGTTGCAATGATTCCCTGTACCCATGGATAGACTCCCATCATGCCCATCACAAATGTCGGAGCTGCCAAACCTAAGGCGATCCATGCGCGCTGCGATGCCTTCTTTCCATGATGATCATGTTCAGATTTTTCCTCACCGGCCATCTGTACACTGTATCCAAGGTCCTTCACAATGCCATGAAGGGTTTCCATAGTGGCAGGCTCATCAAACTCCACAGCCGCCTGAGCTAATGTGTAATTCACATTCGCGCTCTTCACTCCATCCGTCTTATTGAATTCAGACTCGATGTTCACCGCACAGCTGGCGCAATGCATGCCGACTACTTTAAATGTTGTTTTCATAACGTTTCAGGATTAGGTACCACAATCATGGTACCGCGAGTCATCCCCATAGAACAGCTAAAAGCGTAGTTGCCTGGTTTCTCTGGAGTGAATCTCACAATGTTGTCACCGACTTTTAATCGAGTTTTAATTCCAAGACCACGAGAGATGAGGGTGTCAAAACAACCCATGAACTCTGGTCCATAGATCTCCCACTCTACTGGGATTCCAGCCACCACCTGCAAGACCTCTGGTTGATAGAATCCTGCACTGGCTACTTCCATCTGAATCAACTGTTTTCCATCGACAAGAATTAAATTGTCGGCGGCAACTGCAATCTGTTCAGCTGTCGGTGAACTTTGAACAGTAAATCCAAGCAGTGACATTCCATTAGTTGCCTGAGCAAAACCAAGAACCATAACAAGTATTCCTGCAGCCTGAGTAATGCGCTTTAAGGTATTACCTCGAGACAACGATGTCGCAGCTCCAATGCCAAACAATGCCGGCACGGTTCCAATGGCGAAAACAAGCATGATAGCTGCAGCTAATGCAGGACTTCCCGTAGAAAGTGCGTATAGCTGAACTGATTGCGTAAATCCACAAGGCAAGAAAAAACTTAAAGCACCCAAAACAAACGGAACGGCAGGATGATCAGATTCTTGAAGCGCGTGAATTCTATGAGCAAGAGCTTTAGGTGGTCTTATTTGGAACCGCCCCTTTGGAATAAGTCCAAGGAGATTCGCTCCGATCACTAGCATGAGTACAGAGACCGTGAGTATGAATACAGCATTGAGTGTAGGACTTAGCACGAGAATAGAGCCAAGAAGTCCAACCACAGCTCCTAGCCCAGCAAAACCAATAACTCGACCAAGATTAAATAAGATATGTGGGCGAAGACGGTCATGAGTCCCCTCACCAGAGTGACGCTTAGCATGGTTGGCACTGAGCGCTAAAATCAATCCAGCCAGAACGGCTGTACACGATGACACAGATGCAACCACCCCGATCATGAAAATCGCCCACAAACCTGTAGACCCGCTAAAGCTTGGAGAAATCGAGAGAAGACCAAACTGGTCCATGACATACCAAACTACGGCAACAATAAACAAAATTGATGCGACACGCTTAAAATTCCAAGATTCATGAACTCGCGGCTCCCAAACTGAAAATTGATAATGGTGCTCGCGAAGCTGGTCATGAAGCTGATCAATCGAGATCTCTCCATTCTTAGAAAGATGAATCTCAACAAACCCATCTGCATGGCTTGCAGAAACCTGAAGGACCTCATCCAACTTTTTAATCTCGCGCTCAAGAAGGACTTCACAACTCCCACACGTTGTACCGCGGACAGAGAAACGAACAATGTTAGACATAAATAAAAACACAAGGTGAATAAAAAATTCGAAACCTTGTGTTTTCTACTCTCGCTTTTGTGTTTTCAGAATCAATCCAATGTTTCGATGTGCAGCAGTGATCTTTTGCAAGTACCTATCCCACAATTGAACAACTATAATCGATTGGCCATCTGGGATAACACCACTTTCACTCACTTTAACAATCACACCTTGCTCCGGTGCATTCTGATCCAGAAGCTCGATACAATACTTCAAACAATCCTGCATGTTAGACGTATGGTGACCCATGGATGCATTAACACCCATCGGAGCCAGCATTGGCCCAAGTAACAAGATTGTTAGTAACGTTTTTAATGTGAAACGCATCATTAGATTATTCGAGTTCTACCACCAAGATCGCTTACGGACTTTACAATGGCACCTGGGACCTTCTCGCGCCAGTCGCCATCTACTTTAATCTGCTCCCTTATATTCTTAGAATTAATACCAGGAACCTCCTTAATATCTTTAATTTCTTTCTTTCCCTCAAAACATTTCTTTGTATGCTCATTCCCCGTCCAAACTACATCTACTTCACCAGAAACATCCAAGATTGATTGTGCCCAAGCGTCATCATCCTCAAGATCAGGTATCTCAACAAAGACAATGTCGAACATGGGAATGATATCTTCGTCCTGAAGCGCCGCTTGAATCATTTCTTTGCGCTCCTGAGATGTGTATGGATTATCTGTGGTACCAGACTTATCAGAACTACCGATCGCAATGACCACCCTTCGACAAACTTTAGCCATTCCCTGAACGACAAGATGATGTCCTGTGTGATACGGCTGAAATCGTCCTATAAATAATCCTATTGGTTTTGCCATAGATATAAAGTGTTAATTCTTCCCCCATATGGTGCCACAGCGGAGGGTATATGTCGACAATTTTCTCCGTTCTTGGTTTACTACTTACATGTTAGGAATATTTGACTCAGGCTTTGGTGGGCTGACAGTACTCAAACCGATACACGAGTTGCTCCCAAAGTTATCGACAATCTATTTAGGAGACAATGCTCGGGCCCCATACGGCGTGCGGAGTCAGGATGAAATCTATCGCTACACCCTTGAGGGTGTGCGGTTTTTGTTTGAGCAAGGTTGTCCATTGGTTTTATTGGCCTGTAATACAGCCAGTGCCCAAGCACTTCGTCGAATACAAGAAGAGGTAATGCCAAGTGAATTCCCTGATCGCCGTGTATTGGGTGTAATCCGACCAGCAGCTGAGTATTTGGCCAGCCATGCGACATCCGTTGGCATCTTCGCCACACCAGCGACTGTAAAGAGCAATGCCTACGTTGAAGAATTGCAAAAACTCAATCCCGAAGTAAGTGTTAGCCAACTAGCCTGCCCAGGACTTACAGATATTATTGAAGCTGGAAAACAGGATGGAGAAAACTGCAACCAACTAATTAAACATTTCACAAGCGAGCTTCTTGATGCGAATCCATCTATCGAACAAGTTCTTCTTGGCTGTACACACTTCCCACTTATCTATGACAAGTTCAGAAACAATATCCCTAAAAATATAGAAGTGCTCGTACAGGGCGACATAGTTGCCAATAGCCTTAAACACTACCTTGATCGACATCCAGACATTCTTGCCCGGATCGATCAGTCTGGCACCAGGCAATACTTCACGAGTGGTACTGACATCTCACCACTTGGATCCATCTTCTACGGCGAGGAAATTGATCAGTGGAAGACATTCAAATAATAAGAAGAGTCCAGTGTTCATGGTAAACTTCTTTCACTATGGATGACGTTATTCAAAAAATAGATTCACTTGGTATTGAAACCGATGTGAGTCCTGAGGCCCTTGATCTAGCAAGCCGTGATGCAAGTTTGTTTCATGTTGAGCCATCGGCAGTGGTGTACCCAAAGAACGAGGCTGAGATGCAAAAGTTGGTAACAGAGGTAAACAAACTCAAACAGACACATCATGATCTATCGCTCACTGCTAGATCTGCTGGAACAGATATGAGTGGCGGACCCCTTACGTCATCGATCGTAGTGGACATGACAAAACACTTCACAAAGGTAATAAGTGTAGATGAGATGACGAGCACGGCAATTGTTGAGCCTGGTGTCTACTACAGAGATTTTGAAAAAGCTACACTAGCTCACAATCTACTTCTCCCGAGTTACCCAGCCAGCCGAGAGCTATGCGCTGTCGGTGGAATTGTGGCCAATAACTCTGGTGGAGAGAAAACCCTTGCTTACGGAAAAACAGAAAAGTATGTGAAAAGTTTGCGCATGGTCTTGTCAGACGGAAATGCGTACACCATTAGTAAACTCACAGCAGATGAACTTGAACAGAAGAAACAATTAAATACATTTGAAGGTGAGGTGTACAAAAAGCTGGATGCACTCATAACTGGTAACCAGCTGATCATCGACAAGGCAAAGCCGGACGTCACAAAAAACTCCGCTGGTTACTATCTCTGGAATGTTCGTGACGCATCTGACGGTTCTTTTGATCTAGCAAAGCTCATGGTCGGATCTCAGGGCACCTTAGGGATTATCACCCAGATAGAATTTTCCCTTATCCAGCCAAAGCCTCACTCACGCATGCTGATCACACTCTTGCCAGACATGAAACGGGTGGCTGAGTTGGCACAGCTTATTCTCAAACATAAGCCAGATAGTTTCGAATCTTACGACGACCACACACTTGCCGTTGCAGTAAAAGTCCTTCCAGATCTAATAAAGAAAATGAAGGGAAACATAATTTCTCTTGGATTACAGTTCTTGCCTGAGGTTTGGATGACCCTTACAGGTGGCTTACCAAAGCTTGTTTGTATCGCAGAGTTTAGAGCCGATACAGAAAAGGAGGCTGAGGAGATGGCAAAGATGGCTTACAAAGATGTAAAAGCCTCTGGCTTCAAAACTCGTGTAACGCATTCACAAGCTGAGGGTGAAAAATATTGGACCATCCGCCGTGAAAGCTTTTCTCTCTTGCGTAAGCATGTAAAAAATCTTCGAACCGCACCGTTTATCGATGACTTCGTTGTTCACCCATCACAGCTCTCAGATTTCCTCCCAGAGCTGTATGAGATTCTAGATAAATACGATCTTACTTTCTCAGTAGCTGGCCATGTTGGGGATGCAAACTTTCACATCATTCCCCTTATGGACGTCACTCTCCCTGACACAAAGCAGATCATAGAAGAGTTATCAAAAAAAGTTTACGATCTTGTACTGCGCTACAACGGATCAATAACGGGTGAACACAATGATGGAATGATCAGAAGCCCGTTTCTCGAACAGATGTACGGCGAAGAAGTCGTGGGCCTGTTCACTCAAGTAAAAGACATCTTCGATCCAAACCGAATTTTCAATCCGAACAAGAAAGTAGAATCAAGCTTCACCTACGCCATGGATCATCTAGATATTCCAAAGAAATAGCGCAGGCAATTCATTTGCCAAAAGAAAAACTCTCACCATCTCGGTGAGAGTTTTTCTTGGTTCCCGGACAGGGATTCGAGCCTTTCAGGCTGTGATTAAGAACATGGCTAGGGGCACAAAACGGACACATTGCGGACACGTAGGTTCGGGAGATGTAAGATGGATGGTTTTAAATTAGCTTCGTGTATGGATAGTTTATCCTGTATACTTTCATCATGAAAAAATTGTTATCCCAACACAGAAAAGGACTGGTATTGATCCTCATTTCTGCTCTAATGTTTGGAAGTTACGGCGTTTGGTCAAAACTAATCGGTGATTCTTTTGGTGATTTTTATCAAGGTTGGACGCGTGGACTTATTCTGACCGTTGTTCTTCTCCCAATTCTGCTCTACAAAAAAGAAGTCGTTCCGATTAAACGAGAAGATCGAAAGTGGCTCGTTGTCTTTTTGCTGTTTACGTCTATGACACAGGCACCAATTTTCTATGCGTTTAATCACATGGACATTGGATCAGCCACTCTGTTATTTTTTGTCACCATGCTCCTGACGATGTATGCAGTGGGTTTTCTCTTTCTTAACGAACGTGTCACCAGGGTAAAGACCATCTCTTTTGTGCTAGCTTCTCTTGGTTTGTATTTTGTTTTCTCTTTTTCCTGGGCAACGTTTGCCTTACTTGCGACATTGATGGCCATTCTTAATGGCGTGGCTAGTGGTGGCGAGGTTTCATTTTCAAAAAAATTGTCAGGTAACTATACGCCGTTGTATCTGTCATGGCTCAGTTGGCTCACTATTTTAGTTGTAAATGGCATCATTTCTGTTGCCATTGAAGAGGTGCAGGTTCTACCTTCGTTTGATGTCGTGTGGCTGTATCAGATTGGTTACTCCGTTGCGAGTCTGTTCGGCTTTTGGTTTATCATCGCTGGCCTAAAGTACGTAGAGGCAAGTATTGGAGGCTTACTCGGTTTATTAGAAATCGTATTTAGTATTATTTTTGGAATACTTATCTTTGGCGAAGGTTTATCTTCGCGCGTAGTGCTTGGTGGCCTATTGATTATCGCTGCTGCTTCGTTGCCACATATAAAAGAGTTGATTTATAGAAATAAAGCGACTCAAATAGTTAGCTAAACAAAAATCACCCTTCACCACTTCTTTGGGCCACATATGGGCAGACATCCGAAGAGAAGTCGACGGAGGATTGACAAAATCCATAAAAACATGTATATCTTGAGTGAAGGAGGGTTTTTCCCAATGCCCCAGACCATGACCCCATTCCGTCGCTCACTCCTGCATCGGCTCCACCAGTTCCTCGGCCCCATCGGCCTCCTCGTGTTGATCCTCGGGATCTCCGCCATCCCCATGTTCGTGGTGAGCTTCATCCAGATGGAGTGGACCTACGTGGTCCTCGCCGTGATCATCGCTCCCCCGTGCTGGTACGTGTGGGATGAGCACGAGCAGTGGAGGAGCCGCATCGCGTCCTGTCTCACGGTGAGCTGAGCGCTGCAGCGTAGTAGGCAGGACCTGTCCAACTTCGAACAGATGATCGGCGTCCTCACGCTGATTCTGTCCATTCTCTGACCGCCCCACAAGAAAGCCGCTCACCACCCACGAGGGTGTGCAGCCTCCACTCTTGTGCGAGCGGTTTTCTTATTTCAAAAAACCAGACTTTTAAGCGTTCAATGAGCCGGAATGCCATAGAAAATTTTACAAAAGCCAAAAGAAAAACTCTCACCATCTCGGTGAGAGTTTTTCTTGGTTCCCGGACAGGGATTCGAAC
>JABMNZ010000019.1 GCA_013204395.1 Parcubacteria group bacterium
GGCTTGCCCCATGGGGCGTAAGCCTTTCCTGTTCCGTATCGGCCAGATCGGTAATCCTTGAGTCCTTTGCGTTCACCGTCGATCACCCAACGTGCAGGCTGGGGACCAGTGGTTACACAGCTCGGAGTCACCTCAGGGGGGTTCTGTCTTTTCCAACTTGCGTCAGAAAGTTCGCCTTCCAGCATGGCCTTGGAGCGATCCATGTGCCAGTCGTCTGTGACGAGATGAATCGTCGAGACGCAGTCCAGTCGCGGGTCGCGTCCGATGTTCTGAGCGACACACATTGCATCGGACAGAGTACTTGCGCCACTGTCGTAAAGCGCAATGACATAGAATACGCCACTAGCGACGGCCAGATCATTGAACTGTGCCACGTCCAGGCCACCATTGCCGTCACCAGCAATCATCAGTGGCAGGCCCAGATGCAGAGCGAGTTCGATCGCCCTGTCGATTCGACGCGTTGGCGCGTCATCTCCTTCATCATGTGGGCCACAGAACATGGCAACAACCGCCTCGTACTCCATCAACGCTCCTTCAGTAAGCGATTCACGTCTAGTCTAGATAGAATCCAGATTAGAAGTGAACCGTTTATAAAGAGCTAGAGCTTCTCCCACATCGCCTCAAAAATCATCTCCTGTGTTGCGCTAATTGCATCGTCTTCGATTATTACGCCGAATAGTTGACGACGTTCATCCACAGAAACAAAGGCACTCTTTCCTGGATATAAGAATGTGTAACTTGGAGCCTTATCATCCTTAGTGAGCCACTTACGTTCATCTAGTCCGTATGTGTGTCCACCCTTTCCGATAGATATAGCTTTGACCATCACACGCTTGCGTACGCGTGTTTTTTTAAACGCTGGCCATGCGCTTGCGATCAAATCGCGAATTCCCTCTGATGAGTACACACGAAAGAGTTTGTCTTTTGAGCGTTCACTCACCTTTAGAACATCCTCGAGAATCTCTCGCACTCCCCCATCACCTTCGTAATAACGAACGGATGGACGATGAGAGCTTCGGCCAAGAAGTTCTTGTAGTTGCGGCACGACATCTTTTATTTTCTCCTGAGCCTCTTGGATCGAAACTTCTCGACGCGTAGCAATCCCAGAAAGTTTCTGTGGATCCTCTGCGGTGAAGTAGCGATGACTCTTAGCGTCCATATAGCTGACAAGGCCGATGTCTATAAGACGCTTAAGCGCGTCATAGGCGGTACCTCTGTTCAGCCCGGATTCTTCTGCAATCCGACGGAGCGGAGCGGTTCCAAGAGTTAAGAGTGCTGTATACACCTCCATATCCTTGGTTTTGATTCCAAGAAGTTCGAGTGTGTCAGTAGGTAGTTTAGGTATACGTGCCATATGGGACAAAGATTACGACAGGTTTTTGTGGATAAGTAAAAATAGCCTTACTTTAAGGCTATTTTTTTACAAGCAATCTGTCAATGTTTTCTCGACAATTTTCTGTGGAAAACCCACACTCCACCAGCCACCATCACCAAAGAGAAGTACTGGGCGGGTGTAAGTCCCAGATAACGCGTGTCGACAATATCTCCATTTGTAGCACGCAGAAAATCTAGAAAGAAACGCACTACCCCATACCACAGTAAAAATACAACAATATATGATCCTGTCTTGGCTCCACGCTTGGCCATTAAAAGAAATGTTAGGAAGAGAAGCAATCCATTAATCGACAAATACAGTCCATGGTCATGACGCACGCCGTCTGGATACTGAACGCCGCCGATAAAATCTGTAAGCGTTCCAGGGTGATCATGAATCAAGAAGCATCCAATACGACCAATGAAGAGCCCGAGTGGGAGTCCAAACACTGCAGTGTCAGCGTAAGCATGGACATCAACTTTTCTTTTCTTCAAATACCAAACACCAACAATCAATGCTCCAAGGAATCCCCCCATGACGGAAAAGCCACCATGCCATACACGGAAAAACTCAAGAGGGTTAGCAAAATAAGATGCAGGCTCGTACACCACATGAATGATGCGAGCACCGATCATGGCCGCGACAATCACCCACACACTCAGATCCCAGATAATCTTCTCATCTTGCCCACGACGGCTTGCCATCTTTGCGGCCGCCCATGTCCCGACCAAAATCCCAAGTGCAACCATAAGACCCCACACCTGAATAGTGATGGGGCCTAGTGCAATAGTTGTAAATTTAAAGTACGGGATCATGAAGGTGTTTTTGTGTGCCAATCAGTTCTTTCCTGATAGGCCGCTCCAAGTTTAAAGAGTGTGTACTCATCAAACGGACGTCCCATAAACTGTAATCCCACTGGAAGATTCTTTACAAAACCACATGGCACAGACAAGGCCGGTATCGTCGCGAGGTTTGCGCTGATCGTATAGATGTCAGACAAATACATCGTGAGAGGATCGTTAAACTTCTCCCCTATCCCCCATGCAACAGATGGACTTGTTGGTGTCACAATCGCATCGACTTCTTTCAATGCCTCATCAAAATCTTTCTTAATAAGTGAACGCACCTTCAGAGCCTTGCGATAGTAGGCATCGTAGTAGCCGGCACTCAATGTGTAGCTACCAAGCATGATGCGACGTTTCACCTCAGGACCAAAGCCCTCACCTCGTGTACGTGCGTAAGATTCTTGTAAGTTTTCTCCGTTTGAATGATACCCGTAGCGTAGTCCATCGAATCTCCCAAGGTTAGAACTCGCTTCAGCCGGCATGATGATGTAATAGGCCGCCAGCGCATATTGGGCATGTGGCAGGCTAATGTCGATAATCTCTGCTCCTGCGCGCTTAAGCTCCTCCACAGCCTCCATTACCGCAGCCTTCACCCCCTCATCCATTCCATCAACAAAATATTCTTTTGGAAGACCAAGTTTCATTCCAGTTAAGTCCTTATCAATCAAAGCTGGAACTGTTGTGTTACTAAGTTCAACAGATGTTCCGTCATGTGGGTCCTTTCCCTCGATCACCTCAAGCACAATAGCTGCGTCTTCGACACTGCGAGTAATAGGACCGATCTGATCCAAGCTCGATGCCATAGCCATAAGTCCGTATCGAGAAACTCGTCCGTACGTAGGTTTAAGTCCCACGACCCCACAAAGAGAGGCTGGCTGACGAATAGAACCACCAGTATCTGATCCAAGTGCTACAGGTACAAATCCAGCAGCTACAGCCGCAGCACTACCACCCGATGATCCGCCTGGTACTTTTGTTTTATCCCATGGGTTTGTTGTAGCGCCAAAGTGAGAAGATTCTGTAGACGACCCCATGGCAAACTCATCCATGTTGGCACGCCCCATCAAAATTGCTCCTGCATTCTTAAGTCGATCAATCACAGTCGCGTTATACGCTCCCTTATGGCCCTCAAGTATTTGTGATCCACTTGCGGATCCCCATCCCTCAACCAACATATTGTCCTTCACTGCAATTGGAATTCCACCCAAGACACCAACATCCTCACCCACAGCCCGTCGTTTGTCGATCTCCCGCGCTTGTTCCAAAACATCCTCTGCAACAAAAACAAATGCATTCACGTGTTCGTTCCCTGCTTCGATCCGATCGAGGTAACTTTTCACAAGCTCCTCGCTAGTTAGATCTCCACTATTCATTTTTTCTAAAGCTTCTTTGATCGTCATGGTTGATACATCCATAGCTATTGTGTTCGGTTCTCTCCGGCGGAGCCGGACCCGTTTGTAATACCGGGAAACACCGCTTGCACCTTCAGAAGGTCTCCTTCACGGTTTGAAAAATTATCTACAATGCGCTCCCGGATTGCTGAGTCGCATCCCTGGACTTCATCCTCACGAAAAACATTACTCACATCAGCTGCATGCTGAAGTTCTGGAACATCATCTGTATTTAGCTCCTGTAGCTTTTCAACGTATTCCAAAATGGATTCCAATTTTTCGCGGTAATCTTCAATCTCCTCTTCATCGATGTGAAGTCGGGATAGTTTAGCTATGTGACGTATTTCTTCATTTGAAAGGCTCATATGGATCGCATCATATCGATAAACTCCTGCTCCGACAAGACGGGTACTCCAAGCTCACGTGCCTTATCAGCCTTAGAACCAGGACTGCTTCCTACAACAACATAATCTGTCTTCTTGCTCACAGAACCAGACGCCTTAGCACCAGCTTCGCGAAGAAGCTCTTTTGCATCATCTCGTGACAAATTCTCAAGCGTTCCTGTCAGCACAAATGTCTTCCCACTAAGCAATGAAGGTGCCTTCTGTTTTGTTACTTCAATCACAACACCATTATCAAGGTATGCCTGCACGAGCTGTTGATTGTGCTCCTGAGCAAAAAACTCTAGCAAACTTTGAGCCACAATCTCTCCAATACCCTCAACCAATGTCAGCTGCTCAAGATCTGCTTCCATCAATGACGACAAGCTCCCAAACGCAACAGCCAGATCAACGGCCGTCTGCTCTCCTACATTGCGAACACCAAGGGCGAGGATAAACCGCGCCAATGTTATTTTCTTATGCGCTTGAATTTCTTCGACAAGTTTCTTTGCAGAGAGCTCAGCGAACCCCTCAAGACCTTCAATCTCTCCAGCTTCAAGAATAAACAAATCAGCAGGAACGGAAATAATGCTGTTTTCTAGAAGCGTCGCGATGGTCTGCGGGCCAATCCCATCTATTTCAAACGCACGCGCTGCATGAAGCACGGCCTCGCGATCCTGAACAAAACATCTTGAATTGGCGCAGTAAATCGCCACCTCACCGTCTACACGCTTCACCTCAGCTCCACAAACAGGACAATGAGTGGGAACTTGAACCCCCATGGCCCCACTGGGACGCATCTTTAAAATCACTTCTTTAATCTTTGGAATAATATCACCTGCCTTATACAAGATCACAGTATCACCCACACGGACATCTAAACGCTCAATCTCATCAATATTATGCAGGCTGGCATGCTGCACGGTTGTCCCACCAATCCAAGTAGGTTCCACAACCGCCACTGGGGTAAGTGCACCAGTGCGTCCGACTGTCCATTTAATTTCTTTCACAACGGTCGTTGCCTCCTCGGCAGGAAACTTCCAAGCCACAAGGCCACGCGGAGTCTTACCAACAACACCCAACTTTTTATACAAAGCGTTATCGTTCACCCTCACAACCATCCCATCCACCCAGTACCCTAGCTTCTCCCGCTTAACCTGAAGATCCTGCCAGTGGAGCTCAATCGCCTCAACAGTTTTATACAACTCTGACTCAGGAACTGGCTTGAACCCGAGCTCTGCCATTATGTTCCACTCATCCTGCATTGTATGCACATCGAAGTCCCCTTCTAGTTCCCACCCAACAAACGCTAAGCCTCGCCCTGCAGTAACAGTCGAATCTAGTTGTCGAATAGAACCTGCTGCAGCGTTACGTGGATTTGCAAACTCGCTCTCGCCGTTCTTCCTCTGTCGTTCATTCATTTCATCGAAAGCTTTCTGGGGGAAATATATTTCTCCACGAACCTCGACTCGAGATGGAATCTCTTTTCCTTTTGGCGCTCGAAGTTTTAATGGAATAGAATCGATCGTCTTTACATTCACGGTTACATTTTCTCCCACCCGACCATTACCTCGAGTTGCCGCAGTTGTAAGCAGTCCGTTCTCGTAAACAATCGATACAGCCAAGCCATCAAGCTTAGGCATGCAGAAAAACGTATCGACGACCTCACCACCAACTTTCTCAAGTCGTTTCATCCACGCTTCAAATTCTTCAGGGCTAAAAACATCTTCCATGGAAAGCATGGCGCGAGAGTGTGTGATCTTCTCAAACTTTGGTAAAGGCTCGCCCCCAACTCTTTGTGTGGGAGAATCAGAAGTAATTAGATCTGGATGTTCTTGCTCAAGTGTATAAAGTTCGTGCTTAAGCGAATCAAGCGCGCTATCAGACATCGAGGCCTTATCAAGCACGTGATAGTTATAGCGGTGTTCAGCTATTACCTCTTTTAACTTCTGCACCCTCTTTTTCGCTTCAATTTTATTCATAGATAAACATCAAACAAAGAATCCGAGGTACCAACTTATTATGGAATCTCCGCTCAGAATCATCAGCAGGGTCCCAACTGCAAGAAACGTGCCAAACGGAATTGGTGTCTTGCGATCGACCTTACCTGTAGCTAACAAGTAAGCCCCAACTGCCCCACCAAGGACATAGGCAAGGAAAAGTGCAACGAGACCATGAGTGAGTCCAAGCATGAATCCCATTAGGGCACCCATGCGGATATCACCTCCTCCAACCCATGTGCCTTTTGATACTAAAAATTGAATCAAGAAAAACCCAGCCAACACAAGTCCACCTGCAAGAATCGACCACGCCGGGATTATGCCGAGCCACAAGTTAGCTAGCAGGGCAACAATCATGGCTGGGATCGTAAACTTGTCTAGGATGTACATGTACCGCAGGTCATAGACAAAGATTATGATTAGGTAAGCCACAAAAACAGCATCCCGCAGTAACATCATCTCCATTCCGTGCATCAAGTACAGAAGAACAAATATCAACCCTGTAACAAGCTCGATCACTGGATACTGCCATGACACAACCGCCTTACACAGACGACATCGCCCCTTTAAAGCAATGTAACTCAGCACTGGCACAAGATCCTTAGGACCAAGGGGCTCCTCACAAGTCATGCACTTAGACCGGCCACGAACCACTTGTTCACCCTCATGAACCCTAAAAATGGCAACATTCAAAAAACTCCCAACACAAAGGCCTATAACAAAGACGAATAAAATAATACTCATATGGCCACATTATACCATCCATGAAACAAAAAATCGGATAGCGTCATTACGCTTCCGATTATCGATCTTTAATTATTAGTCCGCACAGACACCGGCCTCCATGCCATCAGGGGTAGCGCAATTAACGCCCGCCTGTAGTCCAACTACTATGAGTGGATTTTCTAGTTCAAAATGTATCACATAAGATTCACCCTCAACAAGCTGTGAGTAACAGAAAGCCCTACGCGTTGGCTCACCACATCTCACAATTCCTTCAAGTCCCTCCTCACGTGTTGGCTGGATGGTACGCAAAAAAGTCGAGTTATCACTCGAGCAATTTTCCGCAAAACCACCTGAACCCAAACAAGTACTCTCAGACGAGTCTCCAAGTGGAAGCAAGTCACCAAGTGGATACATGTTTGTTTCGTTAAAGTAATTCTCAAGCGCCGACTGCACTAGGCGAACAGAGGAAAGGCGAGTCGCATCTCGCTCTTTGGAGCGTGCACTGTTCACCGCCACAGCAGCAAACACCATGATAATTGCAATAATGGCGATCACCACCAGCAGTTCAACAAGAGTAAACCCTCCTTCGCCAAGGCTTCGGTGGGCAGGTCCTTTTTTATTCTTCATAGACATATTATTCAATTTCACGCATGGCAAGTCCTATGGCCACCGACATCCTTGGCCCTATCTCTTCTAGTACAGCAGATAAATCAGCTGGGTAAACTACGCGTGCCCATGGATCTCCTCTGTAGACATTCATATTCAGTGTCTCGGCGAGATATTCCGGAACCCTAGGTAAGTGGGAAGAGCCACCGGTCACGATGATCTTTTCCACCTCTTTACTCTCAGCAAGCTCCATGCCGGCATACAGCTGAAAAGCATAGCGAATCTCATTTACAAGTGGAAGCATGATTGGTTCAAGCACATTTGGCAGTCCACCTGGAAGGGCTGAGGCTCCACTGGCAGTCACTCCCAAATCTCTCTTCATTCTCTCCGCGTCTTCTTCTGGCATGCTCATTGTTTGCATCAAATGCTGTGTAACCGTGTTGCCACCAATATTAATGGATCTAGAAACAAATGGAATTCCTTTTTCCACGATCATGATATTTGTTCGCTTTGAACCAATATCTAGGAGCATGATGACCCCCATGTCCTTACCAATAAGAGCTCTGATCAAAGCTAAAGATTCTGTATCAATAGCCTGCAAGTTCAGCTTTGCCACCTTGAAAATCTCAATGTACTTCTGGATGAATGTCTTTGCAGACCCTGTCACCAGTGCACGAAACGTTTTATCTTTTCCGGCGGAGCCGGATCCGGCTCCGCCGGACTTGTCTGAATTGTCTTTTTTCTTACCAGAATCTAAGAACGTTGTCTGAGTAATCATCTCGTTGAGCGGAATGGGTGTGAGCTTACCCACCTCTGCATCAACAGCTGCTTGTCTTAACTTTTTATCTGCCACTTCTGGAATAGACAATATCGCCGAAAAAACATTGGACGTTGGGAGTGCTGCCATGGCTGAGGTCGATTTACATCCTGCCTCCTTACACACCCTGGCAATCAGCTCACCAGTAGCCCTTGGATCTTCAAACATGGTGTTGCTTGCCTCTACCGTTGGCAGCTCAGCATACCCATATGTCAGGAGTGTTGCCCGACCTTTTTTGCTTTCAAATTCAACGACTTTAACAGAGCTCGCACCAATGTCGACCCCCAAAAAACTGCTCGGCTTTTTCTTTCCGAATAAGCCCATAGATTACAAAAAGTATACCACTTAACACCCCTCATCATCGAGACACTTGTTAACAAGTGCGTCTGCCTCCTTGTTCTTTTCTCGATAGATATGGGTAAACGTGACTTTATCAAACTGATGTATCAAATTTTTTACTTCTAGAAATCGTTTAGCTATCTCTGGATTTTTTACTTTGTACTCGCCCTTAAGCTGTTTGGTTGCAAGTTCAGAATCCATAAATACATCCACCTTTACAGCGCCAAGCTCTTTAGCTTTCTCCAACCCAATGATAATAGCCGTATACTCTGCCTGATTGTTTGTTGTAATCCCAAGGTATTTCATGGCTTCGCCTATTACCTTGCCCTTAGGGGTCTTGATGACGGCACCAGAGGCAGATGGTCCAGGATTCCCACGAGATCCTCCGTCCGTATAAAGATGTACATGCATAGTTATTTCGTCAAATCTTCTATTCTAATCTGCAGCTCACGATTTCCATTCCATTCGTTTACTTGAATCTCGAAAGCTACATCGATCTCATCTCCCAACTTCAATTGCTCGGCCCAATGACCAAGCCTAAATCCAATCGCGTTCACTATTTTACCACCACGACCTTGCAGACGCATCTTCAAATGCGATCCATCTTTGCCAACAGGAGAAAACGAGACAACCCGCGCTCCTCGGCTTACAAACATTGGAGTTGGATTTCCTGTTCCAAATGGACGGAACGGTTGCATCGCATCATAAAGGGGCCAGTCGATCTGATCGATTTCAATCTCTGCATCAATGATAACAGATGGCCCTAGCTGATCTTCTTGTATGTGCTCTTGAGCATACTCACGCATCACCTCAACGGCTTTCAAAAACTTCTCTTCTCCATGAACAGAAAATCCACATGCCTGAGGATGCCCACCAAACTTTTCTAAATGATCACTTGCGTGGCGCATGGCCGCCGTAATGTCGAACCCCTCTGGAGATCGTCCTGATCCAACAAATTTATCTCCATCACGTCCTACGCAGAATACAGGCTTTCCATGTTTATTCTGAATCTTCCCTGCAACAAGCCCAACCAAACCAGCTCCCCACCCCTGCTGCCAAACAACTAGGAGCTTTTGATCTTCTGCTTCGGTAAGCTGTTTTTCTGCCTCAAGATACATGGCCTGAGAGGCCTTTTGTCTTTCTTTATTGATTTCCTGCAAACGCATCGCAAGTTTTGTTGCCTCTAGCTCATCTTCTTCTATCAAAAGCTCAAGGGCCTCCTGTGCGTGCGTCATGCGCCCTGCCGCGTTCAATCGTGGTCCAATTTGAAATCCAATCGACACCGTATCGAGTTCACCAGCCTTTGAACCAATAACCTCCAGCAGCTTTTGAATCCCGATGCGACGTGCTTTATTTAAGACAATCAAACCGAACTTTTCTAACACTCGATTCTCCCCCGTAAGCGGCATAACATCTGTCACCGTCGCAATCGCTACAAGATCAAGTAACCATTTGCTATGCCCCTCAGGAACATCAGCTCCACGCTTTTTTGCCTCATCAATAAGTCCACACGCAAGCTTATACGCCACACCTGTGCCACAGAGCTTTTTATTTGGAAACGTTTCTCCTGGGACAAGTGGGTGAATCAAAATAGCCTGGTCAGGTAATTCCGCTGGCATGGTGTGGTGATCACAAATGATCGTGTCGATCCCCAGTTCTTTCCCACGATCCACCGCTTCTTTATTCGAAATCCCACAGTCGACAGTAATCACCAACTTCGTTTTATCGTGCTCAGCCAAGTGATCCATAGTTGAAGGAGAAACCCCATAACCCTCCTTCTCTCGATGTGGAATGTAGTTAGTAATCTTCTTATCATCAAAATTCAGTTTCCGAGCGATATCTCTCAAGCTGCTCACAAGCACAGCACTTCCACAGACGCCATCAGCGTCATAGTCTCCATGCACCGTTATCACCTCACCAGCTTCAAAAGCCTGAAACACACGTGTGACCGCAGCCACCATGTTGGTAAACAGATCATGAGAGTAAACGTCACGATCCCAATCTGGACCCAAAAACACATCAATTTCTTTCTGAGTCTGCAATCCCCTATTACAGAGTAATTGCAAAATAGCCGGATCAATCTCCGGAAACTCTTTTATTTTCGCATCACTGATTGGTTCAGCGACATCCCATCGTATAGCCAAAAAAACACGGGTTAGCAATTAGTTAACGTTCTCCGATAGACACATGAGAACGCAGATCAATAGCTAAACACTGAAACCAATGGCAAAGCTGAACATGACCATAGAAAGAATCACCATGATCCCCACTACACTCCAAAACATGCGTAACGTTTTCTTTTTCATATCACTCTCTTTTTAAGACTTTCAAATAAGCATCGGTAGGAATATTCACCTTTCCCTTTCCGTACAGGGCCATGCGGGCCTTTCCTTTCTTTTGTTTGTCCAAGAGCTTCCTCTTTCGCGTCACGTCTCCGCCGTAAAGCCCAGCCGTAACATCCTTTCGCATAGCGCTGATCCTCTCAGAGGCAATGATCTTTCCACCAATAGTCGCCTGTAGCTTGATCACGAAGTTTTGTCGTGGAATAGCCTCTTTCAAAAGCTTGGCAATGCGACGACCGGCTTTTTCTGCTTCATCGCGGTACACAAGCGTAGAAAAAGCATCAACCGGCTCGTCTGCCACCGACATATCCATCCTTACGACATCCGCCTCTCTATAGTTTATCAGTTCGTAGTTAAGAGAAGCATATCCCGCTGAGATACTCTTCAGTTTATCGTAAAAATCCACAATGATCATGGACAGTGGAATCTCGTAATGCAAAATGGCCCTGTCACCAGACAGATATTCTGTGGTCATATAGTTTCCACGCCGCTCCTGTAGAAGCTGCATGATCGCCCCAATGTAAGATGATGGTGTAACAATATCTATCTTCACCCAAGGTTCCTCAACTTTTTCAAGAAATGAAGGATCAGGAAGTTCAAGAGGACTCTTGATGGTCTTGTGGGATCCATCTCTAATGTAGACCTCGTAAGCGACAGAAGGGACTGTAACAACAAGACTGAGCCCAAACTCACGTTCAAGTCTTTCTTTCAAAATCTCCAAGTGCAGCATTCCAAGCAAGCCGCAGCGGAACCCATACCCAAGCGCTGGCGAATGTTCACTTTCAAATATGAGGGATGAGTCGTTGAGTTTAAGCCGTTCGATGGACTCACGCAGTTTGTGAAAATCATCACCCTCCTCAGGAAAAATTCCCGCGTACACCATTGGCTTTACCTCTTTGTATCCTGGGAGGAATTCTGTCGCCTGGTTTGAAAAGTTTGTCACCGTATCCCCAACACGACAGCCCACAATTTCTTTCAGTCCCGTCACGATGTATCCAATTTGTCCCGTTTCAAGCGTCTCTGCAGCAACCAAACCACCTGGAGTCATGGCCCCCACCTCTAGCGCGTCACCATCAAACCCAGTCACCATCATGTGAATCTTACTGCGCTTTTTTATTTCTCCATCCATCACTCGTATATACGCCATCACCCCACGATAATCATCGTAAAAAGAATCAAAAATCAATGCGCGAGCCGGTGCGTTTGTATCGCCCGTAGGTGGCGGAACCCTTTCTATGATCGCATCAAGAAGCTCTGGAACACCCTCACCTGTCTTTCCACTCACAGCCAAAATCTCTTCTGGCTTACAACCGATCAGCTGAACCAGTTCTTCTGTGCGAGCTGGAACATCTGCTGCTGGCAAGTCGATCTTGTTAAGCACAGGAATTATTTCCAAATCCTCTCCCATGGCCAAGTACAAGTTTCCGATCGTCTGAGCCTGAACCCCTTGACTAGCATCAACAAGCAAAATAGCTCCCTCAACAGCCGCAAGGGACCGAGACACCTCATAGGTAAAATCAACATGTCCCGGAGTGTCGATCAAGTTCAAGGTGTGACCCTTATAGCTCATGCGAGCTGGCGCAAGCTTGATAGTGATCCCCTTTTCGCGCTCAAGATCCATCGAATCCAAAATCTGTGACTTCATGTCGCGTTCATGGACCGTGCCCGTAGACTGCAAAAGTCGATCCGAAAGGGTCGACTTACCATGATCAATATGCGCAATAATGCAGAAATTTCGAATGTTTGATTGATCCATATTCCCCGGCATAGTAGCTGATAACGGGGTTATTGAAAAGGATAATTCGTGCATTCAATGCATGATTCGGAACTAATCTTAGTACCAATTCGTGCATTGAATGCACGAATGTATGGGCAACAGAGGAGCTTGAAAAGAAAAAACCGACTCGCGTGTCGAGTCGGATATCGTTGTGCAGGCCCCTTAGGCCCGTCGCTGGAGTGGCACGACCTTTCTGGGGCAGGGCCAGGGGGCGAGCTCCAGGAACTGTTCTGGGGTGAGCGGCTCACCCATCTTACCGATGTGATCGGCGATGGCCCGCAGGAGTGCCTCTCCGTGCCTGACGGATGCTTCATGGCGGTGGAATGAGGTTGTGGCGTGCTCGTACGGTTTCCAGGCTTCCACCAGCTCGTTGAGCGTGGGGCATAGCCGAATGATGTTCTCCGTGTCAAACGGGGTGGGAGCCCAGTGCTTGAGCCGCGCGAGCCACTGCTTGCGATCGCCTAGACGGATCATGGTGGCCTGAGCCCGCTGGTGGAACTTGGAAGAATCCTCGTCCCTCTTGGGGCGGAACATGATTTCGAGTGCAGACCATTGCTCAAAGGTGGTGGCACTGGTGCACAGACTTGAGTAGATCTTCTCTCGCTCATCGTTGAAACTCGTGTAGAGCAGTCCGCTCACGCGCTTCCACTCCTCGTGGCTCACAGCTCTGGACATCAACTGGTGAACCACCATGCGCTGAAACTCGACGTCTGCCTTGGTGAAGGAAGTGTTTTTGCTGAGAGTCATCCACTCCTCGAAGGACAGCTTTCGCCCGAGGATTTCTTGAACGATGTCCTCACGCGGATAGGCGTCTGGACAATCCTTCAACCAGCACCACATCAGCTCAAGGTCCCTCAGAGACCGTTCGCTCAGCTCCACGTGTCCCCAGGCCCGGCGTCGGCCTTCCTCACTGGGAAGATCCCTCATGAGTTGAACTTGTGTCTCCGTGTAATCCGGGAACTCCTGCACCAGCCGGCGCAGACCCAGTGCCTTGATCCTGGACACCTTCGAGCGGGTCACCATGGACAGCTCATCGTGTCTCACTGGCACCAGTCGCATGTGCCAGATAGCCATCTCGCGATGACACTTCACGGTCGAACGCTCCCAAACCCAGTACCAGTTGCCGAACGTCTCAGCAGTGGAAAGGAGCTTTGCCCACACCCTCGTGATGATGGGATCATCACTCTCGAGATTCCGAAGTACGTGTACCCAGAAATCGAAGGGGGCTTGGGACCCAAGAAGCTGTTTTTGGACATAGGCCTTGCAGTCACTCGCTTTGGGGGAGTGGTTGTAGAAGGACCACCACAGCAGTTGGGGCTCGACTTCTTCTGTTCGCCCCCAATTGGTGTGGATGAACGGACGGGGGTCCATGAGCCGCGCAAGCATGAGCTGATCGAGTCGCGACCCAGCTACGCAGTACGGGAGCAGCTTCTGGATAGGAGTGATCTGATTCACACCAAGTAGGGCATCGTCCGGCATGAGAGCCTGGAGTGCCACAAATCGGATCCAACCATCCAACATCTGTCCTTCCAGGCCACGGACCAAAGCCGACGCGTCAAAGACCTCTATTGCTTCCGCAGTCATTTAAGACCACCTTTCTCCAAAATGTTTTAGCCTGCGCATCCTCACTAAAAAAAGAAGCCGTGTCAAGACATGATAAACAAACACCCTGGGTTACCAGGGTGTTTGTTTATCTATATATCGTGTTCGCTTTGATATTCAGGGATAATCACCTCATTTCCGAAGTGATGTCTCAAATGAGTACCAAAGACCTCTTTTGATTCTGGATCTCCATGAACCAAGAAAATCTTTCCAACGGCACCCCCCTTCTCAGGAGTCAGCCACGTAGTGAGCTTGTCCATATCTCCGTGAGCACTGAATGATCCAATCGCTGAAACCCTTGCCCCAACTCTTACCTCCTCTCTGAATATATGTACCTTCTTAGCTCCTTCAAACAACTGTCGACCAATGGTTCCTCTTGCCTGGTACCCAATGATCAGAAGTCGGTTGTGACTGTTTGGAAGGTATCGAATAAGGTGGTGCATGATTCTTCCACCAGACATCATTCCAGATCCAGCAATGATAATTTTTGGTGGCGGAACATCATTGATCAATTTACTTTCTTCCACCGACAATGTTTCTCTCAAGTTCGGAAAACTGAAAAAATCTTGATCTGGCTCGCTTGTAATTGGTACATCAAACTTTAAGTACCCCTTAAACTGTCGATACAGAGCCGTCGCCTTGATAGCCATAGGGCTATCTAAATAAATTGGAATCTTTGTTTTCAAATCATGCAATAAGAGGCGATCAATCTCATAAAGCAGCTCTTGTGTGCGTTCAATAGAAAACGCTGGGATCATGAGCACTCCGCGATTTTTAATAATATCTTCAATCGCTTCTTTCAGGCGAGTACTTCGCTCATTCACCGGCTCATGTTTACGATGCCCATAAGTGGATTCACAAACCACCACATCAGCGGAGGAAATTTTCTCCGTGTCTGGCAAAATAGGTACATCGTCGTTTCCAATATCACCAGAAAAGATCACACGCTTCCCCTCTGCCTCTACAGAAATATACGCCGAGCCGAGAACATGCCCCGCCTCATGGAACATCACCTTAACCCCTGGAGCGACATCAATTTGCTGGTGATAACCAACGCCCTCAACCTGTTCAAACGTGTGAGTGAGATCCTCAAGCTCATAAAGCACACTGCTCCCACATTTCTTCGCATCTTCCTTCATGATGTGATGAGCGTCCTCCAGAACAAGACGTGACAAGCTCACACAGGGCTCAATCATGTAGATAGGGCCCTTAAATCCTTCCTTCGCTAACTTTGGCAATCGACCTGTGTGATCGGCATGAGGATGGGTTATAAAGACCGCGTCTATTTGTTTTGAATCAAAGCCAAACTCATCCATGTTTTTTGTTCCGCACATCTGCTCCCCTTGAAACATACCGCAATCAAAAAGAAGCTGATGGTCTTTGCCATCTGTATCTTTGAGTTGAAGTCTGTGACAAGACCCTGTAACTCCTCGTACGGCTCCGTGAAATGAAATTTTCATAAACGTTAATTTGCTTCCTCATCTTGCATGGCTTGGTAATCTGCCCAGCGTCCACGCAGATGGGTTTCTAAATCCTCAGTTGGATCATCTGTGTGCATCTCGCCCACTTTGCGATGTTCCTCGATAACTTCCTCTACCAAAAAATCGTAAGCGGATTGATCGGTTACACCCTGCTCTCTGCCACGAGCAACAACCTCGCGAAACATATCTTCAGGGGTATAAGAAAGGTTAATGTTTGTCATACGTTCTCAGTTTTAATACAAATCCAGTTATTACAACTATAATCGCTTGGCTCCCAAGACACAGTAGACACCAGGCATGTAGAACAAATGCTTCGATGCTTGAGAGATAAAAACTAAAAGCCAAGGCACCAAGAGTCGCAATCGTAATAAAAGTGGTAAGACTTTTATCCGATGGAGAGCAAAGTTTCAACAAGGCGGCTAGTGCAATAAACCCATACCCCAAAATACCCAACGCTGAAACAGGTATTCCAAGAATTACCGAGTAGACACTTTTATTCACTATCCCACAATCAAATGTTGCGTTGATAGTACAGAATTCAGCCGTGGTTGCCCCATACTTATAGGCAAGAGTGTAAGCAGAAAGTGCTGCACCAAGCAAACCTAGGAAGATGATTGACTTGAGAACCCTGTCACGACTCATACTCCTTCCTGTGGCAGTTCACATCCAGTCTTGGCCGAGATGGCTTCCAAGGTCATGAAACCTCCTGAGCGTGAACTATCTGAGAACTCCCATGTTGGATATCCCTCAATGCCTAGATCACGACACTCTTGTGTCATTGTCTTGGATGCGTTGGAACACTCAATGTAATCAATCAGGTCAAACGCGCTTCCGAATGCTTCCTTTTGATCATTGCAGTGTGGGCACCACCAAGCGCCATACATTAACGTTCCAGTGTCAGTCACACACTGTGCAAATTCGTCATAAATTGACGGTCCGCTCGTTGAGGCACTGTTGTTTGCCGCAAAAATGATGAGACCCACAGCAACAATCGCTGCGGCTCCGTATAAATAATAAGAAGATTGTTTAGACTTTGCCATATGCAGCCAGTATACTGAATATGATCAATTAAATCGAGACTCATAACACAATAAAGTTGCAAAGGTACTTTATTAAATAAATCAAAATGCAGACTGGCTCACATCAATCAACTCCGTCGACCCAGAAGGAATGCTTGAAAATATCCATTAAGTCAGCTATCCTCGCCCCGTTATGAAACTTAACTGGGCCACAATCCCCCACCCTATCATTGCCCTGTCCCCCATGGCTGACATGACGGACAGTGCTTTTTGTCGTGTGGTAAGACAGGTCTCAGGTCCAGGAGTCATCGTCTTTAGGGAAATGGTCTCTTCTGAAGCTATCATACGAGGTAATGACAAGACTCTTGGCATGACAGAGATTCATGAGGAGGAACGCCCCATCGTCCAACAGCTCTTCGGCAGCGAGCCAGAAAAAATGGCCGAGGCCACGGCGATCATTGATCGAGATCACAACCCCGAAGGATTTGATATCAATATGGGCTGTCCGGTCTATAAAGTGGTCCATTCCTTTAACGGGGCATCACTCATGAAAGATGCTGGGCGCGCTGGAGCCATCGTTCAAGCCATGAAGGCCGTCACGAACAAGCCTGTAAGTGTGAAGATCCGTGCTGGCTGGGAAGACCCAAAAGAGTGCTTGAGCTTCGGCAAGGCCCTTGAAGAGGCTGGTGCTGACCTGATCACCATTCACGGGAGAACGAAAATGCAAGGATACACCGGTCAAAGCGACTGGAACTTAATAGGAGAGTTTGCCAAAACGGTTTCCATCCCTGTGCTGGCAAATGGCGACATATACACCCCGCAACTGATGACAGAGGCTCTTGAGACCAGTGGAGCTGCCGGAGTCCTTATTGCTCGTGGTGCACTGGGAAACCCGTGGATCTTCAAACAAATCGAAGACCAGCTCGCTGGTCGCGAAGTAGAACCCATATCTCTTCAAGAACGGATAGATGTAATCAAGCAGCATGTTCGCTTCCACATCGACCAATTCGACCAAGGCTCTGTCCGTACATTTCGTAAACACCTAAGCTGGTACTTCAGATCCGTACCAGGAGCAAAACCTTTCAAAGCCAGGTTGCATACCGTAGACACTCTTGAGGAGCTAGACATCGTCCTTGATGAAGTTCTGGCCGACGGGCTTGGAGGAGAAGCTCTTTCACGCAGAGACGCCTCGCACCCACTCGCCGCTGATCGATGGTTTATCGCAAAATAATATGACTATTGGAATCCTCATTTACTCTGGTCCAGCACAAGAAACGTACACGGCAGCTGACAGACTTACGGCAGCAGCAGAAAAATTAGGCCACCAGGTGATAAAGCTTTATGAGCCACTTCTTTCAATTTCCGAGACAGAGATCCTTCATGAGGGACTACCTCTGCCCCACCTGGATGTGATCATTGCTCGACCAAATTTTGTGGCAGAACCAAGCTTGCACCAGTACGTAACAGACAAACTCTTGGGTGTATGCCCGGTGATTAATGGCGCTGGAAATATCAGTGCTTCAAAAAACAAAATCGCTCAACACCTCCTTTTTGAAAAACATCAGCTCCCCTGTCCCAGATGGGGCATCGCTCGGAACTCAAAGGATCTCTGTAAGCTCGCAGAAGAGTTTGGTTACCCCGTCATTCTAAAAGTCGCCTTCGGCACCCATGGAAAGGGTGTCTTCTATGCGGACAAACGTGAAGTTCTCGATCCGATTGCAGGATACATAAGCATACGAGATGGCAACCCCCTTATCATTGAAGAATTTATTGCCGAAGCAAACAGAACAGATCTTAGAATTTTTCTCATCGGGGGAGAAGTCATCGCAGCCATGGAGCGCAAGGCACCTGAGGGCGATGTGCGTGCAAATACATCAACGGGAGGCACCGGACATAAAGTTGTGCTCACGGATGAAGAGATCAACCTGGCAAAACGTGTCACAGAGCTCTTTCAACTAGATATCTCTGGAGTAGACCTTATCCGATCAAAACGCGGACCACTGATTATAGAAATCAATGCGAATCCTGGATTTACAGAACTCGAGCGCATAACCGGCGTAGATGTTGCTGGTGCGATCATCGAGTATGCGACCAAGCAGACACCGGGGTCGCAAAAGTAATAAATTTTTGCGTCACTTGTTGAACAATATTTCAAAACCATTCCCTGCAAGGCAGTATCCTGCCTGCCAAATATCTCCGAGCATTGTCTCGGAGGTTTTTTGTTTATCTGGGGGAGGAAGGCGTGGTTAAGACTTTTTTGGTAAACTGTAGGTAATATGAAAAAAGAATTGCGAAACTCAGAACTTGCAAAGCTTCACGAGTGGCTTAGTTCTAATGTCGATGGTTACGTAGCGCTCTGCGAGGCAGGCTCTACAACGGCAGGAGATCCATGGGTAGAAGGACGGAGCGACCGTGATGTCACGATTGTATTCTCTGAGATAAATAAGGAGTTAAGGTCAACCGTACAGGCACAGCTTGGCCGAGTCGGTTTCGATGACACGTACTTGTTTATCATGTTTCCACAAGACTACTTTCTGGAGACACAAAGCGAGCAGGATCTGTCGATGAAGTTTCGCGGGGAAACGCTGTACGGAGAAGATCTGGTGAAGCTCAAGGAATTACCAACACGAGAATTTGCCCAGGACGTTGCTCATAGAGGACTCTCAACAATGTCCAGGAAGTTCAGTACACGATTGCTAAACAGTGACCATTGGTCTATTGAGCACCTACGAGACATGCTCTACCCAGAGTTCAAGCGACTTATCATGTACTTGGCGGCAGCTCATTATGCACAAACGGGTGAGTATCCTCGGCGTCGATTGGATGTTGCAGAAGCCTACAATTCTGAAGAGCTTCGAATTATTGCAGATACAATTGCTACAATTGAGAGCGCAACAAGAGAAATATTGATAGTCACAACGAAGCATGCCATTGGTTTTTTATCTGATTTCTCTGTTAACACATAAGAATGACTATCCTGTCACTATTTGTTAGGATCTATTTACATGAATGAGTTTTCAGATAAACAAATAAAGAAATTTCAAAAAGAAGGTTTTTTAGATCTTGGGCAGTTGTTTTCTGTTGAGGAAACAATAAGGGTTCGAACTGTTTTCGATTCTTTAGTATCAACCAATCCCAAGGGAGTCAAAGTGATTTACGAAACAGGATCTCGAGAAGAGGAGGAGAAAGTCGTCCGCAGTATTATGGGGTGGCAGAGAGTGGTTGGTGTGTTGGAATCATTTGCAAAAGATAAACGAGTCCTTGATATTGTAGAGATTGTTCTTGGTTCAGAAGTCGAGTTTCACCAAACAAAGTACAACCCAAAAGCTCCAAGTGGAAAGAGTAAGAAATGGGATCCTCATAGAGGAGATACGTTCTGGTGTTTGAAAGATGGGATTTCTGATCCCGAAGGGATCCTTACAGTATTCGTTGCTCTTACAGATCAAACAGAAGATAATGGAGCTGTTATCGTATGGAAAGGTTCACAGTCAATATCACTTGAAAAAATCAAGAAGAATATTCTGGGGCTCGATAGTGGGGTGGATGTATCTCAGGATACAGCGGAGTACTTATCTCTTCAGTTAGATGAAGAGATTCAAGAAGAAATAAATGCGCGTTTTGAGAAAGTTGTTCTTGAAGGGGTGGCTGGAACAGTTTGGTTGATTCACTCGGGTCTTCTTCATTCCTCTAGACCCAATATGTCTTCTGAACAAAGAGATTTGGTTGCGAACGTTTTTCGAAGAACGGATAATCGTCCGTCGCGTCCTAGGGCAGAGGAGTATTTAAGCGAGCCAGAAAACGGACCACTTTAAAAGAAAGGGTTAGAACCTGACTAGCTAGCCCCCCGCCAGCACAGGTAAGTTTGACTCGTGCAGGCAAATCTAGTTAGATCACTCCATCGACATCAAGGGATCGTCGAGAGAGGACATGAACATGCTTACCAGTGTAGCCGGTGTGAAAGCCGCATTCCCCCACCTTACCTGGCGGGACCAACCCTCACCTGAAGGCGGGAACATCTCCCTCGCCATCTGCGGAGGAGATCGAAAAACCGGTGACATCACCATGCTCTATGCAATGGATGATGGAGCCGTGTCACCACTACATACTCATCACGAGCGCGTGGGATGGCCCTACGTGGAGAGCACCACGTGCCTGACAGGGAGAATGCTCGGGCTCGACCCGGACGACCCAACCTTCGTACTGACAGCTGGCAATACGGTCGACCTGAACGACGACACACCACATCAACCGTACGTCGAAGCTGGTGGATTCGCTCTCGTCATCTTCCGCCAACCGGCCGGAAGCAAGGTGCTGGGACATTAGCCACCAGATCGGTTGAAGGATCCAAGATCGTCGGGCACAAAAACAGAGAAGGCAATACATCTGCAAAACTAACAGATAGCGCACCACCCCACGGGTGGTTTTTTCTTTTCATATTGTATGGAGCGCCAACCAGCTTACCCACCATGCATCCACGATGTCATAATACTTTTGTATGAAACAAAGCTATCTCAACGGCATTATTGTCGTTCTTATCCTCATAGCCGCTGGACTCGGTTGGACCCTCTTGTCTTTAAACAAGCCAGCTCAAATCACAGAACCCTCAACCACAGAAGTTACCGATCCAATCGTCGCTGACACTGAATCTGATACATCCACTGCAACAGACAAACGAAAACCCCCAAGATTTATCCCTGGCACAACAACTCAAACCGAACCCGTCTCGGCAGATACAGAAACCATCCTTGATCTGACGCCAGGCTACTTGATCACGGTCCACATCGAGCCGGAGCAAAACCCAACAGTTGAACGGCAAAATTGGGGAACACTTAACACGCTCGTTAATCTGGCGAATGAGTACGACATGAAGCTCTCTTTACACTTCTCTGCATCGATGGCCTCACTCGTTTCTCAAAACATGGAATTCATCGACACTGTATGGAAGTGGGAACGAGACGGCCATGAGATTGGTGTCCATCATCATGATCCAAGCCACGCCGCCTGGGACGGCTACACAGATGATGCATCGCTCATAGGGTCACGGGGGTATCTCGGCACCATCAATGAGATGATGGACCTCGTCTCAGCATTGAGTGTAGACAAGACTATTCTCACAGGATCTGGCACAAGTAACCCAGATGAATGGCCCGAGTGGGTCATCTATGGCTCACGTGGGGGTTCTCCTCCAAGCTATAAACAAATGGTCATGCCGGCTGAAACGGATGTGATGGGTAACACAACAGTCACCTTCCTTCCCAAAGCTCCGTTCAATGTCAGTATGATCAGCGCCGCCAATAGTGCAACCTATGATCGAATCGAAGACGCGCTGAACGATGTTGACCCAGATGAATATCTAGGACTAACTATCACGGACAAAACTTTAGATGATCAAGGTCTCGCAGACCTCGAGCGTGTCTTTCAACTGTATGTCGACAACAACATTCAAACACAAACAATAGAAGTTCTCTTAAATCGATAGTCAAAAACAAAACCCGCCAGCAATGCTGACGGGTTTTGTGGTTCCCGAGCAGGGACTCGAACCCCAATTTCTTGGACCAGAACCAAGCGTCCTGCCATTAGACGACTCGGGAATGTAGTGAGCGGAATGAAAGACCAACGGTTTTTCATTTCCGAACGGAATGACTGAGTGTGGCTTCCTAGCCACTCCGGGAATGTAGTGAGCGGAATGAAAGACCAACGGTTTTTCATTCCCGAACGGAATGAACGAGTGTGGCTTCCTAGCCACTCCGGGAAAATCAAAAAGTCTCTACGGCGACGACAGAATATCATGTGGAAAATACATAGTCAATCAACACCCACACAGACCTAAACCCCATCGACTGGGAAGTTATCAACACTTGAGCCCTTTTGGTATTCATGCTAGTATCCGCCGGCGTCTGTCATAGAACCTGGAGAAGTAGCGTGGAATTTATCTGTTCCTGGTGTCAACCGGAGCACGGCAAAGGGTCTGGAAATTGGCCAAAGGACATCAAGCACGGAATCTGCGAAGATTGTGCAGTTGGAATGAGAGCCGAGCTCGATATGTGTCTGCCAGTGGCAGTTTCATCTGAGAAAGACGAGGACGTCCGCGTCGACCCACCCCAAAGAGAAGACACACGATACGTCTTCACCATCAACACACCTGTGGCATCCTCCGCCACGGCATGAACACGCCGCACCCGTACGCAACGGGTGTTTTTCTTTGACACAATAACCCTCTGTATCAGAATAGAAAAAACACGCCTTACAGCGTGTCTTGAGAGCTCTAAGGCTCATTTTTACACAACACTTCCTCCAAAATCCTGAATCAATGAATCAACGGTCTCATCAGCTGGCCCGCGCCCAAGCTTAGATTGAATCGCTTTTATTTTCATTCGCTTGCCAAGCACTTGTTCTAGAACCCCCTCTATCACGTTTCTGTTCTTTTCCTGATTTACGGTTTGAACATAGAGATCATACTCAAACCCTAACTCCACACGTTCCCCCTCCACGCCCCGCACCTCACAACCCCTCATCATGAGCGGCAAAGAAGCATTGCAGGATTTTATCTGCTCATATACTTCAGGCCACTTACTTTTAACGTCATCTAAACTTATCACAGGCACCGTATCAAAAACCGTTGCATCTGCACCTACCGAATTATCCGGGCGCACTGAATCAACCTCCTGCTTATTAAAATCCACTGAGTCTTCTGCTGGCGGCGACTCATCAGTTTCTATTGATACAGGAATCACCTCTTCGGTCTTCGTCTCTATGGTCTGTGATACAACCACCTCATGCACCACTTGGCTTGAGACACCACAAATCCTTACAATCGCCAGCTCTACTGGAAGCTGTGGAATCTGCTCGCCACGAATTTCCCTTTGCGCCTCTAAAAGCTCAGTGATCATCTTGCTTAGACCTGGCACAGAAGCACTCTCGCCAGCAGCAACATTTAACAAAAGTTGATCACGGAGGAGCCGAACGACATCCTGCACAAAATGACGGAGGTCAATTCCTTGTTCAAGATATGTATTCAAGAGCTCTATAGATGTCTTTGCGTCTTTTGAATTCAAAGCTTGTATGAATTCCTCTACAAGAACTGTCTGTGTAGCAGGAAGCACTAACACGGCTTCCTTCATTGTTATATTTTTTTCTCCTAGAGCAAGGACTTGTCCAAGTAAACTCTCAGCGTCACGCGCACACCCCTCTGAATGCCGTGCAATCTCTTCCAACACATCCACGTCAACCTTCACATCCTCTTGGAGCAAAATCTTCTCCATGCGCTCAACAAGCTCCAATTTGGCAATCCTTCTAAAGTCGAATCTCTGGCAGCGACTAATAATCGTCTCTGGCACCTTATGTATCTCCGTGGTCGCCAGCACAAACATCACATGTGCAGGTGGTTCTTCAAGCGTTTTTAAAAGCGCATTAAAAGCTGAGGTTGAAAGCATGTGCACCTCATCGATGATATACACCTTCTTACTCATCAAGTTGGGCATGAACCTTACAGAATCAATAATGCTCTCACGAACATTATCTACACCCGTATTTGAAGCAGCATCAATCTCGTAAACATCTAACGCTTGCCCTGAACGAATCTGCTGACAATGTGAACAGGTATTACAAGGCTCATTATTAGTTGGATTTTCGCAATTTACCAGGGCTGCAATCAAACGGGCTATGGTGGTCTTCCCTACCCCTCTAGGACCAGTAAACAAATACGCGTGAGCCAATGACTCACTCGCATGCTGGTTCTGGATGGTCCGGACCACATGCTCTTGTCCGCTCACCTCCTTGAACGTTGACGGTCTATATGTCCGAGAAATCGCCTTTCCCATAGGTTAAGTATGTATTTTTTCAATAGCAGCCCACACGCACCTCCCCCCAGTTGGTACAACAATGACCACTTCATCGCCGGGGATTCCTTTGTGATATGACACGCTTGCCGCAAGCACTTTATACACCTCATCACCACAGGCAACAACCGGATCGTTTGTGGATGAATCAACGGAAAGTTGCCCCACTAATCGTGTTCGCTCAACAGGGCCAATTTGTTTAAAGACATACCCCCCATCTGGCTTAATGAGTAGCTTAAGCATGTCACCCTCAATTAATTTTGACTTTGAAGCGTAATTCTCTGGGACGGCAAAACGAACCCCCTCACCACCAACCATTGACCGACCGTCGAACACTCCCTCAATAATCCTAGAACCCGTTGTAAGCTCTAGTTCCCCCTCAGTGGCCTTGCGGCGCGAAACAATATCAACCATCTGACGAGTGGCCTTAGCTGTATCACCTTCTTCAAGCAAATGAATGACGTGTGTAATAGAATCACGCACCTGCTTAAGCATTTGCATGGCCAGTTGGTTTCTCGCATCACCATACTCACGCACATAAGCATGAGCCTCCACATCTGGCTCCATTTCAAATTCCTCCTCTTCGATAAATAATTCCATACTATTTTGATGAAGCTCCAGTTTCGCCCGTCTGCGCGCCACCGATCGTTACCTGCGTCCTCTCCATAATCTCCTCGGCCACGATCGTCACGTCACGTCCATACTTTAATCGCGAGAGCTGCTTAATAGCAGTCGCTAATTCAGGATCACCATTACCTGCTGTCTTAATATTCATTGTGAATGGCTTGAGTTGTGAGTTATCCGCAATCATTTTCACGTACCAGGTGTACTTATCTGAGTTGATAAGATCATATCCTTTAAAATACGGCTCAAAAATCTTTTCGAGAGTATCCACATCCTCTGGACCAATACGCGCCACATACATCGTTCCAACGTTTCCAAACACCGCCTCTTTAATTGAGGCATCATTATTTTTAACCAACTGACCAATATACTGGTGAGCGATAATAAGATTCAGTCGGTACTTTCGCGCCTCAGAAAGAATCACGGCAATAGAATCGGTAATGAAGTTTTGGAATTCATCGATATACAAGTAGAAGTCTTCTCGATCTTCTTCTGCCATATCAGCTCTTCCCAGTGCAGCCATCTGCAACTTTGAAACAATCACAAGACCTAGCATCTCAGCGTTAACGTCACCAGTTTTTCCCTTAGAAAGATTCACGAGAAGAATTTTTTTCTTGTCCATCACCTCTCTAAAATCAAAGCTTGATCTTTGTTGTCCTATGATGTTTCGCATCATTTCGTTTTCCACGAAACGACCAACCTTTGAAGTGATATATCCAAACATCTCTGACTTGTGATAATCACTTGTATTGTCTACTTCATTCTCCCAGTAAGATTTTACGACAGGGTCCGTAAGCTTAGCTCGCCATTCTTTTTGGAATTTTTCGTCCGTTACCAACCTTGGCACCTCCGCGATCGTTCCAGGATTATTGATATCCGCCATGAGGGTCAACATCATGTTACGCATAGTGTGCTCAAACATCGGTCCAATCATCTCAGGTGGAAACAGTTTATAGAAAATCGAAATCATTTCTTGAACAGCAAAATCACGCATTTCTTCAGTAGGCGCTTCCAGCAAGTTGATTCCCAATGGTCTCCCCAAGTCCGATGGATCAAAGACGATCACATCATCAATACGCTCCTTTGGAATATTCCCAAGAACCTGCTCAACAAGATCCCCGTGAGGTTCGACAAGGGCAACCCCGTGGCCATTCTTAATATCTTCAATAATGTACTTTGCCATGGTCTGAGACTTACCAGAACCAGACTTTCCAATAAGATACATGTGCCGAGACCTGTCCGGACTCTTCATGTAAACATCTGTTTTTACTCCACGATAGTTGTTAAAACCCATGTGGAGAGAACCTGGTTCCTTTACTGGAACATCAGATGGAACTGGACCTTTTCTCGCCCCGAGCCACTGTATATTTGGTGTATCGGTCCATGGAAGTGGCAGGTGCCAAAGACTCGCCATCTCCTCCGTGTTGAGAATAAGCTTTCTTCTCTCATCAAAAGATCGATAGATAAAATTTGTAATGATCTTCTTTTTTGATCGAGGAACCACTTTATCAAAGGAATTGCCGTATTGATAAATATTGTACTGAGCAAAAGCGCTCAACATGTTTTGCATGAGTGTCTCTGCACTACTAGCTTTCTGTGCTGAGACTACCAATCGAATGCAAACATCCAAACCACCCTTACTAGCCTTTTCTTCAATACCTTTAACAACTTGTTCCTCTTGAGGAGAAAGTCGATGGTCTTTTTCCGGCTCAGCTTGGGAAGGCGAAGAAATTCCAGCAAGCTCCAACCAACTAGACTTCCCTTTTTTCTTTCCTCTTATGGCATCCTCTAGTTTCATGCCTTGTTGCATGTTGCTAGCAATCCAAACCCCCTTCCTCCTCCACTTTGCGTAAGAAGACCTGACAATAAACTGAAACGCTGCGCCTTCTCCATCAGGAACTTGAGAAAGAACATTCGTTATAGCATTCAGCGGATCGGTGTCTAACTGTTTATACGTCTTTATTGGAAAAGCGTGGTGTCGTTTTAAAATAAGATGGCTCCCTAAGATGACACCCTCTGGTTGAAACAAATTATAGTCTTCAACCTCTTCTGTATAGGCATCTGAATAGGCAGCTGAGAGTTGTTGTTCGATGAGTTCCCTCATTTCATAAGGAATGGTGACAAGAAATTTGACCAATCTTTTTTCAGCTACAATCTCAAACGATATCTCATCACGACGGCCATAAAGCCAAGCCTTTAACCCACGCTGCGCGGTTAATCCTGCTATGGCGGAATAAAATGTCTCAGCGGCTGAAATAGCCTCTTGCACAGAATCTTTTGTGGCACCACGCTCAGAATCTTCAATGCGTTTGAACTTTGGCAACGTTATCAAAAGCGTTACCCTGCGAAAGGTGGCCTGTTTCGCTACGGACATTCTTCGAATGAAGAATCTAGCTATGAACAAACCAACAATAGCTAGAAGTAGCAGCGTGACTCCAGCCAAAATCATGGCGGGAATAAAAAGATCCCCCTGTGGCACAGCCAGTACAGGCTCTGGTTCCGTTGCTAATCCAAATTGAAATAAATACATCACAATTGATCTAATGCGCGTTTCTTTTCTTCTTCTGCCACAATCAAAATCTTATCCGTTTTTATCTTTGCTTCCTGTGCCAAGAAGAAATTATTAACGCCAGGAATCATTTTCAACCACTCCCCAATCAGCGAGAAAATCTTTTTCGCGTTGATCTTTGAAGCATTTAAAAGCACCCTGATCTTGCTTAACGTTTCTTCTCCCTTTGCTTTGAAAGCCGCTTGCTGATCCACTGGAAGCTTAAGGTATAGATCCATAAGATCTTCTTCTAGAATCACCTCTACTTCTTTTTCTAAACGATCTTTTTCTGGTGGAGGCGGCGGTGTTGCCACAACCGGCGCGGCAACCGGCTCTACAGCAGGAAGCAAATCTACGGATTCACTTTCCTGACCTGATTCTTGCACCGAAGTTTCAAAGTTGGTCTCTGGTGAGACCTCTGTTTCGGTACTCGAAATCTGCTCTACCGTTGCAACCATTGCCTCAGTAGATTCAGGGACTTGCTCTGGTACCGAAATCTGCTCCTGTGTTACGAGAGCTTGTTTATCTTCTGGTCGAGTAGGTCTTGCCATATTACGGATGAATTTTACCACAAAAACAAAAATCCACGGGGGATAAACCCGTGGACTTCTTCCTATTTTTGTTTCACAACTGAGCCACTGTCAGTATCTTCAACTAAGTACCCAACCTCAGCAATCTTTATGCGCAATGCATCTGAAAGACCCCAGTCTTTATCGATACGAGCTTGCTCACGTTCACTCACCAAAACCCGCACGTTTTCAGGTACTTCGAGTGGAACTGCCACGTAAAGATCCATCCCAAGTCCCAACACCTCATCAAACCGCAACAGTGACTTTGCCTTAGCGCTTGTTGAATGATCGCTGTCGACCATTTCCCACATGACAGCTAACGCCTGTGGAGTATTGAGATCATCCGCCAGTGCTGCATTGAAACGATCTTCAAACTCCTTGATATCGCCCCCAGGAGCTTCCCAGGCCCTAACTGTCTCACGTAAACGATTCAATGCATTCTGTGCTGCAGTAAGGGCCTCAAAGGTGAAGTTTAACTGAGTTCTGTAGTGCGCTCCCAAAACAAGATATCGAAAATCGATTGGATCAAAACCTTTCTCAATCAAATCATCGACCGTAAACAAATTTCCCAATGACTTTCCCATACGTCCTCCATCAACGGTAAGAAACTCTCCGTGCATCCAAACATTTGCTTGCAGGGCATCTAAAGCTCCTTGCGTTTGTGCCAACTCGTTCTCATGATGTACAGCAATGTGATCTATACCACCGGTATGGATATCAAACGGAGCATCTAAATACTTCACTGACATAGCAGAACACTCAATGTGCCAACCTGGAAAACCCACACCCCACGGCGATTCCCATTCCATGTCACGTTGCACACCATCTGGCGAAAATTTCCAAAGTGCAAAATCCGTCGAGTTCTTCTTCTCTCCCATATCAATCCTTGCCCCAGCTTTTTTCTCTTCTGCCAACTGTCCACTTAGTCGTCCGTAGTCCTTAAGTTTTGAAGTATCAAAATAAACGCCGTCGCTTGTTTGATAGGTATACCCGTTTTTTTCAAGCGAGGAGACCATGTCGATCTGTTCTTGGATATGATCTGTGGCTCTTGGATACTCATCTGCAGACAAAATATTTAGCCTATCGATATCCTTCATAAACGCCTGAGTATAAAACTCAGCTATCTCATAAGCCGTCTTCCCTTCACGCTTCATGGCTACGATCATCTTGTCCTCCCCGTCACTAGCATCATCAGTGAGATGTCCAACATCCGTTATGTTCATAACAAACTTCACATCCAGACCGCTGTGCGTCAGCGTGCGACGAAGAACATCGGCAAAAACAAAAGATCTTAAATTCCCAATGTGAGCGAACCAATAGACCGTTGGCCCACAAGCATAGATCCCAGCTTTACCCTTATGAATGGGCTTAAAATCCTCTTTCTGCCGTGTAAGTGTGTTGTAAAGTTTAATGCTCATATCGCCAAAGAGTATAACAAATATCCACAAATATTGCTTGATAAAGATCTATTTTGATGTTGTGGTTAATCTATCTAGTAAAATGTTTATCTCCTACTATCGGTATCCCAAATCCCCCCAAACACGTTAATTTATGTTGGGGGGGGTGGTGGTTTAATTCTCCCGGGTCAGTTGGGCCTGCAATGGAATTAATTTTAAAATGTCAACCTAAAACACCCCATATTGGGGTGTTTTACTGTCATCTACTAAACTTCAATGTCCTGCTCCTCATCATTAAACTCAGGACGTTCTCCACCAAATTTCCCTTTAAACTTCTCACCCTGCTTATGCTTGCGCCGCTCTGGCTCAAGCTCATCCCAGACGACGATGTACTCTGCAGCGATTTCAGCCATGTACTCCTCAGACTCATGGTTCACCTCTCCCCTCACATGAATCTTATTTCCTACTTGAATGGCTGATTCGTCGGACTCCTCTTTATCAACCTTGATTATTGTCTCATCATCATAAGAAACTAATACGTACGGTTGCTCATCCCTCTCCTCACCCTCAGGGCCACGCCATTTCTGAATAAGAATAGTATTTGTTTCTGTGTCGATCTGTATGACCTCTGCAATGTGAAACTGCTGGTTATTGTCGCAACGTTTCTCACCCTCACCTCCCTCATTAGCAGATACCATTAGTGCTGGTGCAATAATCATTGCGACAACGGCTGCCACAGCAATTGGTAAGAATGCTTTAATAGAAATAGTTTTGTCCATAGTGCGGAATTTTATTTACTAAATTCGAGTTTCTTGCTCTCCATCTCACGTGCGCCGCGCTTGATTTCGAACAATTTACTCTTTTCCTCTTCAGAGAGCCCCTTCCCTTCAATGCGCTTTTGAAGTGACGGAAAGTCTCCAACATCCTCCTCACGTTCTAATACACGAGCAACGAGCTCTTCGTAACGAGCGTTCTTTATAGACAGAGCATCGATCAGTTCAACACGACTATCTTTCTCTTTCTCAACTGTTTCAATTTGCGTAACACTCTTCTCAAGATGTACGGCAGCCTTCTCTAACGCAGCTTCAACATCTTTAGAGTATTTCGGAAAATTCCGTTCCCCCTCACTTAACCGACGGCTCATCATTTTTGCGTGAAACGCAGCGCGGGCCTCAGGAGAACGAGCGAATCGTTCCTCCATATTCTCTATCCCGGCCTTGATTGGATAAAAAATATGTCCGTCAACAACATCAGGGCTTTCATAAGCATACACGCCTGTACCCATGGTAGTCATCAAAATAATGGCCAAGAGTCCTGCTGAAGCAAAACGAAATTTATGAGAGCAAACTGGTGTGTCAGAGTACTCTTTATCAAATGCCTCTGAGAGTGTGGACCATAGCTGTGCACGATTCGTTTTAGACATCTGCACACGCCTGCCCAATTTTTTTAATTGTCTTTTGAGAAAAAACATATTATTTGATCATAACCCCCCTTAATTTTTTCACCGCTCGGTGTGTGGCAACTTTCAATGCATCCGAAGTCTTGCCAACTAATTCCGACATCTCCCTATATGAGTACCCATGAATGTATTTAAGGGTTACCAACTGACGTTCCTCAACCTCTAAACCATCAAGTGCCTTAGAGAGAAATAACTGTTCTTCTGTTTCCAAAATCGTCTCGCGTCCATCCTCACCAACCAACGTATATTTAACATCCTCTACATCCACCTGCAGTTTTTTATCCCTAAAGTAGTTAGCTATATGATTATGGGCAATCCGGTAGATCCAAGCTGATTTTGAAATTTCTGGATTGTATTTATGAAAATTCTTTAGTGTTTTCATAAAAATCTCAGAAACAAGATCTTGTGCAACATCCTCATTGTGCCCTACACGAAAAAAGACGTATCGATAGATACGGTCTACATTATCCTTATAAAATTGTTCAAAGGCACGTTTATCCATGTTTTTGGATGTCGTGCAAACTATACACAGGGAGCGTCAACATGTAACCCCTACCTACGGCGATCATCATCATCGTTGTGACTAAACAAAGCCATAGCGATTACGGGAAGCAGCACCCACACAGCACGTGCCGCATCACTTACAAACATCATCTGGGTAAGCGGAGACAGAACATTTGCAAGCTCGGTTGGGAAAAATGATAGTGTTACGGAAATAAGAAGTCCGACATGTAGAAAGGAAAAGATCATCACTTGCCAAAGTTTTCCTTGCGCTGCTCCGTGGCCAAGGGTCCTGATAAGTGCTGAGTGCGCCAAGAAGAAAAAAAGTATTATGAAGACACCAAGGAACACCGAGACCCTCAAAGCAAATGCATCGTTCACTGAGATGTTTGCGCTGAAACTAGAAAGGAACGGAATGTAGTTCACGATCGCCAAGGACATGTAGATCGCGACGAGTATAACTATGATTCGATCGCGACCCAACGAAATTCCATAGATAAGCGACGCAACAATAAAGAACAACACAATGAACAGATCCCAGCTTGGGTTAAGCCAGTTAACGTTCGTGAGTGCTTCAACAGCCATCTGTTTGTCGAACACAGCAGTTTGCAACATATCCTCCTGAATAAATTAAGTATATCACTCAAACCAAAAAACGGCATCTGCCGTCTTGGAATTATTCTGCCAATACGTAGCTAGGAGCTGACGCGTTTACGTATGTTGGCATTTCTTCCTTTTCAAAACCGAGCATTTTTACAGCATGAGCTACATGCTCAAGTGACTGCGCCTTACGCGCATCAAGCTCAATTTTTTCGTTTACTAGTGAGAGTTCATGAAGTTGTGTTTCCAGATCCCGCATCTGGTAGCCTTTGGTGGTCGTTACATTTACTTGAACAATGTAAGAAAATACCAGGACCCCAACGACTGCCATTGTGGCAACGTTTAATGCAATAACATTCTTCGACAGAAACTGACCAACAGAAACGTGTCTAGAAAATCGATCTGGAGTGACCGAAACAACAGATTGTGCGACAGATGTCGACATAGATAGACAGTGGGGGTGTCTAGGTGTATTTAATTAGATCTTTTCCGCGACGCGGAGTTTTGCACTCCGCGCACGCGGGTTCTTTTTCACCTCTTCTTGGGAAGCTGTGATTGGACGTTTGCTCACCACCTTAAGGACCGAATGCGATTTGAAAAATTGTTTGATAATTCGATCCTCAAGGGAGTGAAAACTGATGATGGCAAGACGGCCACCTACCTGTAGTAGGTCAACGCAGTCAGGAAGCACTCGCTCCAACTCACCAAGTTCGTCGTTTACCGCTATACGAAGGGCCTGAAAAATTTTGGTAGCAGGATGTATTCTGCCACGTTGTCGCTGGGTCTGTGCGATCATCGCAGCAAGTTGCGTCGTGCTACTAAATGGTGTTTGGGCCCGTGCGGAAACGATCGCTTCAGCGATCTGACGTGCTTTTTTTTCTTCGCCGTATTGCCGGAAGATACGCGCTAACTCTTCTAAAGACCACTCATTTACAACCATCTCAGCTGTAATCTCTTGGGAGCGGTCATACCGCATGTCTAGCGGTCCATCCTGTCTAAACGAGAACCCCCTCTCCGGGTCATCCACATGAACGGACGAAAACCCGAGATCAAGGAGTATTGAATCAACAGAATGAAACTGATGAGCATGCGCGTGGGTTTTGATGTTGGCGTAACTGTCGCGGACAAGCACAACGCTTTCGCCAAATCTTGAAAGGCGCTGGCGCGCGATCTCAAGATTGTCGGCATCTTTATCGATACCTAGGAGACGGCCGCCAGGAAGGACACGTGGCAGAAGAGCCTGCGCGTGACCTCCCAGCCCCACAGTGCCGTCTATCAAAAGATTGTTCGGCTCCGGTTTGAGGTATTCGCTCACCTCACCAAGAAGGACGGGTATGTGATCCATAGGGATAACAGCCTCCATTGGATTAGCCGAGGACTGGAGTTGCTTCTCTGGGAAAAGGTTCAGTAAACCCAGAGAAGAACTCCAAACCTCGACTAGTAACCAGTTAATAATTAGATCTTGGGGCCTCTGCAAAAGTTCAGTGCGAGTTCAAAGCGAGGAATTTTGCTCAGAGTTTTTTTCAGGATGACGAAGTGATATGTAATATCATTGAGGAGTCATGAAAGAAACTCTGAGTGAAATGA
>JABMNZ010000020.1 GCA_013204395.1 Parcubacteria group bacterium
AATTATGACTCTTAGCACCCCCCCCCCGACCACGTTCGTCTATTATCCAACAACTTGTAATCGCATACAATCTCTGGCGTCAGGTGCAAAATAACTTCCCAAAGAAATCTCGATTCACTCTTGGAAATAAAATAGATGATTTGTTTATAACTGTTCTTGAACCTGTATATATTGCAAACTACCTGAAGAGTTCTCAAAAGCTACCCTATGTCCAACAGGCAATCAGGCGTCTCGATCTTCTGAAGTTCTTTCTCCAGGTTGCATGGGAAGTAAAAGACATGGATAACAAGAAGTATCTTGTATTGTCAGAATCGATATCTGACATAGGGAGAATGCTTGGTGGGTGGGCAAACAACTTGAAAACTACTCTAAAGAAAACTTCAACCACCCAAACGAGTGGTTGAAGAATGAAATAAAGGTTGCCGACACCGCACACGGATTGTGGTCATTCCACCTGTTGTCGAGCCAGTTGTAGTTCCAGTTCCAGCGCTCACCATTCCAGTTGAGGTAACGCACGTACAGGTTCCAATCGGAATTGCGGTAACACATCTGCATTGCCATCCACACCACCACCCATCGAAGCCCTAGGAGCTATCTCTGGATTGAATCGAATTTGGGATCTTTAATCCTCCAGCAATACAGACCAAGCTTTGTATCATTTTGAGAACGGTAGTAAACACACTTGCGACAGACATATCGATCACAACTCTGGTCTACTACATCCTAGAATTCGGCCGCCGAAAGCCGTAACCGCCGACTATAAACCTAGTATCCGTCAAGAATTTTATCACAAAATGAAAAGTGCGCTCAGGACCCCGTGATGGGTCGTGAGCGCACGTGCGCGAAAGGGCTAGAGGACAAGAGCTCACAGGGCCAGAGCTAGAGATCCAGAACCCTAGAGCCTAGCTTGCCGACACCGCACACGGATTGCGGCCACTCCACCTGTCGACGAGCCAGTTGTAGCTCCAGTCCCAGCGCTCACCATCCCAGTAGAGGCAACGCACGCACAGGCGCCAATCGGAACTGCGGTAGATGGTTCCCCAGAAGAAGAGCAGCTTGCCCTTCAAGAACTCAGGAATCTTCTCAGGATGCGCAATCCAGTGGTCGAGTACGTGTGCAGGGAAGACCGGCTTACCCTCGAGCTGAGGCTTGAGGTAGTCACCATTGATGGACTTGCCACCTCGCTGGCCGGCGTCCAGGTGCAGGCCGATCTTGCTGGCATCCAGCTCCCATCTGCCGGTCAGGCGACTGGCGATCTGGTCCTCGAGGTGGATGCTCCAGCCCTCGGGGATGTGGGGGTCGGTGTCGAAGTCGAGGATCGGGTTGGGACCGACCTGGACGCGACCGCCGTTTTCCAAAAACCTGATGAACTCCGGACCAACGTTCGCAATGTCGTCGATAAGCGGCTGGATCTTGATTTGTCCCCAGGGTACTCGCGACGCGAGTCCGGACATGAGTTCCCAGCTCTGTTTGATCAGTGTCATGATGACCTGATTCCTTTCCGCTGTAGTGGCAAACAGATCTCAAGCTTTATGCCCAAGCAGCACACCTTAGCCACAGCGCAAAATATCCTAAATAAATGATACTAAACGCTATGTCCAAGACCGAACAATCTACACTAAATGAACTGAAAAGTCAAGGTACGGAGCCCAGTTCAGAAGGCTTCCTACTCATAGACAAACCAACTGGTATGACCAGCCACGATGTTGTAGATCGAATCAGACGCTTCACTGGTATACGTAAAGTGGGGCACGCTGGGACACTAGACCCTTTTGCCACAGGTCTTTTGATTGTTGGAGTAGGGCGCGCAGCCACAAAGGAAATGCAGAGACTGGTGGGGCTCGATAAGCGATATGAGGCTCAAATCGTTCTGGGTATGAAATCCGATACAGACGACCGAGATGGAGTAATTGTAGCGGCCCCGATTACTACTCCATTCACTAAAGATGCTCTAAAGCCGTTCGTTGGTGAGATTGAACAAGTTCCACCTTCATATAGCGCGATTAAGATCGGTGGTAAAAAGATGTACGAAGAGGCACGTAAAGGGAATCCTCTAAAGGCAGAGGCACGCCAAATAACGATCTACTCGATCGATATTCTGTCAGAATCCCCCGTACTTTCTCTTGCCATTCACAGTTCATCTGGAACCTATATTCGATCTATTGCCCATGATCTTGGTGAATCACTTGGTGGTAGTGGTTATGTACAAGAACTACGTCGTACATCAATTGGTCCATTTTCTATTGAAGAATCGAACCCACTAGAAACACTTAAAACCAACGTTGAAGAAGCACTAATCTCAGTCTTGGATCTCCTAAATAGGCTTTGACATAGATCGATCTCGATGCTACTCTCAGGGAGCGTAATTCACCTTTATAGTCTGACCGGCGGAAGTTTCTCGAAATGGTGAAAAGAGCATCCTTATGCAACGATTTACTGACAACCCAATACATAAAATTGTCTCTTCCTCTAGTAAGCAGGAAGATTTGTTGTATCCTGGTACAGCCAGGTCCAGCCACTCTGGATAGGACTCTTTTTGCACAATTTAAGAGAAATGAGAAGCTTCTCCGGTAGTGAGAAGTTTTATGTTAACTGAAATACTCATCCCAGCTGTTGTTGGTCTTGCTGTAGGAGTTTTCGTGGGATATGCCCTGCGCAAAGCTCGAGCAAAAAAAACAACAGACGAGGCCGAAGCACGAGCTGAAAAAATGCTCGCAGAGGCAAAGATCAAGCAGCAGCAAATCATTCAAGAGACGAAGTCAAGTGAACAAGATTCTTTAATCAGAGCAAAAGAAAAGGCTCTGAAAATTATTGATGAGGCAAAACACGAAGAACAGTCTCGCCGCCGCGATATTCAAGACCAACAGCGTCGTATCGAGAAGCGGGAAAACATGTTCGACGAAAAACTCATGGAGTTTGAGGATAAAAAAACTCGACTTGAAGAACGGACAAAAGAAGCAGAGGCCATTAAGGATCAGCTCAATCAATTGAAGGATGAGCAACTTCTTAAACTTCAGGAAGTCGCCGGCATGGACACAGACCAGGCCAAAGACCACCTTCTTAAACAAGTGGAGAATGATGCACACGATTCCCTCATGAGTCGATTGAGAAAGATTGAGAAGGAAAGCGAAGAAGAGCTAGAGAAGAAATCTCGACAAATACTTTCACTCGCCCTCACCCGCTTCGCCTCATCTGTCTCTACAGACACAACCACCACCAAAGTCACTCTTCCTAATGATGAAATGAAAGGACGAGTCATCGGAAAAGAAGGTCGCAACATTAAAGCCATTGAAATGCTCACTGGCACAGAAGTCATTGTGGACGACACACCTGAGCAGATCACCATCAGTGGGTTCTCCCCTATCCGTCGTCAAGTTGCCAAGCGTGCTTTGGATGAATTGATCAAAGATGGTCGAATTCATCCTGCCCGTATCGAGGAGTGCATCATGAATGCAAAAAAGAGCATTGCTAAGGATCTTAGAAAAGCAGGTGAAGACGCCCTATACCAACTTGGGATTCCCGTTAGCTCGATTGATCCGAAATTGATTTCAATTCTGGGTCGAATGAAATACCGAACCAGCTACGGACAAAATGCGCTTCAACACTCGATTGAAGTAGGTATCATCTCAGGAATGATTGCCGACGAACTCGGAGCTGACTCTGCTGGAGCGCGTAAGGGTGGTCTATTCCATGACATTGGTAAGGCTGTGGATCACGATATGCAAGGAGCTCATCCAGAAATCGGTTACAACATCTTGAAAAAGTTCGGTTTCCCAGAAGAGCTATGTTACCAGTCAATTGCCCATCACGAGGATCGTCCTCGAACCATTGAAGGGTCAATCGTAAAGGCAGCTGACGCAATCTCTGGAGCAAGACCAGGAGCTAGAAAACAGAGTCTTGAACAGTTCATTCAACGCATGGAAGAGCTGGAGCGCACGGCAAGTTCCTTCGAAGGAGTTGAAAAAGCTTATGCTATTCAAGCCGGACGCGAGGTGCGAGTCTTCATAAATCCAGAACATATAAATGATCTTGAGGCCTATCGACTCGCCAAGGATATCGCCAATAAAGTTGAAGCTGAGCTGTCTTATCCTGGTGAAGTAAAAGTCATGATCATTCGTGAGACGCGTGTAATTGAATACGCAAGATAAAGTGGACAATGATAGCTTTTTCTGCTAGGTTACGAGTATTCATAACCCCATTCTATGAACAAAGCTGAACTTGCCACACGTCTTGCCGCTAAACTAGATATCTCAAAAAAACTAGCAGAAGATTTTATTGCTTCGTTTGAGGAAATTGTCACACGCACACTCGTCAACGGTGACGAAGTAACCATTGCTGGTTTTGGAACCTTTAGCGCTCGCCTGCGCAAAGGACGCATTGGCGTGAACCCACAGAATCCAACAGAAAAAATTACCATTCCTTCAGTGATTGTCCCAAAATTCAAGGCTGGAAAAGCCCTTAAGGACACACTCAAGGGAAAGAGATCAATCTAGAGCAAGAAGAAAAACCTCCCCGTGTGGGAGGTTTTTTGATTCACCTTGCTCTTGGACGAGTGAACCAGAGTCCGACGGCGCTAAGAGTAATAACAGATCCGCAAATGATCCATACGGACTGAATGGTTTCTTGGGAATTGGGTTTGTCCACAATGAACACCCAGACAACGAGCGGAACAATGGCAAAACCCATACGCCCCAAGAAGCTCTGAAGCGAGCCAAAGGTGGCGCGATAAGAACTCTCGACTCGATGTTGAACGAAACTATCGGTCAGTGGCTGAAACAGTCCGCGACCAAACTCATGAAGCACAACGGCAGGAAGGGAGAACCAGAGGCCGTGAACACTAGCTGTAATCATCAAACCAGATCCAGTAAGGACTAGAGCTAGCACGATAAGATTTGCTTCAGACCCTTGTGGGACTCGCAATCGTCGAATCAGTTGCGCTCCGGCAATCAGTCCGAGATAAATCACCGGCCAGATATAGGCAAGCCCCACCTGACCAACCTGCGCCTTGAAGTAGATCGCCCAATAGTGATTGAAGGCGATCACCGGACCAAAGCACATCAGCGCGGCAATAACCCAGAGAAGGGCTCGCGAGCGAAGAAGTTGCCTGAGAGCAAGTCGAAAGGCCATCAGCTCACCAACGTACTCTAGCGGCTCTCCCTGACCGTTCATCAGCTTATGGGCCACCAGCGCAGCCAGAGGGGCACTCACCGCAAATGGAACCCAGATCAATCGAGGGTCAACCAGTGAGATACTGACCCCCACGAACCCTCCAAGAAGAAGGAGAACGGACTTGATGAGTGATTCCGTTGCATAGACATGCGACAGTTCCTCAGCACGTCCCTCGCGATGCAGAGCATCGGCGATCCATGCGGTTCCCGCCCCAGAGACAAAGGCGCCACCGACACCAATAAGCGACTCTGCCATAGCCGCGCTAAAAAAGTCAGTAGCCTGCGTATAGGCCAAAGCCCCTGCTCCAAAAAAGAGCGCTCCCACTTTCAAAGAGAAGGCGCGTGACTTTCCGTCCGCAAGCATGCCCGTAGGAAGCTCGCTAAGAATCAGAACGGCCCAGAAAACCGTATTCACCAAACCAATCTCTGCCAGAGAAAGACCGACGGTCTCCTGGAGAAAAGGGGTGTAGGCGGTCACTGTCGCTCCCATCCCGATGTGAATGAGCGCGAAAAACAAATAGTACGTGCGTGCTGCGGACATAGCGATCTCTCCTAATTGTGCTCGAACCAACCAGCTGCCTCGACCTAGGCACCGTTCAAGCGTTATGAATCAAAAAGACCCGGTTTCCCGGGTCGATTGAATATTGATTTACGTGTCGTGTTACGACATCAAAACTCTACTACCCGAGAAACAAAAATCTTCCACGGAAAGATCCGCAGGAAAAGTCATGATTCCCTTGTGGCAGTAATTCTGCATACTCTTAAATCGTATCTGAATTACAGTATCTGTCAACACTACTTTACTAGATCCTGTTTTGAGACAGAGAAGTGGTAAACCAATCCTAGAATAAAACCAAACATCAAATGTCCCCATAAACTCGGCAGTGACATTTGTGCACCGGCTAATGATAGTTGGATACCCATCCCAAGCCAGATTGGCATGATGATTAGTGGTCCGAGGATCCACCAAATGAAGCCATACAAGAGCCCCCAGATCATTGCATCAGAACTCTTACGGGCAGCCTTGTGTCCAAAGGTAAGTGCGAATCCTGCACCAATAATTAAACTAAAAACAATGTGAACAAAAAAACCAAGTCCAGCGGACTCGCTTCCAACAAGCATGGCTACCATTGGCAGCATGCCCATCATTCCCATCATAGCTCCGAAAACAATTCCAGCAACTAAACCTCCTTTTAGCCCTGAGGGTAGGTGGGTTGTATCTAGTGAATGTGGCATAAATTTTTGTAAAGAGTTAATAACAGTAGCAGTCTATCATTGAGCTCCACATAATTTTACCAATCCGTAGTCTGCGCTACCACAATTAGAAACAGATTTCTTTCGATTGTGCATCTACTTCTATAATCCCCTCCTTCACCAAATCTTGAATAACTCGTGTAACCGTTACTCTATTCAAACCCGTGAGCTGAGACAGTTTTTCATGCGTTAATCGTGCACATGGCGATCCTAAAGAAAACAATCGGAAGGGCTTCATCTTTCTCACGTATCTCTTCAGCGCTTCAAGAACTCGTTCTTTTGCCTCACCATGAGAAACAATCATCGCGTGTTCATAGTCCGCAATTCTTTGGGAAAGTTGTTTCAACGTACAAAGCATAGCTCCTGGATACGATGAAATTAACTGCAAAAAATCAACAGTCGCAAATCCACAGATCCTAGTATCTGGCGCGGCCTGAGCAAAATGATCCAGGGTTAATACACTTGGGTCTAGGGCACCAAATAATGTACCGGGTCCAACGATATCAATAATGATTCTCCTACCACCCTTTGATTGAAATAAAGTGACCTCTCCTGTCTTTACCAAAAAAATCTTTTTCTGCAGATCTGTTGGTGTGTAGATCGTCTGCTTCGTATGGAAACACTCATCTGACGCTTTGGAAAGAAGTTGCTTAATCTCCTTATCAGGAATGTCAGAGAAAATATCTATTTGTTTAAGATGCCAAAATGCTTGCATGTATCAATCTCATCACTGCCAATGTGCAGGGCACATGGGCATGTAGTTAAACGATCCTCAAAACAAAGGATAGCATACAGAATCACCAATCTCATCCAAGGCACCATCTCAAAATACTCAGAAGAAATCAAAAAAGCAGCCAAGATGACTGCTTTGTAAGATTAATGTGATGTCAATCTCTCTGGGGCTTCCAACCACTGCTCTGCCTGTTCAACAATGTCATCCAAGCTTACAAGCCTCGCATCGTCCTCGTGTCGTTCCTTCCATTCTATAGAATTTTCAGCAAGTGTTTTTTCTGAAACAACGAGTCGCAGTGGCAGACCAATCAAATCTGCATCTGCAAACTTCTCACCAGGTCTTGTGTCTCTTTCATCCCACAACACCTCTACTCCCGCAGCTTCTAAATCGTCATGAAGAGATGTTGCCACCTCATCAATGCGGGACTGTAAATCCTCATCCTTACTGGAGAGACTTGCTAGATAGACATGAAACGGTGCCACAGACTTTGGCCACAACATACCTTTATCGTCGTGATGCACCTCTACAATCGATCCCATGACGCGAGAAGGGCCAATTCCATAACACCCCATGATCACATTCACCATTTCTCCATCAGCACCCTGAACCTTAAAGTTAAGATCCTTTGAGAAACGATCCTCAAGAGGGAAAATATTCCCAACCTCGATCGCCTTTTCTGACTTGATGATCCCCTTTGAACACCCAGGACATGTGTCCCCTTCTTTAACTGAAGCGATTTCTTTGTTTTGAGCGAATCCACAGTCACAGTAAAAGACCATGTCCTCACCATTTTCCGTTGGCACCTGAAACTCATGTGAGTTCTTTTCTGTGAAGTCTCCGCCCGAAGCTTCAACGATCTTTGCGTTAAGACCACAACGCTTGAACACGTTCAAGTATGCCCCCTTAGACTTCTCGTAAAAATCAAGAAAGTCTTGCTCGTCCAAGTGGAAGCTGTACAAATCCTTCATGGAAAACTCGCGACCACGCAGGAGTCCTGATTTGGCACGAGGCTCGTTACGAAACTTGTCCTGAATCTGATAAACCGAAACTGGAAAGTCTTTGTAAGAAGTTGCGTACTGCTTCACTAGTGGAGTGACAATCTCTTCATGAGTTGAGCCCAGCGCATACTCTTTACCCCCATGACCTTCCAATTTAAATAGCACGTCTATCTTGTCCCAGCGATTTGTTTTCTCCCATGCCTCCTTTGGTGTGAGCGCAGGCATAAACACCTCAGACGCTCCCAAAGCATCCATTTCATCGCGAACAATGTCCTTTACCTTATTAAGCACACGAAGGCCCATGGGCATGTATGTATACACACCAGCCATGAGCTGATTGATGAACCCTGCCTGAGTGAGCAGACGTGCGTTTGGTGAATCTGCGTCATGTGGCGCATCCTTCACTGTTTTTCCAAATAGTTTTGAATATTTCATAGATGTTTAGATCTTATCAGAATCAATACGTTTTGCCAGAAAGCCGACACTACCGCCGACATGCAGGTGCTTAGCGATTTTCGGGAAGACAACAACGCCGTCGTAATCTGGAACCAAAAGTTCTTCACCATGGTAGCCGACAGTCTGTCCAGCCATAAATGATTCCCAGGAACCATTTCCAAAACCAGGTGCCCATGTGAACCCTGCCTCAGTCAAAAGAATGTTCAATGTCAGTTCATAATGATCCTTCTGACTAGTCTCCCCTGGTGGCGTCGGCTGACCACTGATCAAACCCATTCCGCTAAACATTCCTGACAATTCCCCCAAAACTTCTTTGACGCGATATGTGTCGCTGGCAAGACCTGTCTCGTAACACATTCCAGTGCCACCGAATGTCTCTGCGTACTCATCGGTTGTGACCGGCTCGTTTCCTAACACGTATCTCCTATCAGAGAGAACCTTACTGACCGGAAAAAACTTGTGAAGCTTCTGTTGCTCAGGGCCAAGCAATGAACACAGAAAGGCCTCTGAAGGTTTGTTTGTTGCATGAAGGTCAATAACATAGTCAGCGGCCTTTAAGTGAGGAGCAAGTTCACGAGCACGCTGATCCTCGTACGTCCCAGTGGGTTCTGTTTCAAGTAAACTGCTGCGGTATGTTCGATTCAAATCGTGACTCGGTTCACTACCACGTTCATCTATTTCAATAGCCTTAAGATTACCAAGTGCCAATGTCAGTACCCCAGCGTCAATTTGAAAATCCTGATCAACCAATGCACGTATAACTTCAACACCAGTACGCTCGTTACCGTGCGTCCCGCCAATAATCATAATATGTGGCCCATTCTCTATACCGACCGTCTGCCATATGTGATCTCCAATCTCTTTCATATAACAAAGAGGATACGGCACCTTGCACGCTCTGCCAAGCCGTGTAATACTATTTTTAGTATGAATTTCTTCCCAACAAATAAGAAGAGCTTAAAGAAGACCCCCCTAACGGGAGTGTTTGCTTGATGCTCGATGAAAATTCGTGCTAAAAGAAAACCTCCCACACTGGAGGTTTTATTGTTACCAAAAACCAAGGGGTTAACCGTGCTAACAGAAATGATCGGAGCGGCGGCTGGTGTTGTACCAGCTGGTCTGAAGACAGCCATGCGTACAAGCCTGGCGGGAGAACTTGTTCTCAGGGCACTGACAGAACGACGTACGCCCGGTATCAAGTACGTATCGGGTGACGCACTGCTGGCACTGGGTGAAGATTGGTACAAACAGATCGAGCAGATCACGAAAGCTGAGCCACATCTGCTCACCAAGACCCGCCTTGACCTTGAACCCGCAGCCATAGACGGACGTGTGACTCTCGCCATCGACACAGGTGAGTCTGACCGAGTCGTTGGCTGCATCGTTCTCTGGGAACTGGAGCGCGATCAGAACGGCCACATGTGGTACGAGCTTGGCACCTTTGTGGTCGTTCCTGATCACCGGTACGGAGCCCGTGGCCCCAAGGCCATGCCGATCGCCGACGCGCTCTACCGACGCGTTCTACACGCACACAGGACCAAGAACATCCTTGGTACCACCACAAACATCCACGCGATTCACACAGGACAGCGTCATGGCATGCAGATGGTGAGCTTCCATGCGCTTCCAAGTGAAGTGCACCTGGCTACTTGCATCTGTCCAATCTCCAAGACCGGTACCTCAAACAACGCGATGTGCAGGATCAAGGATGCCAACTGCCGCGTACGCGTTCCACACGCAACCTGGACGCGCATGGGCAGCCCCACGCGCCTGCCCTACCCCTAGCGAGCCACACAAGCTCGCTTTTTTTAATTGCTTGCTTAAATATCCTGTCATGCATCTGCCTCATCTATTGAAGATGCATGACAAATCAAAGAAGAGTAAAAAGCAAAACACACCCCGTAAGGGATGTGTTTTGTGGTGCAGGCGGAGGGACTTGAACCCCCGGCCCTCTGTTCCGAAGAC
>JABMNZ010000003.1 GCA_013204395.1 Parcubacteria group bacterium
ACCCGAGACCTCATCCTTACCATGGATGCGCTCTACCAACTGAGCTACGACGGCTTATTGATAGCGGCGAAATATTAACAAAGGCTACTCATCTTGTGAAGGCTCTGGTGTGGATGTACTTGTTTTGCGGATATACTCATCCTTTTTTTCTCTGAATCTTTCTTCAAACTCCTCTATCTTCTTGTTCTCTGGATTCACCTCTTTAAGTGATGCAAGTCCAGTTCTGGCGTCCTTGAGTGATCCAACGGTTAATGCTGTATCAATATAGAAGTCTAAATACTTTGGATTCTTACTTCGTTTTTCAACGGCTTCACGTAAATATGGGAGTGCCACTTTCGGATTACCTTGTAAAATTTCTAATTCAGCTAACGACACTCGAACGCTGGAATCGTGTGGTGAGAGACGCAAAGCAAACGATAAGGTTTCACGCGCCTGATCAAACTGACCAGACTTGATATACATATTTCCCAACCCCTCGTACGCGACAACATTTTTTGGGTTGTGACTAATAATATCGATGAAAATCTTCTCCGCTGGAATATATTCCTCTTGCCTGATCAGTTCCTGTGCCTCATCGATTCGATTTCGAATTCGATCTGTGTCATAAGCATGAACACCTTCACTCGCACTCCTACGAAGCTTTTGATAATACTGTTCAAGATTATACAAACGCTGAACTGCCCGACGACCGTGTTTGGAAACCACCTTCACCGCTGAAATAGAAGTCTTTGCCACAGCACCAAGTTTTGCTCCACCACTTCTTTGGATTTTTGAAAGAATAATTTTCTCTTTCACTTTTCTCTCTCGTTCCTTGGCAATGGAATTTACATCTATGACACGCAACTGAGGAATCTTTCTAAAAAAAATGACAAAAATGACCCCCAAGGCCCCCAATATAAATAACCAGATGATCCAATGCATATATTACTCTGCTAGTTTTGCCTCCAATACCTCTGCGGCTGCCTGTACAATTCCCTTAAACTGATTAATCTTCACACTGGCACCTCCCACTAAGACTCCATCCACATCATCTTCACGCAAGAATGCGTAAGCATTATCTGGATTCACGCTTCCACCATACAGGACAGAAAACTGAGTTTTGGATGCCTGTGGGAACAACTCATACAAAAGTGATCGGATAAACTGATGCGTTTCCAATACACCAGGCACCGTTGCCGCCTCCCCTGAGCCGATAGCCCAAATGGGTTCATACGCTACCATGAGAACATCAGAAGACCTAAGTCTAACCCCCTGAAGCGCAGCCAACAGCTGATCCCGCACAATCCCCTGTGTCATTTCTTCCTTATGCTGCACAGAAGTCTCTCCAATGCAGAGAATTGGTATCAGTTTCTGCTCCAATGCCTGAAGGACTTTTTTATTCACCATTTCATCTGTCTCACCCAAAAGCTGACGTCTTTCTGAATGCCCAAGAATGACGTGGGAAACTCCCAGTTCATTTAGTACACGAGGAGAAGTCTCACCTGTGTAAGATCCACTTTGTTCCCAAAACATATTCTGTGCGCCCAGATTCGCTGATGAACGCGCCAAGACCTTGCGAACTTCAGACAAAGCAACGGCTGGCGGACACACCACTAACCCTGGACTCACCTTGCGGCCACGCAATGTTAAAAGTGTACCGCGTGCAAGAGCCACAGCCTCTCTTACTCCAACATTCATTTTCCAATTCGCAATGATCGTTTTCATAATCCAGCTTTTTTCAGCAAGGCAGCTCCGTTAACAAATGGCCCAACAGCAGCAACACTCATTTGCTTATTGTTAAGAATCTCTTTAGCAACAGACAGAACCTCCGCAGCCGTCACAGCGTCAATTTGTTTGAGATAAATCTGTGGAGTACGAACCCGTCTATGAAACAACATTTCCTGGGCAAACCACTGTGCGCGCTCAAAACTATCTTCCAGACGAATGGCCATTTGGCCACGCACATTTTCCTTCGCAGATTTCAGTTCTCTTGTCGTTACTTTTTCTTTGCTTATTTTAGAAAGTTCTTTTTTAATGGTCTTTACGGCAAGTTCAAGTCTCGTTTTATCTAATCCAGCTCGAATCATAAATACACCAGTATCTTCATAGCTGGAGTTCATAGCTCGCACAAAGTAGGCCAATCCTTTTCTCTCTCGAACTTCTGTAAACAACCTTGAAGACATGTTGCCCCCAAGAATATTCGCAAGCAATGTCACCGCTGGATTTCTTGGGTCCTGAGAACCAAAGCTTGGAAAACCAATAGCCAACTGAATCTGTTCGGTTGGTTTTGTCTGCACGCGAGCGCGCGGACGCTTTGTGAGTGCAGGAAGTTCCAATGTCTCAAATCCGTCAACCGCAACCTCTCCGTCTTTGTGACTGCCGAATCGTTTTTCAACCCACCCCTTTACTCCACGGTTAATATTCCCAGAAACAACAAGAAGCATGTTCGAAGGCTGGTAGTACTTCTTGTGAAATGCGTACATTTCATCTCGATCGATCTCTTTAATGATCTCTGATGTTCCAGCAATCTCCCAACCAAGTGTTGAGCCATCAAACATAACCCTCTCAAGTAGATCGCTTACATGCATCATTGGATTGTCCTCATACATATGAATCTCTTCCACAATCGCTCCACGCTCTCGATTCATCTCATCGGCATCAAACTTGGAATTGAATAACATGTCATCAATCAAATCAACACCAAGCTCCAAATGACTCTTGTCTACCTTTACGTAATAACCCGTCACGTTTTTCCCCGTAAAGGCATTGTAATCTGCTCCAACGGCATCTAAGGCACGTGAGATATGTTGCGCTGTTGGACGGCGTTTAGTGCCCTTAAACATCATGTGCTCAATAAAGTGAGACGCACCATTGATCTTTGCATACTCATAGCGCGATCCAACACGTACAAGAACAAGCACAGAAACGGTGTCCGTGCCGTTTACTGGGGCAAGCATTACGCGCATCCCATTATCTAAGGTGTATTTATTTGTCATAACTTTTTCTCGAACCAAGCTTCTAATTCCGCAATCGGTACGCGCTCTTGCTCCATGGTGTCACGATCTCTGATAGTAACAGCCTTGTCCTCAATCGAATCAAAATCAACAGTTACACAGTAAGGAGTACCAACTTCATCCTGACGACGGTAACGCTTACCAATGGACTGCGTCTCGTCATAGGTGGTGTACCACCGTTTTGTGAGTTGCTCCTGAATTGGTACAGCAATCTCTTGAAGCTCAGGTTTTTTCGACAAAGGCAAAACAGCAATCTTGTATGGTGCCACACGGGGGTGAAACTTCATCACCACACGCTTGTCTCCATTCACTTCTTCCTCTGTATACGCCTCAAGCATGGTCATGAGGGCCAATCGCGAAAGTCCAAATGTTGGCTCGATGGCATGCGGCACAAACTTCTCTCCTGAATCTGGATCAGTGTATTGCAAATTCTCACCAGACTTCTCCATATGATTAGTCAGGTCAAAATTGGTTCGGTAAGCAAGACCAAACATTTCTTTCCAGCCAAATGGCGTCTTGTATTCAATGTCCACTGTTTTCTTACTGTAGTGCGAGAGCTCATCTTGTGTATGCTCTCGGACCTGCGTATGAGCCGGATCCCAACCCATCTCTCCAAGCCATGCCTTCATCTCTGACAACCAGAAGGCAAACTGATCCTCCCACTCACTTTCTCGAATGAAATATTCAAACTCCATCAGGTCGAACTCAAGTGTGCGGAAGATGAAATTTCCAGGTGTAATCTCATTACGAAATGCCTTACCAATAGAAGCAATACCAAACGGCAATCGCTTTCGCATGGTATCCATGACATTTTTAAAATTCACGAACATCGCTTGAGCTATCTCACCCCGTAAATACAAGGCGCTCTTATCATCCTCGGTTTTTCCGATCGATGTCTGGAACATCAAATTGAACGTTCTTGCGTCAGTGAAATCCTTCTTTCCACATGTGGGGCAAGCAATTCCTTTTTCCTCAATAATCTTTCCAAGCTCTTCTGGAGGCAATCCATCGACCTTCATCTCTGGATACTTATTCTCAATCAAATGATCTGCCCTATGCCTCCCCTTACAAGAACGGCAATCAATCATTGCATCATTAAAACTCTCTACATGCCCTGACGCCTCCCACACCTTCGGATTCATCATGATCGCGGCGTCCAAACCAACCATATCTGTTCGACCATGAACAAATCTATCCCACCACCAGTCTCGGAGATTATTCTTCAACTCAGTTCCAAGCGGACCAAAATCCCAGCTATTGGCCAATCCACCATAAATCGCAGAACCTGGATAAACGAACCCTCGCTGTTTTGCGAGGGCGACAATCTTTTCCATTGTAACGTCAGAATCATTCATACTAAACAGTCATAATTTCTTCTTCTTTTCTCTCTCCAACCCCCTCAATCTCATTTGTAAACTCTTTTGTTAATTTATCAATCTCATCGATCAACTTGAACTTCTCGTCTTCGCTTATCTCCTTTTCTTTTTCCATTTTGTTAATCAAGTCTCGTGAATCCTCACGTACACCTCGCACACGAATCTTTGCCTCTTCAATAAACTCTTTCATTATTTTAACCATCCTTATGCGGTTCTCCTCGGTCATTGGCGGCATGACAATTCTAATCACCGTGCCATCGACAACGGGACTAAGTCCTACACCAGCGTCTCGAATACCTTTTTCGATATTTCTTATCAATCCCTTATCCCATGGATCTATGATGAGTGTCTTGGAATCTTGTGACTGAATTGAGGCTAAGCCCTTGATTTCCATTTTGGAGTCATAAGCACTCACAGCAATATCCTCCACAAGAGCAGGAGTGGCCCGACCGGTTCGTAAAGCCCCAAATTCTTTATAAAGATGATCAATGGCTGCCTGGAAATCAGGACGTTTTTGAGTAAGTATTGCGTGCATAATCAGTTATTCTTCAAAGTAAGCTACAGCGACATATAACACCGACGGGTCCATTGGGTCAACCAACATCACGGTTGGTGTCCTACCACTTGGAATACGTTCTGTCTCCCAGGTTATTCCTGCATCCAGCGATCTGTAAAATGTTGAGTTCGCTGCATAATAAAGTGTACTTGGATGACTCTCATCCATGCCCACAGCACGAATCTGAACCTGACCGGGCGAAGTGACTAGATCTACGGCCTTCCATGAATTCCCAAAATTCTCTGAGCGTAATATGCCGTATCCAGTAGCCGCAATAACTATTCCAGAGTCATCTGATTGAATCAGGTTATAAATAGTATCTGCAGAACGAAAATTGCGCATAGGTTCAGACAGACTCACCCATTTTCCACCACCGTCAACTGTTTTATGAATACTATCTCCGGACGTAGAGACAAGCGTCTGTCTGGAATCAGTTCGCGATATGAGAAAGCCTGTTATTGAATCACCTGCATTTAGAACGGTTCTCCATGTATTCCCAGAATCTTCACTCCTGAGAACGTCTCCGTTGTCCAACCCAATCCATACATTACGATGATTGTACCAATCCACAGCCACACGCATCACCTTCACCCCACGATTATCTACGTACGTTTCTCCATCAAAGGTGCGCATACAATCATCTGAACGCAATAATCTGGAACTGACGGCCACGTACACCGTACAAACATCTCGTGGGTCAACCGTTACTTGATTCACGGTACCTGTTTGAAGAGCTTCGTCTCGTGGTTGCCTCCAGGAAGCTCCCGCGTCTTCGCTGTACAGCATCCCGTTCCCGCGAGTGGAAATATATAAAAAGTTGTTATCCTGAGGATCCATGGTGATGTCGACGACATTGGTCGTTGCCAATGTACCGATTCCCTGCGCCGTTGGCACCAACACTGCTTGAACCCATTCTTCCCCCGAAGTGAATGACTTGAATATCCCTGCATCAGCATTGTTTGGTTCACCAGAACTCCCCAGACAACCGGCGCCCAGTAAAATGATGGAAAAAGCTATGATTGAAAGACGTTTCATAAAAATTCGATTATGCACTAAGAGCGACGTGCTCAAGAGCCAAATGAGGATTGATATTGTGAGGAATGGCTCGACGAACCTCTGAGAGTCGATCAAGTGTTGCGATAACACTCTCGGCAGACATTCTGAAGGTATCTTCAGAACTGTTTAAAACTTTTAATGATGCACAACCAACGGAATCCAGAAGGGCATCACGACACACAAGTTGCAATTGATACACCACCTCTGAGAGTCTCGCTGATTTATTCACTTCTGATTTAGGAATCATTTCCATCACACGTGCAAATCTTTCTGTAATATCTTCACCCAAGAATGCTCGCGCTTGAGCAACACCTGTTTCATGTGTTGATCGATACGCTGTGTCTTTTAAAAACTTGAGAGCCAAGCCTGGACGCCCCATTGATCTTGAGGCGGCATCCTTTGCATCCTTTGGCGCGAACCCAGCGCGTACAAGCCCCTCAGAAATATCTTCTTTTGCCACCTGAGAGAATCTGAGTGTCTGACATCGAGAAACAATTGTCGCGGGCAAATGATCCACTTCCGACGCCCTCAAGATAAACATTGTCTTTCCCTTGGGTTCCTCCAGTGTCTTTAACAAAGCATTGGCAGCTCCCATGGAAAGCTTTTCTGCATCCTCGATCCAGACAATTTTCCAAGAACCTGCCAGAGACGACATAGAAAGCCGCCCAATTAACTCCCGAACTTGCTTTACAGAAATGTTGGACTTATCTTTTCCCGTTTTTTCATCTGTAAGAACAGTGAGTGTGTGGTAGTCAGGGTTCAGCTCTAACTGTCCTGTCGTATCTAACAGATGACGAACGAGACCTTGAGCAATAGTGCTTTTTCCTACGTGCTGCGGGCCCACAAACAAAAATGCGTGTGGAAGCGTGCCTCGCTAGATCATCCTTGTAAGCACCGCCTGCACCCGTGAGTGTCCCATCAATCCTGAAAAAGCTTTCATAGCCCCTCTATTATATCAGACTTTCACTCTTGCATGAGAAGCCCACTGTGGTTAAAAACATCTCTTTATGTCTGCCAGTGTTAACACAATCTGAGCAACCTTATTTTACTAAATTTAGGCAAGAAGTGCTATATCCCGACCCCCTAAGTCTTGACAGAACTGACAAAAGGTGATAGTATACCCGCAAGCTGACGAGAAGAAAGAGAGAGCTTCTCGCACACTACAATAAAATATTCTCTGGGGAGAGAGTACATATAAGCCTGGATCGACATGATCTAGTGCCGGTTGTTGTACGTATCTCCACAGAAGATGCGCATAGCAACCGGTTTTATTTTATCCCTTCAATCTCATGGAGGAGAGAGTCACATGTCCAGTTCGACCCTTCTAAGGGAAGTCTGGCATGGATCGCTAAGTGGATTGACTAGGCTCCGGCTTACTTAACCCACACAACCTGCGGTCACGAAGCATATCGAGCCTCGGCTAGATCACTGCTTCACCTACCTCCAGTAGATTGAAGAGATGAGCACTCCGGCGCACGAACTCGGAGGAGAGAGTAAGACTATTAGCTGGCTTCACTCGGTTTACCTGACTGATGCCACCACTAATGATCTTGATCCCACACCAGGCCTCGGCCGGTCACTGAGATCTTCTTCTCCGAATTCCTGCGTCGGATGTTGAACCCCCGATCAAGGGTCGAGCTCGCTCGACAGCCCCCCACCCCACAGGAGCCACTACCATGTTCAGCAACTTCACCTCCCCCGCCGCTGCCCGTATCGCCGCTGCCCGCCGGGATTTGGCCGGCATCATCCTCATGTGCGGCCTCCCGGTCGCGTTCATCGCCGCCCTGCCGCTCTTCGGCTAGGCTTCTCCGACCTTCGGGTCGCGGACACGAGGACTAGAGCATACGCCATGCTCTAGTCCGTCCAACAGAGTGGCTCACCATGCTTGAGCCCTTCTGCAGGATGAAGACGTTGCACAGTGGATCGAGACTTACCTCTCGGCCGACTGTGCAACATCTTTCAAGGATAGAGCACACCCCCGCCTGCCATTAGGCGGGACTGCCCCATCCACCCCTCAACCCCCCCCCTTCCCTCGCTTACCAAGCGATGGGATCCCCCATCAAGTCGGACGCGCAGCGTCCGCAGGAGTTACCCATGCAGAAGACCGACCGATTCGGCAACGACATCTGGACCAAGGAAGCCATCGAGGCGCGCGAAGCCATGCGTGTCTGGGCCCGCGCTCACGGACGCCGGCAGGAGAACCCCTCCGAGTCCCGTGGCCTGGTGACGGACAGCGACGGCAACGTGCACGTCCTGGGCGACACCAACGTCCCGGACTTCTCCGAGATGGCCTGGGCCAACCTGGATGCCGACCACAACTCGGCCTTCGACGACATGTTCCACGACACGGACCAGATCGTCGACGGTGAAGGCATCTGGGAGCAGATGGCGTTCGACGCGCCCGACGCGACCCTGATGGCCGACGCCGAGTTCGAGGAGTGGGAGGCCAAGCAGTCCCTCATGGACGGCCTGGAGTACAACCCCACCCCGACCCCGGTCACCGCCATGAACTGCCGCATCAACGGGCAGAACGTGACCAACGGGGTCCAGGCCGAGCGCATCGTCCGTGTCCACGAGTTGCTCGTCGCCGTCGCCAGCCACGTGCTGGTGGCCAAGCACGGCATGAACGCCGAACTCGTGGCGATGTCCGGACCGGAGGTCCTCGCGGTGGTGCAGACCGCCTGCGAGGCCGCGATCGCCCTGGGCATGACGCCCTCGGAGATCGGGTTCACCGCGCTGTTCAACCAGTGCGGAGAGCTCCAGGATCGGGTCGAGACCAACAAGCCGAAGTCCGTCCTCCCCCCGGCCATCAGCCGGACCGTGTCCCCCACCCCCCCGGTCAAGGCCGCCGCCACGGTCAAGACCATCACCCGCCCCAACGGCTCCGACTGGGCCGGACGCATCGAGACCTGCAAGGGCCTGGCCCTGCGGTGCACGTGCAACCGGTGCAGCAATGGCAAGGCCGTCGTGGTCCTCGAGACCGCCGCGGTCGTCCCCTCGATCTGGGAGGCCAAGCGGATCCTCGGCAACAGCGTCGTGGGCAGCTACGACCTCTGGCGGATCGTCCGCGCTCCCGGCCACCACGGCCGCTCCGGCATGACCCTCTTCACCGAGGCGATGGCGGGGATCATGGAGACCGAGTCGAAGATGAAGGGCAACAACACCCTGCTGCGTCGGATCGAGGACATGGAGCTGAAGGACGCCCCGTCCTTCCGGCTCGGCCACTTCGTCGTTCCGCTCGACGAGCCCGACTTCAAGAAGGTCAACCGGATCTTCTCGAAGCGCGGGCGTAGGACCCCGTCGGACTGGCAGGCGCTGCACGGTGCCCTGGGTACCAGCAGTGACGAGCGGATCCGCGAAGCCATGAAGCTGCGGATCACGGTGTGGGAGGCCCGCGAGCAGGGGCTGAACATGGTCGTGGACCTCCGGGTCCTCACCCAGCTCTGCCGCGACGCCATCGCGCGACGTCAGGACCAGCGAAGCTGGGAGATCCGCAAGGCGGGCTTCGAGCGTCGTCGGGCCCAGAACGCCTGAGCAGCGGTCACAACAACTCCTACGGCGGTAGGTTGGGGCAAGTCTAGCCTCAGAAAACAACAGCACGTAGCCACATGACGCAAGTTGTGGTCTGACATGAGGAGTCTGACTCCACATGAAAGAGTCTCTCACTGGACGAAAGCACAGTGAAAGATGCCTAGGGGAAGCAGAGCCCCCACGCTGAGAAAGCATAGGACGGGGTGAGCAGTTCGTACGTGAACTGTCTCACCCATCCCTAAAAGTTCAGGAGCATTGCTCATGACCTTCTAGGGACAAGACAACATTTCCCCTCGCCGGTTTCGCCGACGAGCTAGTGCTACCGCAGTGCCCAACCCCCCGTACGCCATCGCGCGTACAACCCGGAGTCGTAATGACCACCAGCGCCCTCGTCCTCCCCCCCGCCCTCAACAACCCCAACCAGAAGAAGGCCGCCCCCAAGCCGCAGCAGAAGGCCGTCCTGCCGCCGACAGCCCGCCAGCTCATGGAGGCGATCAAGTCCTTCGTGAAGCGCAGCGGACTGTCGAGCGACTTCGTCGAGGCCATGTACGTCTTCGCCAGCGGCAGCGTCCACACCGCGTGGAGCGCCGTCGACTTCGCCGTCGCGGCCGAGCGCTCGTTCCAGGGCAACCGGAAGCTCAAGGGCGACCGGGCCGACTACGTCGGTGACCTGAACAAGTGGCTCGGCCAGAACCGGAAGGCCGACCTGGACAGCAGCGACGAGGACAAGGAGGTCCACAACCTCCTGCTCCGTGGACTCCCGCAGGGACGAGCCCTCAAGCTCAGCCCCACGGAGATCGCGGTCCTCACGTCCTGGTCCGTCAACGGCTTCCGCGCGCCGAAGCAGAGCCCCCTCCACACCGTCGACCTGCCCAAGCTCATCGGGAGCAACCTGCGGCTCGCGCTGTGGGTGGAGCAGAACGCCAACTCCAGCGATCGCCTGGACCGCTTCAACGCCGAGATGAAGGCCTCGAAGTGGGGTCTCCTCGAGACCGCCCAGGAGATCTTCGACGCCGAGACCGAGACCCTGCAGGGGCTGGTCAACGCCGAGGAGAGCCGCCGCGAGGAGGCCCGCGCCGAGAAGGAGGCCGCCGCCGCCGCCGAGATCGAGTCCGTCCCCGCCGCCGAGGAGCCCTCCGAGGGAGCCGACGCGAACGAGACCGACGAGGTCGAGGCCGCCGCCAGCTAGCCTGGAGGTGATCCCAGCCATGGCAGGCTGAGGGTGGGTGTGCGGTAGGTACACGGGCCGGACTGGCACAGCTAGGGAATGCTTCCCGAAACTGTGCCAGCCCGGCCAACCATCAGAGTGCAGAAGTTACTTCTGCCCTATGACGGTTACAAACAATTTGATTGGGGACGATCTGACCGGCAAACTCTCCCCTGCCGGTCTTGTCTTATAACACCTGCGGCGTTTCCCCCGCCCAACAACCACTCGAGGTAAACATGAAAAAGGTCTTCACCGTCATCATCAATGGTGATGGAAACGTACTGGAACTTCGTGAGCCAGCCTCACGGCCCAGTCGACCGAACGGCGACCTGGTGACGATCAAGGCGATCGCCACCTACATCCCAGCCCTGCCAGCAATGGCAGAGCGCATCCGCCAGGCAGCTCTTCCAGATCCCTGGGAAAACTAGCCCGTCCTGGCTCAACACCAACTCTGAGAGGAGTACCCACCATGGACACTGAAAGTCAGTGCACACGCTGTGCCATCGCCGAAGAACGGCTCACAAAGGCCTTGTGGCTGGTCGTGATCCTGAACCTCTGCGATGCATTTGCGACCTGGTACTGGGTGAGCACCGGAGCCGCCACCGAGGCGAACCCGGTCATGAACCTGGCCCTGAGCGCCGGAGCGGAGTACTTCTTCGTCTACAAGCTGGGTTGGGTCACCATGGCCTGCCTCTTCCTGTGGATGGTCCGACGCGAACCCCTGGCCCAACAGGCCTTCAAGCTGCCGACGGCACTCTACGGAGCCGTTGGCGCTCTCCACATCTTCGGAGCCGGTCTCACCGCCGGCCTCGGAATGTAGGAGTCGCTTTGAGGGTCATCAACGAAACCTGACGTGCTGGACCTAAACCATCCAGCACGTCGGGCACCCCTCACACCCCATCACTAACTGCCAACCTTGGCGACTTGCCAGACTCTCTCCTTGGGAGGAATCCCACGAGAATCTCAGTCGTTACACAAAAATGGCAAGTGATGGGCTGTGAGGGTCGAAAGATCCACTCTCTCCCCAACATCTTGAAAAAGATGATAGAGATACAAAAACCCAACACTTTAGTGTCGGGTTTTTGTTATTGACTGACACAAAATGCCCCATAAATCCCTTGACGATCCCCTATTTCAGTGGTAGTTTGGATTGTTGCTTCCATACGGGGAGTGCAGGTAGCCCGGGCCATCCGGGTGTTTCCAGTCATGACTGGAGGAGTTCCGGTAAGAAATCCTTATACGGGACAAGTGTGGAGGTAAGATGTGGTTGTTTCAACTCGATCGCCAAACAAATCTGCCCTCTGCACTGAGAGGGACCTGATGTATGGCAATGATGAACGCTCTGCTCACAAGCATCTACGAGAACTTCATTCAGCCCTGACAAGGCAACTGATGAATCTCGGAAATGATCGAGTAGATCCGATCTCGGTCGACAAGCTCCGCTTCGTTCCAGCATGTGTTGCATGTCCCGGAGCCGGCTAGCTACCCACAACCCCACCCCACACAAAAAAAACACCACCCACCACACCCCAAAAAAAATCACGCCCCAACACGAGGGACGAGATCATGCGAAACCCGACGGGAGCCTCTTAATGGCTCTATTCTTTTTGCGTTATTTTACTAGGGGCACTCTCAGCATTCTCCCATGCCATTTCAAAAAGTGCTCTTATTGTATCGGCAATTTCCTGAGATCGAATAACAACAGACATCACGGCAGACTTAAATGAGAACAGGAAAACGTGATCATCTCTCACAGAAATGTTTCCATGAATAGGAAACTTATCGGCAGAAATAATCCTATACTCTCCCGCGCCCATGCTTCCAAGTTTAGAAAGGTCAGGTGTTTCCATCACCGCCAACACGCGATATTTCATGGACTGCTGTTTTAAATTATGATGATGCTCTTTTCGCTCGTCACCCATAATTTCGTTCACGCGAGCAGCCACTTCAATAGGAACAATCTCAATAAATTCCCCCCGAAGACGCTCCATGATCTGCCTCACGGTCGTTACCCCTTCTGCCCCCTCCAGATACCGAACCTGCGGCTTGGCCCCCTCAGCATTATAGAGCGCAGCAAGCATCGGCATGGCAGTCTCAAGTTCAGCTTGTTTTTCCTTAAGTGTCTTCTGCTGATTTTCAATAATGCTCATGAGTCTATCTGGACTCTCAGCAGCATAAAAACGTTTCTTTCCTTTTTGAAACGTCGACATGAGCCCTCGTCCCGCAAGCGACTCGATCATTACGTATGTAGTGGCTCGATTTACTTTAGACTTGTGCGAAATGTCTTGTACGGGCGATGGGCCCATTTCAAGCGCTGCCAAATAAACACTAGCCTCTTTATCAGAAAGCCCTAGGTGTTCAAGTTCTTTTTTAAGATCTTCCATAGATTTTAGTCAGTTGTTGATAGACGCTGACATTATACCAGGCTCCTGAGCACCTCCCAAGTCTGCTGAGCTGTGCGCTCCCAGGAGAACGTTGCAACACGCTCCTTACCTTTGTCTACTAATCCCTGACGAATGGCTGGATCGCGAACAATCTTCTCCATTGCCTGTGCCCATCCTTCTGCTTCATTTGGTGGCACAAGTATTCCAGCATCTGCCACCACTTCTCTGTGCGCAGGAATATTAGAACTAATCAAAGCTGTGCCGGCAGACATGGCCTCAAGATTTGGAATGCCAAAACCCTCATACCAAGACGGGAACATATAAGCTGTCGCCGCAGTCATCAAATGCCCAACCTGATCATCTGGAACATACCCAAGTGATCGAATCGCTTCTTTGGCTGATGAATGCTGAAAATACTTATCGATCTCCTCATACCCAAAGCCTGGTTCCCCAACAAGAACAAGCTCGAACGGATCCCCTACTCCACGACGCGACTTAAAAAGTTCGAACCCCTTGATAAGAGTAGTGATGTTCTTTTTTGCCTCAAGACGTCCTACGGTTAAAAAAAAGTTTGCTCCCAGGCGGTAATGCTGAAGCGTTGCTCGAGCATCGGTCTGTTCCATTTTTATCGAAGGAGCCAAAGGCGTCACAACAACATGTTCTTTCGATGTCCTATAAATCTGCAGAAGATCATCTGCTGTGGCTTGAGAAGGAACAATAACTTTCAGTGAATGCTTTAGAGCGTGACGAGTCACACTTTTTAATCGTTTACGAACCTTTGGATCATAAAGATCTGGTCGACGAGCAAATGCCACATCATGAATAGTGGTCACAACCTTCACTTGTTTTGACACTCTTGGAATTGCTTGCGCTGGCACAAACAGCACGGATGGTTTTTTCCTCATCACCTCCCACCTCACTCTCCCTGCCATCCAACCACGAGAAAACGGCCAGTTCAAAACAGAACTTGACCAACCTTCTGGTAACTCTCCGAGTGTCTCATCAAGAGGGGTGGGTGAATACAAAACCACCCGCTCTCCCTCAATGAGTGGGTGGCTCTTCATGGCCTGAATCAAATCGCGTGCGTAATTCTCTACTCCCGTGCGTCTTTGCTTGTTCGCAGAGCTCGCGTCAATCGCATACATCACTAGACCTTTTGTGTTTGAAAGAAGATTCAATTCAGCATCCATAGCTACGCGGTAAAAATAGATCTCTTGTAAGCCTCAAGGTTCTCAAGGGCGATCCCCGTCCCCTTTGCCACACACTGCTGGGGATCTTCTGCCAAGAAGGTTGGAACACCTGTAGCCTCTGCAATAAGTGTATCAAGGTTCCGAAGCTGAGACGAGCCTCCTGAAAGTACAATCCCCTTATCCATCACGTCAGCACTCAATTCCGGAGGAGTTTTATGAAGCACTTCTTTTACGGTGTTGATAATGCCCTCTAGCTCATCTTGAATCGCCGCGGTGACATCATCAGAAGTTACTTCAATAAGTTTTGGTAATCCCGTAACCATGTCCCTACCCTTCACCTCCATGGTGAGTTTGTCTGGAAGATACATCGCTGCCCCGATCTCAATTTTAATATTTTCAGACGTTCTCTCTCCAATCGCCAAACTGTATTTACGTCGAATGTAATCACTAATGGAAGCATCAAACTTCACCCCACCAATACGGACGGACTCAGAGGCCACAATTCCACCAAGGGAAATGACGGCCATCTCTGATGTTCCTCCCCCGATATCAATGATCATGTGCCCTGACGGAGATCCAATCGGGATGTTCGCGCCAATAGCCGCCACAATAGGCTCCTTAATGATATAAGCCGCCTTAGCCCCAGCGGCAAGCGTCGCATCGATCACCGCACGTCTTTCTGTAGATGTGATTCCCCCAGGCACGGCAACCATAACTTCAGGACGGAACAATCGCACACCCCCAAGAGCCTTGTTAATAAAATAACGAAGCATCGCTTCGGTTGTCCGATAATCCGCGATCACTCCGTCTTTCAATGGTCGTCTTGCCACAATAGTATCTGGCGTACGACCAAGCATGTCCTTTGCTTCTTTACCCACAGCCAACACCTTCTTGTCTGTATAGCTCACTGCCACCACAGATGGCTCATGAATAATAATACCTCGCTTAGGGACATAAACGAGGACAGTGGTTGTACCCAAATCAATTCCGATCTTTTTCTGAAACATATCTAAAGTTCAACGCGTACCTCCAAGTCTTGATCTAAAATGGTGTTCAACCTATACAGGTCATCTCCCCACTCACTTCCAGCCTCAGCAGGATCTGCGTGCGTCACATTCTTATCAAAATCGAAGTCCAAAGTCAACGCGTGAGCTGCCGTTCCGCTTTGTTTTATAACATCCAGTTCATAGTCACCTCTAGCAATAGAGCTAGTAACCTCACCTGCGAGTCTAAAACTGAACGTGAGAGTTTTTTGTTGTCCTGGTTCTATTGAAATGAACCCTCCAAAGGACGTTAAACCAAGATCGCTGAGTGTTTGTGTTTCAACACTTCCCTCAATCAACTCAGAACCCTTTGGAACATAGACTCTTGTGTAGGTTCGGTATCGAGTGGTCTTAAAATCGAAGATTCCCGTGTGATCATACGTCACAGACACGGTTCCCATAAAACGACCGCGATCATCTTTATTGATGGTGTACTTGATGGTTCTATTTACCGCTGGGTCTGACTTCAAACTTGCTAGGTTGGCGTCTACCACCATGAGGGTATCAACGTCTCCAGGTGTTACAGATCCTCCCCAACCAGATCGCTCAATAACTTCTTGAACTTGATCGTCTGTTGAGAACAAAAGAATCTGCTTGCTAACAAGCGCACTACGAACATCTATGAAAACCTGTTCCCACTCATCAAAGGAAAGTTGGTAAAGCCGAGACTTCATTTCATCTACCAAGTCGCCTAATATTTCTTTTCTTTGTGACACTGGAATCCCCTGAGACTTAAAACCGAACTGTACCTGGTATTCAATGGCATCAGGAATATTCTCAGCAGTAAATACCTGTCCTCCAATTTCAATCCCCCCGGTTATTTCTAGAAGCTTGGATGCAAATGTTGGAGTCAAAGCAATTACATTATCTATGTGATCTGTAGTCGGAACCTTAGATTCCGTACCAATATAACCAGCTTCTTGTAAGAAAAGCTCAATGCCTTTAGCTGTAGACGTTGGAAAATCTGGCGACCAGTTGCTATCTCGGAAAAACCACTGAGTTGCTGCATTGTATTCTTTCAACGGTGAAGGTGGCTCAGTAGTAACGTGACTGGCAGCAGAATTGTCCAGAGCATACACGTCAGCAGTCTCAAGATGAGATATGTCTCCACCGAATGTTTCGAGTATTCCGTAAGAGCCAATAAAGCCCCCACCAGGACGCATCTCACTATTGTTTAAAAACAGCAAAAGGTTTGTTGATGGTTCCTTCAAGCCGGCATAGGCAGGAAGCAGACGTGCAGCGATCGAAAGTAAATTCAATTGATTTTCAAGCAGAGCGAGCTGCACCGCTACAGGATCAAGTAGGGTTAGCATCGGACCGACCCGAACATCTCCGGACAACAATTTAATCTCTTGCTGAGCGATGTGCACCTGTGCCGTGAGCAGATCAATTTCATCTGCCGAAGCCGCTAGCCTTGAGAGAACGGCGCGCTTGGTTTCTGTTGAAAGATCATCAAAAGTTATGTCGGCAGAAAATCCATCTTGTATCTCGTCAAGATAGTCTTGAGAAACTCCAGCCAGTTGCATCATGTCCTCACCAAGATCGAACAGTGGATCTAGAGCAGAGGCAATACTCGAACTGGCACGAATTAAATCTGATACAGACGTCACATATCTGCCAATGGCTGGCACCCAAGAAATAGATGACAGGATCGGCAAGCGTCCCTCAGCAACACTCAAGTCCTCCTGAGCTCCCGCAAGAATCTCTCGCGCGCGCTCAAAAGAGAGTGACTGCGCCTCAACCTTGGCCTCAAGTAGTTGATCGCGCGCATCTGACACATGGGCATACACCTGACCAGCGACAACAACCAGAGTAATCGACCACGCTACAACAAGAATAATGCTGGATACCAAAAGTGTTCGCACAAGACGTCTGCGTCGATATCGTTTGTTCTCTATCTCAGGCTCAACCTGATGTAAAAAGTTTGCGCTGTGACTCATGTTTGATCCTTATACTTTTTATAGTAGTATAGCGCACTTTTTATCTGAATACGTGTAAGAGGATTCAACACCTGTTTGAAAAATCCCCCCTCAGCTGTTTCACGTCTATGATAATGAATGAGTTCCACTTGAGGGTGATAGACAACTCGCCAATCATTGAGCCAAAAACGTCGGCACCAATCTTGATCTTCAAAATAAACAAAAAAGTTTGGATCGAATCCCCCAACGTCTTCATAAGCCTTTCTCCGAACAAACATAGCTGCTCCGAGAATATAATCAACATTCTGAGTCCGAGTAAGATCCTCTCCTTTCAACATGTAGGCATCAACAGCTGTCTGAGCAAATTCAAATCGACGCAACATTGGCAGGCGTCTGTAAAATATCACCTCTGGAGCCATAAACTTATATGCACTGAATTGCCGTGAGCCGTCAGGGTTCGAAAGTCGTGGACCCACCATGCCAACGTCTGGGTGTGTCTCCATGAATCCGATGAGTTGTTCAAGTGAGCCTTCTGTCAAAATCATGTCCGGATTGAAAACAAATAAAAAACGCCCTGAAGCGTGTTCCATTGCCAAATTCATACCGCGGCCAAAACCGATATTTTCTTCCGTTGTTAAAACAATAACATCCTGGAACTCATCAAGCACCTTATCGGCCACTCGCATTTGAGGGTTATTATCGACCACAATGATTTCAATCGAACAACTAGGATTAGCTCGATAAATACCCTTAAGCGTCTGCCTGAGCAAACCAGGGGTGTTGTAGTGCACGATAAGTACAGAAACATCTATCATACAAACCATTTCCGTATCTCTCGAGCTCGAACACGACTCCCATTAAGAACTGCACGGCGTTTAGCCCACATAGATGGCAAAAACTTCATCGCATCAAACATTGCCCTGATTCCTTTTTCAAAAAGAATGACATACACCAAGCGAGAGAGCTCATAAGTAAAGATCCATGGAAGAGCCAAAAGCATGCTTGAAATCCTTAGGTTTTTTACAAGCATCAACCAATGGTTACGTGTGGAGTAATAATTCCGAAGAGATGACTTAGCTCGCCTGTTGGTTATACGTTGCCACAACCCCATCTTCTCTGGTCCATACATTCCACGGTAGTGATAAGCAACAGCACCTGGAATATAGAGCGATCCCCACCCAGCCTGTTGCAATCGCCATGCCATATCCACATCTTCCTTGTAAGCAAAAAAATCTTGATCAAAAAACTCATCTCCATAGCGTGTATCTTCCAACGCACTACCTCGATAGAGACATAACGCTCCACTGATACCGAACACAAGCTCCATCTCATCAAATTGCCCGCGATCCATTTCGCCAGCCCCACGATCTGTCACCGTTCGATTCTTATGAGGATTCAATCCAACTGAATCAAATCGATCTGAACGAATTGTCTCGCGCATCACCTCGTCAGCAAGATTTTCTCCAAATGCTCTCAGAAGCTTTCCGCCAAAGCTTCCCACTTCCGGATAATCCCTTGGGACCGCCATCAGCCTTTCTAAATAATCGTCGGAGAAAATAATATCTGGGTTTGTGACCAGGATAAACTTCTCTTGATCAGGACTTGCGTGATCCAAGGCGTAGCGGATCCCTTGGTTGTGAGCCACGGAGAAGCCGAGATTTCTTGGATTTCGGATAACCATGACTTCTGGATACTCATCACGAAGAAAAACACCCACTCCATCGGAGGAAGCATTATCAATTACAAGCACATTGAAATCCCGGAAGGTCTGGCCCATAATGGATTTCAGAAGGTCAGGAAGGAACTCCATAGAGTTCCAAACCACTATATGTATGCTAACAGAAGGATCTGACATAACAGGCCTATGATAGAGAATAGCCAAGAACAAGACAACCATTTAACCAAACAGCGGCCAAAAGTTGGCATTGGTGTACTTGTTGTAAAAGACGGAAAAGTTTTGCTTGGCAAACGAAAGGCTTTAAACGGCGCTGGCACATGGAGTCCTCCTGGTGGGCACTTAGAGTTTGGTGAGTCATGGGAAATGTGTGCGGCAAGAGAAACGCTTGAGGAAGCTGGAATATCAATCAAGAACTTAAAGTTTTTTACGTCGACCAATGATATAAGACTTGATAAGGGCACTCACTACACCACGATTTGGATCTTGGCAGAGTACGCAGCAGGAGAAGTGTGTAATCGGGAACCAGAAAAATGCGAAGGCTGGGATTGGTTTGTGTGGGAGCAAATGCCTCGACCATTGTTTCAACCAACCGAAACTATTGTCCGACAAGGCTATCACCCTCTCTCTGTCTGTCACGATAAGTTAGTTCGCGACAAACTCCCAGAAATAATCGAATCTCATGGAGACGTGGCTATTACCCATGTGGCTGACACTGGTGAGTATCGAGACCGACTTCGGGCAAAACTGATAGAGGAAGTTAGGGAATATATTGAATCCGGAGAAACTGAGGAGCTCGCTGACATCATTGAGGTCATCCACTCACTCACGGCCCTAGACGGAACACACCGAGAACAGCTCCAACTCATACAAACAAAAAAACACGACGAGCGCGGAGGTTTTGAAAAGAGAATAGTTTTAGATCAGACGAGATGATCACCTCACTTTCTTGGTCACATCAAACCCTAGGTATTTGCCCATCATAAGTCTTGTCTGGGCATCGATAGCTGGAAATGAACCGAAGACAATAAACGTAATAGGAAGCAGGGCCCATTGGAAAAGCATCACCACCCAGGTGTGCTTTTTTATTTTCTCTGGACGCCTCGGCAAAAGTGTAAGTGAAACAAGCGCTGAGACAAGAATACCGATCATGGCAAGTTGCATGAGGGACTGTAGAGTAAAAGGCGCCGCCTGAATCAAAGCCTCACCACGCCCTACTGCAACCCACAATGGCAACCACCCAAGAACAAACATAATGATCGGGGCTGTGGCCCATGTCCACATGCCCTCAATGTGATTGAATACGTATTTTATCTTCTTTGCTCGTGGAATATTTGGATGGCGCCTAAACCCATCGATGATGTATGGCAGGTGTTCAACTCCCCATGCCCATCGTCGCATTTGCTTGTAGAGCGCGCCGAGAGATTCCTTATAGGTCTTACCAGACACAGCGTCCATAGATACTGGTAAGAACATCGGGATCACCCTGTAATCACCTTCATAATGCAAAAAGGCTTGCATGAAAATTCGCGAATCCTCACTCACAATATCTTTCTGCCAAAACCCAACATCCTTCAGCATCTTCCACGGCATCGAATGTGATGAGAATGTCCAAAGTCTGTCAGGACGCGTCAGCTCCCCAAATAACCAAAAGGTTGTTCCAAAGGCACCTATGCGCACTGGTGCAGATGATGTCCAAATATTATTTGAGAACAATGCGATCGGTTGAAAGGAGCTGCGAGTTGGATTCTCCACAGTAGAATAGAGATATGTCAGGTAAGAGAAATATTGCTTGTGTGCGATCGTGTCGACGTCAAAAGCAGAAACCACCAGATCTTCATCATTAAGATCTGGAAATTCTTTTGTTATCATCTCTTCTGTACGGGACCCCATCCAATTCAAGTTAGACCCCTTTCCAGGTATCTCTCCTTCAATATCTTTTGGGTGCACCGTTGTAAATAAACGAAGAAACTCAATGCCAAATTCTTTTTGTGCTCTTATCACATGTCTACCAAAAGCCTGTTCATCACCCTGTTCTCCTCCCAAAACAACAATCATCTTTCTGCTTGGGAAAGGACTTTCACGCAGACTTCGAAGTGTTCCGCGGATGATGTCGTATCCCTCCTTGTACGTTGGCAGAAAAATTAAGTGATGAATCTTTTCTGCACCATCTAAGCCAGTGAGTTTAGCCTGCCAGTCTACGAGATCTGCTTTTTTATATCTTCGCCATGAAATTAAAACAAAAATATTGAAATACAAAACTCGAAACAGCCACAAAAGATCGAAGACGATGATAAAAACTATCACCCATAGCGGCTTATAAAAAGAGAAAGATAATGCAAGTAGAAAAGTTCCCCAAACCGTTAGGCCGGGGAACATTTCCCAAAAACGCATTTTACCGTAAGTGTAAGGTTCCGACATTATTTTTCTGAAGAGATGTCCTTTTGAAGACGATTCAAGAACTTATGAGCATGATCTTTTCCACCAAGGCCAAATGCTAGCCCACCTGAAAGTGAAAGCATGGCAACCAATCCTGTAAAGAGAACTCTGATCAATTCAGGTGCAATCTGTAGTTGAACTAATGCAGCCATTAAAGTGAACACTAAAATGGCCCACTTTGCCACTCCGGAAAGAAAATCAGCTGATTCAAGCTTTGCAGCTTCTACAGAAGTCTTAACGACGTTCTGAACAAAGTTTCCAAGCAAGATTCCAGCGAGCAGGATAATTACAGCAATGATTACGTTAGGGATAAATGTGACCACCTGACTCAAATAGTCAGTAACTTGATCCCAACCTAAAATATCTGTTGCTGCGATGAGAGCAATGATGATGAAAAACCACTTAACAATCCAACCAAGAAGACCTCCGATGTGTAGACGAAGTCCTGCTCGTTCAAACTGTGATGTTATCTCCAGCTTCTTTGCAAGATCATCTACACGTAAGAGTGCAACAACCTTTACAACGACTGTGCGTAAAATATGGGCGATAATGACGCCGACCAGAAAAACGAGGACCGCTCCCAATAAATTTGGAAGGTATGCGATCAACGTATCCCATAGCTCTAGAAGTGGTCCCTGCAGTACATCTTGCGTAAGATACATAGCGTTAGATTAGTGAAAAATAATAATTATTACACTAAGAGTAGCATTTTCCATTTTTTGCATCCAACTCGTTATCCCCACGTTTTTTTTGAAAGAGTGATGTGTGGCTCCTTATTGTAATCTGGTAGGACAAAAGTCCCCTGAGGGGTTTTGCTAAGATCAAGACTACCAACAAGATCCTTAACGGAAATATTTTGAGGGTTTGTGATCCCCCATATGGGGATATCTTGAGTCATGGCAATACTGTTAGCAAGAGTTACACTCACCCGACTTGCGGTGAATGAACCTGGACCAGTAACAACAATTACCCCCTTTAGGGTATTAATTGGCATCTTCCACTTATGAAGAGTCTCATCAATTGAAACCAAGTGCTTTTCTGGAGGAACAAAAAAGTCCTCGCTTTGAACCAGATCTCCTCCATCCAGCAAAGCGAGGGTTAAATTTGAAATATCTTGCGAAGCAATCACTAAGTACATAGTTAGACAGTTAAATTGTCTATCATCACAACTTTTTCCCCATTTAAGATGGAGAGTAAGAATCGATCCGCCACCTGACGTCTGTCAAGAAACTCATCTTTTGGCATTAATGTGTAGTTTATCTCGTAAGGAATCTCTTCTTCAAACTGCGTAATCATCTTTTCAAGATCAGCCTGCTTCAGGCTTCCTACAATCAGAATATCTGTTTCAATATCAATGGCGTCAACAAAACGACCAGTAAACGCAAAGTAGTCAACAGTCCCCTTTTCCTGAATAACTTGGACAAAATTCTTCTTCAGTAAAATCTGCACCTTCTGAAAAAGAGAACGTAGATCATCAAAAAGGATAAACTCTGTGTTCACCTGATAGTATTTCTTCTTTTCTGATAACCTGGTAGATTCCTTTGTTTTGCTCTTTTTTTCAGTAATTAAACCCAATTCAATAAGATTCGCGAGTTCTCGTCTCACGGAATTAAGCTGCGCATCGATCCTACGAGTAAGTTCCCGAACAAAAAAAGATTCATCCGGATGCTGAAGAAACAGTGCCATCAGGCGAGCACGAGTCTTCGAGCCAAACATCTGCTCAATTTTAAATGTATTTTTGATCATATGCCTATCGGTTGCACCTCCACCCTTTCCGGGTATAATGTACACAAATGGTAAATGGAGGGCAAATGAATACCACATGAATATCAAAGCATCGAGATACGAACCCACGAGCCCAGAAGAAAAGATTCGTGGCACATCAGTCCTACTTCCGGTCTCTGATCGGGGAGGTTTTGTGTTCATGGTGGCCTACACAAAAAAGGAAAACGACGACACAGAGCTTCTGCTGGAAACTCTTATTGATCAAACACATCGCCTGGCAAGCTCATTTGGGAAAGAGTCAAATCCTCAACATCGCTTTGAACAATTTCTTGGCGCGTTGAATGAGACTCTTTCAGAAAATGTACGTGAGGGGCGTTGGTCTGTTCCGATTGATCAATTGCACGCAATGGTTGGCATTATATCAGGTGGCCAAATGTTCCTCTCAGGAACAGGAGAGCTCACGGCTCTTTTTCTTCACAAGAAACCCTCACAAAGATATCAGATTTTTAATCTCTTTCGTGGAATACAAACAGAACAATCTTTACCAACATGGGAAAAGCCGTTTGCTGTAGTCCTTGACGGAGATTTACATAACGGAGATGTCTTCTGTGTTTCAGACAAAGATCTTCAAACAACCATCGAACCAGACGAGCTTAATGGAATCCTCTCATCTCTCCCCCCTGTAAGTGCCGTTGAAAAAATTCGACAATACTTTTCTCATAAGGAAGCATTGCTTCTAGTGGTCATTAAAATGGATGATCAAACAAACAACAGCTACGCCGCATCCACACATGCTGTTACTAGAGCAGACAAATCTGTTGATGAACTCATGGACACACAGGCAACAACAGACAGGTTTCTTGAAGATCAAAGTCCAAGCATCTCAACCGCCATACGCCGTGTAACACAATGGATCAAGGTTAAAACACAATCAAAATCAAGAGTTCTCAGAGACATAAACACCAACGGATCATTTGCAACAACCCTGCGTAGAATTGGTCGTTCTGCACTCCGTGTGCTTCTATTTTTGGCAAAACGCTCAATGAAACATGCAAAACAGGCATTTCATGCTCTCAGAAAAAAGGAGACTCGTGATCACATAAAACGACAGGTTCTCTCAGGAGGTGGCGCAAAAAACCGCGTTCAATCAATTCTTCATTCAACAAAACAAATTCCACGATCAACACAGTTTCTTGTTATTGGAATAATTGCCGCAGTGATCATTCTCGCCTTTGGTGTCACAACCATATCCAAATCTCAGGCACGTTCTGCCGAGGAAGATCTTTACCAAAAAAGTCTTGCCACCATCGAAGACACCATCGAGCGCGCATCAAGTGCAGTTATCTATAAGGATGAAGATCAGGCGCGCACACTCTTTCTCAATGCCCAAACCCTTATAGAAAATCTCCCAATCAACACACCTGAACGTGCGGAAAAATCGGTTGAGCTTATTACAGACATTCAATCAGCCATGGATGACATTAGACATCTTGTCACGATCCCAAACCCTCCACTGCTCGCAGACTTGGCCACAGTGACAGATGGCGTATTTGGAAATGCCATTGTTCAAACCTCAAACTCACTTTACACATTCGCTTCCGATGGACGCGTCTACACACTAAACAGATCACAAAAAACTTTCGAGGCGATCTCTGAGACGACAGAATCAGGAAGTGTTGCGAGGGAAGTCACGCAAGAAGATGATAAAATTTATCTCTTGGACACCATTGGTGAAATCTATAGTGTCACCTCCGGTGAGGTAAACAGTGCGGGGCTTATTGATACTAGCTGGGTAGACTTACAAGCTTACGCCGACCGACTCTATCTTCTGCGACCATCCTTAAACGGCCAAGAGGGTCAGGTAGTAAGATACACTCGAAATGGTAGCGACTTTACATCTGAAAGCAACTGGATCACTTCTCGCACAGTCTCATTTGATAACGCCGTTTCCTTGACTATCGATGGAACGGTGTACGTACTCATGAAAAATGGCTCTATTTCACGATTCACTAGCGGAAGTGAAGATGGTTGGAGTGCTGGAACCGTTGAGCCACGCATAACAAATGCGACCGATATTTGGACAGGGCCTGATTCTTCCTACATCTATGTTCTTGAACCAGACTCTCAAAGACTCATCGTTTTTGATAAAGCGTCTGGAGAATTCCTGGTTCAATACTCTTCAAGCGCTTTCACAAATCTTTCAGATTTCACCGTCGACGAATCTGACTACACCATTTATCTTCTATCTGGCTCAAAGCTCTACAGCATTGCCACCTCACATATACAATAATATGAAGACAAGAACTCATCATTTACTAGCCATAGGTATTGCTGTGGTTGTCGTAGCACTACTTGTAATCCTTCCAAGAGGCTCCCAACCTAATTCCACAACTCAAACCAGTAGCCTAGACGGAACATGGTATATCCAATGGGTTGGCAATGAAGGAGAGATAGTCTGGATGCAGTACGACATTCTAACCCCAAACTACACCGTCACGGCCTCTCATGGATACCTAGAGGAAGGAACCTATGTCTTGATCAAAGGAGCCATCGACAGATCGATGGTGATCGAAAAAACTTGGACCAATGCTCTTGGCGAGCAAACCTACGAGCTCACAATTGTGCCAAATGAAGATTTTACGACTATCACGTTTGACGGCGTGACTCTCACAAAAATCGAGAAGTAAAAAACAAAACACCCTCGACATTCGCCGAGGGTGTTTTAGTTGCTTTGCTTATTTTAGGTTCACTGCGCCACCGGCGTCCTCGATATCCTTCTTCATCTGTTCTGCTTCAGCCTTTGGTACTGCTTCTTTTACCATTGTCGGAGCAGCGTCAACGATAGCCTTTGCCTCCTTAAGACCCTCACCAGTAATGGTTCGAACAGCCTTGATTACAGCAATCTTGTTGTCTCCAGAACTTGCTAGCTCAACATCAAACTCAGTCTTCTCTTCTACTTCAGCACCGGCAGCAGCTGGTCCAGCAGCCATCATCATGGCTGGAGCTGAAGCACTGACACCAAACTTTTCTTCTAGCACCTTAACGAGCTCTGCAAGGTCCAATACTGACATCTGCTCAACTGACTCAACAAGAGCCTTGAACTTTGATGGAACCTCTGCGGACTTTTCCTCAGCAGCAGGAGCGTCTACGACAGTCTCCTCAGCTACAGTTGTTTCTTCTGACATAATTGTATCGATTAGAACGAATTAACTCTTTGCCTCCTTAACGGCACTTAGTACGTAGACCAGAGCTCGCAAATTACCCGCAAGGACATTTACGAATCCGGAGATTGGAGCATTGATTGTACCCACCAACTTGGCAAGCAACTCATCTCTGCTAGGCAAGGTTGAGAGCTGCATAACAGCAGCTGAATCTACAAACTTTCCTTCCAAAATACCTCCGACAAGACTAATCCCATCTCGGTCCTTAGCGTACTCAGCCATCATCTTCGCAGCAGAGACTTCATCATTGAATCCGAAGCTGGTTAGAATAGATCCTTGTAAGTCGTCTTTACCGACCTTGAATCCATTTTCTTCCAGAGCGCGGACCAAGAGAGTCTTCTTGGCAACAATCAGCTCAACTCCTTGTTCACGACCCTTTGCACGAAGATCATTAGCGTCATCCATTGTGTAACCTGACACAGATGTAAACACCGCAGATTTCATGCTAGAGAGCCTCTTGGAAAGATCAGCAATGATCTCTTCCTTCTCATTACGTGTTTTTGGCATAAAAAATATTCGACCTTTAATTAAAAACTGCAGACTCGCGCCGCAGTAGAAAAAAGGTCGAAACCTTTTACCTCGACGGGACTTATGCTCGGAAGCAACCCGTTGTCTACGGCAAATCTTTAGTTCGATGAGATAATAAAGGATCCGACGGGGCATGTCAAGATAAGAAAAAGCAGCCTGCGTCAAGGCTGCGCGTTGAGAGCTAACTCTCCTGGCGATCAACGTTGGACACCGTCACAATCTCACCAGACAGAAAGCATTGCGCGGCGGCCGTACCTCCTCTGAATGGGCTACGAACACCATTCCCGACCCAGTGACCAGCGAAGAAGCTTCCACTTGGACAGCACTCCGACCCCATGCAACCGACGAAACCCTGCTGCACCTGCGTAACCATCCCCATGTCGAAGTCCTTAGGGAGCTGGCCCGGAATGTAGCAACTCACGGGGTCTCCCGGGAAGATGGCATCGCCGCAGTAGGAGCAGACAATCGCCTCCTTGAAGTACTCTGAATGAGCACACAAGATGCACTCCTTCCGCAAAAAACGATGAACCCAGAGTGGCAGCCACGCCTGCCACAACTTGAACGTGGGCCTACTCTCGTTCAACTTCCGATCGCCCAACATCAGATTCTCGAGCTGGTGCACCCTGTGGTTACATCCTGCCGTGAGAAACGGTTGCTCACCGTCCTTGGCCACCACCCTGAATGAAAGTGGTGGCGGGCGCCTCACTACCGGAATCAATGAAACCTGTTCTTCTGCCATGGGTACTCTCCTAGATAAACGAGTGCCAAACAATCATGAAATAAAAAGCAGCCTGCGTCAAGGCTGCGCGTTGAGAGCTAGATGTTGCTCAGACTTCCCCGGCCGGCTTCTTGCCTCTTGGTACGCACCTCGTAGTACGTCATGAAGGCGAGTGTCAGCGAGATGGAGATGATCCCGCGAATCACGTAGATGGTCGCGAGAAGATTCCCTTCGTGTAGCGATGGAACGAGTCCAACACCGTGAGCTGCCAGGACCAGCAGCCAAGCGGTGAACGATTCGGTGTTCCGCTTTTCTTTGATCATGGTGTGGTACATGGGGATGGTTCCCGCCTCTATGAGCACCTGTGCGAACAGGCTTGAATGCCAGAGATCACCAGAGATGACCGCGTAGGCCACCCCAAGCCCTGCCGCCAGCAGGTAGTACTTTTCCCAGGGACGAAATCGCAGTGTGCGATCTCCCCACACCAGGATCGAGATGATCACGATCAGCACCACGAGCAGGTCAACCACGTTGTTGACCCCACTGGTGATGTCCCAGTCTTCCTGAAGCAGGTAGCTCAGCAAGCTCCCGCCAACGCCGACCAGGAACAGAATCCACATCGATAGCGTTGGAGTGATCTCCTTACGCCAGATCTGATAGACATACCGCAGGGCAAAGATGAGCATGATGCCCACCACAACCCAGGCACAGATCTCTTTTAGATGCATGACACCTTTTCCTTTCGAGCTTGTCCTAGATTACCCAGGAACAACAAAACATGCCCTATAAAGGGCATGTTGTCAATGTTCTATCATCCTTCTTAAGCAATAACGGTTCCTATAAATCGCTCTCCTTTCAGCAAAGCATCAAGGTTCTCCATGTTCTTTCCGTTCAAGATGGCCACTTTGATTCCACCGGTATGTGCCAGCCTCGATGCCACAGGATCAAACGGTGCGCTCATACCAGGATCCCACTCATTGCCAACCATCTTTCGGAAATCCTTCCAGGTTATGTCGCAGATTTGCTTTGCATTTTTATGCTTGTTTGGATCCTTGTCGTAAACGTAATCAATATTAGACAGATTGATGACCACCTTAGCCTTGAGCCTCTTGGCAATGCGTGTAGCCACGTAATCCGTTGACCAACCAGGCTTCCAACCCGCAGCCACCATGACGGGCTGCTTCCATCCTCGGATCGGTCTACTTGGATCCTTGAGCATAACCGGATGGGCAACGTCACGCAGAACTGTCCTGACCAAGTGCCCATTCAATCGGGTTGCGTGAATCCCCAACCAGTCCAAGTCATCCCGAGTGAGCTTCCCCACCTTACGAGCGGCCTCCTGATAATGGCGAGCCGTTCCTCCACCACCGACCACAATCACAAACCTCCAATCTCGTTTAATGTGTTTGACGATCAACTTTTTTAAATCTTTAAGGAACTGATGATCAATTCCCCCATTGGGAACAACTAATGATCCCCCCACGGAAACGACAAGTGTCGATGGTGTCAGTGAATTGGTATGCGTCATAAAAAGAGCGCCCATGAGGCGCTAATTGATTACGAATTTTTTGATTGTTTAATAAGCCAGTTCGTTGCAAGTGAGATCACCCACAACATAAGCGCCGCCAGCAGTGCGGGGACAAACCCATCAACCACAAACCCTTCTACAATCGTGGCAACCAGCCAAATCATTAAAGCATTAATGACAAATGTGAACAGACCCAAGGTTACAATAGTGACAGGAAGCGTGAGAATGAAGAACAGTGGACGCACCAAAGCGTTTACAAGTCCGAGAACCAATGCGGCGATGAGCGCGTTATAAAACGTCGCAACACCAAAACCAGGCACTACATTTGCAACAACCAGGAGGGCTATAGCATTTATGATCCATCTAAAAAGTATGTATGGCATAACTTAGACGGCAAACTTTTCTTTAATGTCATTCACTTTGTTCTCAACCTCAGAGAGCTTCTCCTTCAATTCTCCGGCCAACTCCAATCCACGCTCAAACTGCTTAAGTCCTTTATCTAGATCTAGATTTTCCTCAGAATCAAACCACTGCGTGATTTGCTCAAGTTCTTCAAAGGCTTTTGCAAAATTTACTTCTTTCTTTTTCGTCATACCAATTTCTGTTGTCCCTTTCCATTTACGCTTTTTACTTCTGCTTCAAATGATCCTGCGGCCAATTGTACACCAACGTGTGTGCCCACACCAACCTTTGATGCATCGGTCAAAACAGCCCCATCAACCGTCACGAGGCTGTATCCACGTGCAAGAACCCGCTTTGGATCCACTTGCCTAAGCACGCGCGCCACCCCCTCAAGTTCTGACCTGATAAGAGGTAACCAGTCCTCCCCCGCAACCATAAGCCTCTCTTGAATAGCCCTAAATCTTTCCTTCTGACGCTCTAAAATAAATGAAATTGACCCGGTGGCACGTTCAATAACCCGTCCATGGGCCTGGACAACATCAGTGATCCTCTCTTCCATGTGACGTTCCATGGTCTCTATTTCGTACTGAACATCAGATCTAGATGGAACGACTCTCTCAGCGGCGTTTGATGGCGTTGACGCACGCACATCAGCCACAAAGTCAGCTAATGATTCGTCACGCTCATGCCCAACCGCGCACACCACGGGGATGGTCGAAGAAAATACCGCCCTGGCGACCTGTTCATCATTGAATGCATGTAAATCCTCCAAACCACCTCCACCACGCGTAAGAACAAGAACGTCTGGGCGATCCAACTCAGGCAGTGCGTTAAAGTACGCAAAGGCTCCCACAATATCCTTCACAGCCTCACGACCTTGAACATGCACATGAGTATGAGAGACCGTCACTCCACCCCACCGATTATTCAGAATTTGTAAAAAGTCCCCAAAGGCAGCGGCGTCTCGTGACGTGATAAGACCAATGCGCTCAACAAACCTTGGTAGACCACGCTTACGTGATGGATCAAAAAGCCCCTCAGTTTCCAGCTTCTTTTTCAAAAGTTGATAAGCTTGTTGCAGGGCACCCTCACCCACCGGAGCCACCTCTTGCACGTTCATCTTAAAGGTTCCAAACCGCTCATACACTTTTGGCGATCCAATCACTTGTACCCTCATGCCGCTTTCAATCTCCACCTTTAACTGCCACTTCGTCATGAAACACTTGAGTACGGCCTCCTCCTGTTCATCCTTTAAATCAAAACTCACCCATTTCCCCTGGGCGATTCTAAAGTCGGACACCTCCCCTTCAACAACAACTTGCGCAGATGGAATCTGCCCAAGAGCCTGATTTACCAGACCTAGATATTGGCCAACCGAAAAAACCTGAGCTTCCATTACAGTGGGAGGTTAAAAAATTGAGGTTGATAATACTGAACAAGTAACCACAAACTAACTCCTAGTATGAGATGAGACACGAGCATCTCCACCCACACATTCTTCCCCTCCTTAACACCAAAGACTCCCATGCCGAGCAAGGGATACAAAACGAATCCCGCCACCACCCAACTCAACACAGCGTAAACTAATAGGGAATAAATTGTATAAGGAGCATCGGTCACAAAAAGCCACCCCTGAGTCACAAAAACTACATAGATAAAACCAAACAAGAAACCTAGAATCAGATGAAGCAACAAGCCAATAAAGAAGACTTCATGCTTATGCTTTATCTTGATACCAAAAATAGTCTTGATATCAACAAGGAGTGGAACATTCTTTACTTTTCCACGCTCAACAATCTCAAGCACAATCGCTGGCAACGAAAAAAAGAATGCTACCAACCCTCCCAATGCTCCGCCAAGTAAGTAGTCCATATTACGGATAAATAACTAAAGCAACTTTTCTTCCATCAGTAATCTCCTCTCCACCATTCCAATCGTGCATGGCATAGAGGATCGTGTCAAAGTCATAGAGGAACGCTTCCCCCCTATAGGTACCTGGATCGTTCACTATAAACTGCCCAGCTTCTGTGTATCCACGAATCACCAACATATGATAAATCGGGCCTGGCGCTGTGAAATATGGATTGTTCAAGAGTCTGCCGCCAGCTGGAATGATCACAGGGCGACCTGCCGCCAAGTGAGTTTTAATCTGATCTACCGTTGGATCAACCATTAGCTCATATGTACGTCCAAACATAAGTTCGGCGAACATCCCAGTCTGCAGTGCGGTTGTGTCTTCGTAAAAACCAAAAAGCTCGTTTTCAAAATCAACAATAGAAAGAATGGCTTCATCGGCCTTACTTGCTTCAATCAAACCCTCAGGCTCACCCTCGAAGTATCGCTCAACCATGTACACACTCGCCTCTTCACATCCCTCCTGATACGGCTCTCCCCATGTTCCGTTTGGAGCCTGAGGGGTAAATGGAACCGCAAGATTAATTGAAAGTGGTAATAGATCTTCCTTTTCCTCTTCAACAACAATCTCTTCTTCGATTACTCCAGACGCATCGATCAGTTCACCATCAACTTCATCAATAACAATCACCTCTGTTACATCTACCTCAACGGCATCAACAACATCTTCTTCAAGAACTGCAAGATCTTCAACTACTTCTACCTCAGTCTGATCCTCTTCTTCGATCAAAGATTCATTCTCAACAACTTGTTCAAATGTAACTGACACTGGCAGCTCAGGAAGACTCGCCGTCGCCCACCAATCCATCACCGCCACCCTATTCAAATATAGCGCTGCTCCCAGCGCTATCATCACAATAAGAAATTCTACAAATAGTTTTATACCCCTCATACCGGCTCACAAATGCCAACCTCTTCAATAAAATCAGTACAGACATGCTCTGCGGGACACTCTTCATCTGATACACACTCGCAATATTCTGCACAAACCGTCACGCACACATCCGCGTCCTGACCGCGACAAGCACTTCCACAATCATTCCAGGCCCCACCAGCATCCTGGCACGAACCAGAAGTGAGTGCCCCAGCTTCAATAGGCCGCTCTTCAAGCAGGACTTCTTCGTCGACAACTATCTCAGCTGTAACAGGTGTCTCCGTGGCTGTACAACCAGCGCCCAACAAAACCATCGCTAATATTAATCCTGACCACTTCATAAGGAAGCATTTTCACGCATCCATCTCTGAAGCCTGTAAGTAGCAATCACGTCATCTTCGTTATACTCCATAATCTTTTGGAGGATTTTAGGCTTCTTTGTCTTCAACCACTCCTCAAACCACATGACAGAGTTTGCCCCTGACGCATCCGAAGACCGCCAGGTGAAACCAATGTAATTGGCAATATCTTTCAAGGCGTAAAATGAGAGCGGAAAAATCACGGCTGGACGCACCACATTTAAGATATCAATCATATTACGCTCAAGGGCTTCACGAGCAATCTCGCTAATGCCATAGCGTAAGGCAAACCGTTGAACCACTTCATGCTCAAACCATCCGTAGTGATAAATAGGTGCATCAAGATGTCTTTCAACAAACTCCACAAATTCCGCCCACATCTCCCCTTCTTGCTCGGGACTCTCTGCAAAAAATGAATGATAAGTCTGCTGTCCCTTTTCAACAACCAAAACTCCAAATAAATAATCAAAATCACGCAACGGATCAGACTCGATGTCAAAAAAGACTTCAATGGACGCTTCGGGTAACTCCACATTGGAACGAATCATGTGACGATTCTCCACAATAGAGATCGCCTGGTCCCGCATCGTCTCTAGTCTGCCAGTGCTAACATCTGGAACAATCAATTCAAGTTCCGATATGGTTTTCACCGCAAGCTGGCGAATGGTTTCAATACCGGCCGCTGAAAGGCGGCGCACTTCCTCGCGCCACACTCGATTCAAAAGCGACAGATCATCACATCCCTCAGACTCATCGCGACATTCAGAAAACCACGGCGACTGCTTACATCCTGATGTCACAAAATGTGCCGGGCGCTTCCCCGCAATAATTTTTTCTATTTCCGTCAGAGTAAGTTCGTATTGACCCTCGAACTGCTCTATGTGATAAGGCATAACCTTATTCTCAGGATTTATCACATATCCCATCACCGGCTTTGTGTTTTGAATGCGCTCAAGCAGCTCAGCATAAAAACACCCTTGAAACTTATGATCATCGCGCAACTGACGCGTGCGTTTAATATCAGCAGCAATATAATAATAATCTCCAAAGCGAGAACGCCCCTCTACTTTCTCCAACATGTCAGGGTGCCCAACCCAATGCTTATCTACAAGTACCCCGTGATAGATCGACTGGCGACCCTCTGCCATAAACGCGAGCGTCTGATTAAACGCCTCCTCTGGATCCTCTGCCGTCACCTCGACCAAATCCTCCCGATCAGAAATCAGATCTCGTTCCTTACCTTCAATCATTCCATCATTCTGAAGCTTGTGCATAAGCGCCTGATGCGGACGTGCCTCATCTACATGCACATCAAAATAGACCCAGTTTGGGCACTTAAGATATTGATAAAACGTTCGCTCTGTAATTTGTCCTTTCATGAACTTATTATAACAAAGGCTACCAGCAAGGCCCAGGCCAAGGTGCAAAAAACCTAGGCGGGTCGGAAGCTTAGCTTCCGACATTGCGACTTTATTTCAAATAATCAGCTTAAAACAAAAATCATGCATTCAATGCACGATTCGTGACTCAACCCAGTATCAATTGTTGCATTCAATGCACAGGTTGGTCAGCAGGTTTGTACAGATTTTTGCGACGTTGTTTCATTGACATGACCTCTCTCCTATGGCTTACTTCCCTCGGAATGGAGAAAAGATGAAACCCAACCCAAGAGACCGAGCCTTCCTCATGGCCCTGGATTCGATGAATGATCCCCACCTCCCGTGGGGACTGCGATTCTCCATTTTGCAGGACGATATTCCGGAAGGATACTTCGTCCGAAATGGTCACAGCGAATTCATGCGCCATTTCTGGGCAACGCTCTCACTCGCACTCCCTGGCTCTGCACTGGAAATGCGTCTATTTGAGAAGCTCTCGCTGCCAAACATGGGTGCAGTTCCAACCTGGATCTCCGTGTGCGGACCCACGAGCTGGCCGGTGTTCTGGGTACACGTCATCCTGCGCAGCGATGCGCGGGGAGGAATTCACACCCTGGCCGTGCAGCGTCTACGCACCGTGACCGGAGGTACCGCCGAGCTTTGCACCGCCGCAACAGAACTCGCCAGACAAGACGGCAACGAGCAGCTCGTCGCACGACTGCGCACTGAGGCCATAGAAGTCGCAACAGACTGGTGGGAATGGAAGTTGATCATCGGCATGGAAACGGACGTGAGCGCGGATGCCCGCGTCAAAGCCCTCCAGCAACTTCGAGAGCTTCCAGTGGAGCGTGACGGGCTCGAACCATCCCTCAGCACAGCCGATCCAGAAGTCAGGCTGATCGTGATCGATCGTCTGCTCGAGACCTTCCCCGAGCGACCGGACCTCTGGCGGAGGCGATTCCTGACGGTTAGTCCGCCTGATGAACGCTACCAATGCTGGATCAAGTTCCTGTCGGTGACCCCCCCAGCCCATGAGCTGACAACCGTTCTGTTCCACGTCTGGAACAACAAGCCAGAGCGCGCACGGTGCCTGGAGGCCATCGAACACCTCGATGCACAATGCCCTGCGTGGATCTATGCGCACTCTGCCAGCTACGGAGCGCCCCACGATGACCCCAAGCTTCACTCCATCAGAGAGGTGATCTGGCAACGGATCTTCGCCACGGCACAGTCCTGCCATGACTGGTGCCAGTTGACCAGGTTCATGAGAAGGCGCCACGAACAAGGCCACCCTCTCGTGAACGAAGCTTTCGAGAAGGCCCTAGATCTGGCCGAAAACTTCGAAGAGCTCTCGGACGTGTACAGCCTCTGCCTGCATGAAGTGGCAGATGGCCATCATCGGCGAACCGAACACGACCCAGCGCGCGCACAGGTCATCCAAGGACTCCTTGTTCGGATGGAAGAGATTGGAGCCTTTTGGGACTACTGGAACGGACATCATCTACTGATGTCCGACAGGCTCTCCAGGATCGTTTGCTTGGCCAGCACCCCGTCACAGATGGGGTTGGTCTACAACAGGCACTTCCAACTGCCTTACCAACGTGATGACAATCGAGAGCTCTACGACGAGCTTCTGCGACGCATGCACGCTGCTGGGCCCTCGTTGGTCACCAGCTTCCTTCCCAAACCAGCAACCGAGGCTCAACCCCGAACCTAACGCCGACCTCTCCTTAGAGGTCTCCCCGCCAACGCAGGCGGGTTTTTTCTTACAAAAAAATCACGGGCTCGATGCCCATGATTTTTCCTTCACCACCCCCACCTCCCTGGGTCCACCCCGGCGACTCAGACAGCGGAACAACTTTGAGTCGGCAATATGCGACCGATCTCACAAGTTCGTTCCGATGGCTGAGGTCGCCCAATCATAGAGAGAAAGTCAGTCTCATCGATAATCAGCCGGCTCATAAACATTACGAGCATTCCAAAGAATCCACCCACCAGCACCTGCGTCACGAGCCGCCCTAATTTGCGACTCGATCAACTCCGCCGTGTAGTACGCTCCGATATCAAAGTCCTGTAACCAAGGCCGTGATTTTGCACGCAAATCTTCTTCCGTTCCAGACCAAACTCCTGCGATAAGATCGGCTCCTTCATCTAGCGACATTTTCACAATCTCATAAGGGTTCTCTGCTGGATTTGCGTACCCCTTGAATCCATTTGGATAATGACTTGGATACACCATAGGTGAAATCCAATCTGCGTACGGCAGGGCGTCCACAAACCGCTGACCAATATTAAAATCATCGTAAGACCAATACGTCATCCCAAATAAATCGAATGACACGGGTACCTGTTGATCACGTAACGTTCCCCCTACTTTTTTGAAAAACTCCTGCATGACTTCCTCCTTACTCCTTACCCCGTCATACACGGGGTAAACAATCGCATGGACGGCCCCATCAGAAGCAAAACGAACGTAATCAAACTGAATCTCATCGAATCCGGCTGCGTACAGTTCTAATCCTAAATCGATTGCGTAGTCAGCCACCTCTGGTGCTGCCGGGTCCACCCAAACAGACCCAATGCTGTCGAGCCAAAATGCACCCGAAGCTGTTCGCATGGCAATCTCAGGATGGGCATAAGCAAAAGCCCCGTCACGCATAACAGCCACACGAGCAATACGATACACGTCCGCCTCATATAACTTATCAAGTACATCTTCAAATTTTTCTATATCAATTAACTCGCCGTCATCCATCTTTACATCGATAACCACTGAGTTAAGTCCTGTTTCCAACATATAAGCCAGCAGTTGGTCTGCACGATGTGATCTGGCGGTATATGCCGTCCAATATATCCCCCGAACCTCATCTGGAGTGCTTATATGAATATCCTCCTCTTGTTCAACCTCATCGAGACCGAGCTCAGGGATTTCCACCTCGCCACTTTGCACAGGAACATCCTCAGAAAATTCTTCAACATCGACATAGAATCCAACAACAAACGGAATCGCTACAAGTGCAACTAAAAACACAGGCACCCCTACGGCAATCCTGTGTTTTCTTTCCATATTATTGTTTGTCTTCCACCGCGACAGTTGTCATGGTGTCTCCAATGGCGATTGCGTCCACAACTTCCAATCCTTCTGTCACGCGTCCAAAGATTGTATAGGCCTTTGGCAATGGCACATCGCCCAACATAATGAAGAACTGAGAACCATTGGTATTAGGACCAGCATTGGCCATAGCCACTATCCCGCGCTCGTATTGATAATTATCTTTCAGCTCGTCTTCAAACCTGTATCCAGGACCACCTGATCCTGTTCCATTTGGATCCCCTCCCTGAATCACGAAACCTTCTTCGCGACGATGAAAGGTTAGACCATTGTAGTATCCACCTTCTGTGAGATACACAAAGTTGGAGACGGTTAATGGCGCTGTATCAGCAAAGAGCTCAAAAACAATGTCGCCCTTTTCTGTACTTAGCCGAATCTGCTTGTTTTCTATTTTCTCCCCCTCGAGCGCTCCTTGGAACGCCCATGCCTCTGACACGGTTTCTTCTACCACAACTTCTTGATCATTAATGATTATTACTTCCGCTTCCTCCGGAACTGATGTACACCCTCCACCCGCTAGCACCACAACGGCAGCCAGCGACACAAGAACAAATCGTTTCATACTTAGCGTCTAAGTTAATTCAGATAAGAGCGCCCAGCTTGGATAATATCAGCTAAACCAAGTTGAGCAATTGCTGTATCCAAGGACGGCCCCCCGAAGATTACGACCACAGATAGGATAGCGATCACGAATGACAGCACGCCTACAAGCTTTCCAACTTTCATTGGCATGTGGTCACAGTTGCGACAAGTTCCAATGTAAACGATCTTTCGTAATACTTCAACTGGCTTGTCGTTGGAGGTTAATTTTGTTTCGCTAACCGCCATGACTGGCATATTGTTCTCCAATGCCTCTTCAATAACCTGATCGACAACAGCCTCTACATCAATTTTTTCTTTTGCAATTGACTTTGATACAACAGCCTTCTTTTTAGCTACTGTCTTTTTCTTTGCCGGAGCCTTCTTCTTGGCAACAGTCTTTTTAACAACCACCTTCTTTTTAGGTGCAGCTTTTCCGGCGGAGCCGGATCCCGCTGTGCGGGGCTTTTTTGCTACGGCTGGTTTTTTAGCCGAGCGCTTTTTTGCAGCTGGCTTTCCGGCGGAGCCGGACCTGGCTACGCCTGGCTTTTTTGCCGCCGCTTTGGGAGCCTTCTTTTTTGTAGGCATAAGAGTGCTCTCTCGAGTTACCCCGAGAAATAATGAACGATTAAAAAATATTATTTCCATTATAGCACACGGCTCACCGGCACCACTAATGTTGAGCCGGAAAACTCGATCTGTGCGCTCACAGATCCACTCGTGAGATCAAAGTTCGTTGCCAGTGGCAGCCATGTAAGTGTGTTTCGATTGAATTGATACAGCACCACTTCTGTTACATCCACACTCTCATCAATAAAAAATGTAAGTTCACCCCGCTCAAGTTGACCACTATCAAGTATGAGTTCATATGCCGGTCCAATCACACCATCTACGCCAACTTGCACATCCTTAAGTCGTTCGATTGTCACGTCAGCGGCACTACGAGTAAGTCCAGTGACCTGAACCACCCCATCAGATGACCCAGCAACAAGTTGCTCGGGTGCTGATGACAAGAAAAAGAAAATGCTACCAAACAAAACCATCGCGACGACAATCGCGATGGAAGCCTGACCCTCTTTTTTCTTCCTCCCTACCATACCCACCTATTATACCTACTCTTCCCAAGGAAGTCCCGTTCGTCCAAAATGTCCGTATGTTGCTGTCGATTGATACACTGGTTTAAGAAGATCGAGCCTCTCAACAATCGCCTCGGGCCTAAAATCAAATTGCTGAGTAATCAGTTTAGTGAGATCTCCGGCGGAGCCGGACCCGGCTCCGCCGGGCATTTTTGCCCCCTTAGACTTCACACCAATACCAGAGGCATGGATATGCACGGGCTCAGCACGCCCCATGGAATACACCAAGTTAACCATGGCGGCTGATGCCAACTCTTGATCCACTATATAACGCGCTGCATAGCGAGCCATGTAAGCCCCTGCGCGATCCACCTTCCCAGGATTTTTTCCTGAAAATGAGCTGCCACCATGAGGAATTAACCCCCCATAAGTATCTACATTCGACTTGCGTCCATTCGCTCCTGAGTCCGCCTTGAATCCCGCCTCAGTAAATGAACCAATTGGATTGATAAGTAATTGAGTTCCATCTTCTCCCACAACAGGAATAAGCAAACGTTCCAAAAGTGCAGTCTGCACATCTTTTTCTGCAACACTCACTTGATGACTGGCACACACCGTGACCCCAGTAACTTTCTCACGCTCCATCACCACCTGAACTTTGCCATCTGGTTTGAGCCAAGAGAACATAGGATCTCCGCGACGCAGATCATCGAGTCTTCGCGCCAAAGCGTGTGCGTACACCACAGCGCGTGGCAAACGCTCGCGCGTTTCACTCGTAGCGTAACCATTAATGATCATGTTGTCCGTTGCGCCGTTTTTCACGCGCTTCATTTCTTCGGACTGAGTCTCAATGTTTACGAAGACTTCTATGTCATCGTTGTAACCAATGTCTTTGTAAATCTTCTGAGCAAGAGCTCCAAGATCAAAATCCGCTGTAGACGTCACCTCCCCACCTATCATCATCATGCCATGGCTTCCCATCACATTGAGATCCACCTGCGCCTGAGGGTCTCGACGCAAATACTCGTCCACAATGGCATCAGCGATTTGATCGCAAACTTTGTCTGGATGTCCCTGTGTAACTGATTCAACGGTCTTTTTCATAGCGACCGCAGGTTATCAAAATCAGGCCTCTGAATCAACGGATAAGCTGTGCGGGACATGTTGACAAGTAATAAACAAAGGAGTCAAATATCGATTGCATTCCTCCTGCGACATGGAAAGGCCATTGAACGTGACGAATTCCGAAGCTGCTCCCCCATTCCTGACTAGAACCGAAGCCTTCGACCGCTCGGAGTACGAACCCTTCTACCTGGTGATTGGCATCATCTGCTTTACCATGGGCATCGCAGCCTTGCTGCAAGTTGGACTATTCACAGGTACAACCAACCTGATCAAGTGGGCAACAGGTATCAGTGCACTTGTGAGCGCGGTTCTCCTGCTGAGCAAGGCTGTCTGGTCCTGGTACACCGGCAAACACCTGGCTTACAAGATCTTCGTCTTACTCTGCCAAGAGAAAGATCTGCTTGGACAGGGCAACATCCTCCAAGCGTCACTCGATCAAATCGTGATGCTTCGAAAGGTACTGAGCAAGCACCAAACGAACATGACATACGAACAGAACATGCACTTGCTCGGCGAAGTCACTCTCTTCGAGGTTGAGTGCCAAGTCATCAGGGCAAAGCTCCACGCAGAGCAAGCCGCCCGGCTACAACAGGCATTCAAGGCAAGTAGACACGACCCACCTTGGGTGAACTTCACTGACACGGCCAAACAGGCATCTGTGAGCGTCTAGCTCACCACGACCCCGACACGGAGGGTCTTTTTTCTTTGACAAATTAAGCCCATGAGAGTGAAGTGCCCGCGACGCACCTAAACGCGGCAGAAAGGCCACTATGTCTGAGAGTCTCCCCCTGCAGTCCTTCACCACCTTCACCTCCGAAACAGAGATGAAGGCCCGTTACAACTGGGACTTCTTGATGTTTGCCGCGCTCATGCCACTGCTCTCAGGTCTGTTCTACGCGACAGCCAGAGACACTGGAAGCTTCAACTCGGAGATCCTCCTCATCTCCATTCCGTTGATGGCCATCCCGTTCTTCTTGGCGGCAGCGCTGTGGGTTTTCTTGCGAGGAGACCATCATCAGTACAGCACGTTCGTCGAACTGTGCCAGCCTGACAATCTCCTGAAAAGAGGTGATGCACTGCTCATGCAGCAGAGAAGTCTCGTGGCACAAGAGAGGGTCTTGACCCTGCTGGAAGAAGGCTACGGCCCCAGTCAAGAGTTGACTGAAGCACGTGCTCAACTGGAAGCACAGATGGCCCGCCACGCAACTCGCGTCACGGAACTCGCTCGTCAGCAGGACTATCTCCTGCGACAAGCGTTCAAAGCAGCTGGCAAGAACCCACGGTTCCTGAGAGAGCCAACGCCAACGTGAACACCTGGTCACAAGCCTGACCAACACTGACCCCGAACAGACACAGAAAGGCACCCCATGTCCGAACAGGTAATAGACGCAGCCACACTCCGCACCGCCTTCATGAAGTCCCTCAGGAACTCCCTGGTGGTAGCGCTGATCATCGCTGCGGGAATGGTCTACCTGAAACTCACCTACTCGCCCACAGAGAACCAGGAGGCCTATGGAATCACCATGGGCTCCGGAGGCTTGTTCCTGACCATCGTCACTCTTCACGCGCTCGGAAACTGCTTCTTGTACTGGACTCACCCAGTACGAAAGGGATCCATCCCGTCTTCTGAGTGAGACGAACTCCTCGCTCAACACACCTGACCCCCATACGGAGGGTCTTTTTTCTTATATAGAACATCTACAACCCCAACCCACCAAACAAAACGTCGACCCACCACGGGCCACCCAAGAGGAATGAGCGTCGACACAACTTTGAGTCGGCAACACGCGACCGATCTCACAAGTTCGTGCCGACGATCAGTTCCTCCAAAGCCTTCACATCGACTTATCCCCACCACACCCCTTGCGTTCGGTTTTTGTTCGGTTCATAATACGAACATAAAGCGAACAGGAAATTTATGTCGAACATAACCAAAAAACAAGCAGAGGTGCTCGCGATCATCCGCACGCACCTTGAAGACGAGGGCTATGCCCCATCCTACCGAGAGATAGCAGACGCCCTAGGCCTCTCCTCCCCAGCCACTGTCCACGCGCATGTGCAAGCGCTGGCAGAAAAAGGTCTCATCGCCACCGGTGATGATGGGAGAGCGCGCTCAATCGAGCTAGTCGATGAAGAAGTTAAACAGCCATCAGTAATGCTACCCCTCATGGGTATCATCACAGCAGGAGAACCTATCGAGGCCGTGGAAGATAATGAAGCCATGGCTGTGCCTTCAGACTTTGTTCTAGACAGCGCCAACTCATTTGTCCTTAGAGTAAAAGGACGCTCCATGATAGAAGATGGAATACTAGATGGCGACTACGTTGTCATCGAGAGAAATCCATCACCTCGTGACGGAGAGGTAGTGGTAGCCTTACTAGATAATGCCTTTGCCACGCTGAAACGATTTTACAGAGAACGCAATCGTATCAGACTTCAACCTGCAAACAGCTCCATGGAACCAATCTTCGTCCAAGACTGCATTATCCAAGGAGTTGTCCGAGCTGTCATAAGAAAATTTCAACCTGTGTAGACCGATCAAGAAGTTGCGGAGGGATCACGTAACATCTCGATAAAAAAAGATACTGAGCGTCCGGCAAGACAATTCTCAGTATCTACTCAAGGCACTACCTTGTTACGCCGAGGACGAATCCTCATTCGTATGGCAGCTTTTGTATTGTAATGAAGGTGGGCGTGGAGAGCAAACCCGTCGGAGCTTGCTCTCTACACCTCACCTCTTAAAAAAGACCTCTAGGCCAAGGGTTCCGCTGCAAGCACGGGGACAGGAAAGACCATGCTCTGCCTGGGTGCCAGAGCCGTCACATCCAAGATCCTTCTTGCGGCCGAACCCTTGATCTCGACCATTATTCTTAACCCCAAGCATCTTCTTCACCCCTATCCCCCTCCACCACCAACATGGGTGTAACACCTCGACTCAGACATTGGGACAACTTTGAGTCGGCAATATGCGCCCGATCTCACAAGTTCGTACCAATGGCTGCAGTCGCCGACTATCAACAAGCTCGCCCAACACTCAACTCACAAACCCACCCCCTTCACCTTTTACAAACCATAACCCCATTACCCCTATGTCATCCTCGACCCTACGTTACACAGCCATCACACTATCATTCCTCCCTTACAAGCGTGATCATCGTTTTACAAAAAGTCTACGCTCACTTCGTCTACGCGCTTCCAGACGCCGCGCTAAACAAGCTCTGCGACAAATACTCTCTCACGTAACAAATGATGGCTATGCACGAGCTTCTTAATGACCCTGTGGACGTGGAGGTATCGTTTTCAAATAACCGTGTCGTTCCGCGTTCCATCAGGTGGAACCAAAAAGATTACAAAATTGAAACAGTAAACCTAGTTCACACGGCACGAGAGGGACACAAAAAAATGTTCTACTTCTCAGTCTCAGACCTAAATAACTATTTCAAACTAAAACTAGATCCAGAAAATTTAGATTGGCGCCTAGTCGAGCTTTATACAGATGGATAAAAGAAAAAGCACCTCATGGGTGCTAGTCGGCTTGTACCTTAAGTTCAAGGTACCTCACCAGGTCGAGTTCGTAGTGCCGATCAGATCCCTCAACGAGCTTGAAGCCGAGATTCTCGTACAGCGCGCGAGCTGCTTCGTGCCAGGGCTCAGAAACGAGCCGCACCACCTTGATGAGTGGGGACACTCCTACAGCCTGGTCGAGCAAATTCTCCATGAGTGCACGGCCAAGTCCTCGACCATCACCACGGAAGTCTTCGTCCACCAACACGTACTCAACATGACCAACACCCTTGCGCCAGTCGTAGGTGATGCAGAGCATGGCCACACCGACCACACGCCCTGTTTCCTGCTGACGGATCACAGAGATGCGCGTGCGTGCGCGTTCCATAAGCCTACGCTGGTGCAAGACATCTTGGTACGGCAGAAGTCCTGATTGAAGTAGTTCATCGCCGCGCTCGTTTAGAAACGTAATGCAGTCACGGTAATCGTCCAGCCGAGCCAAATCGATCCTGAACAAGGTGCTGTTAAAGGGCATGTGTGCCTCCTAGAAAAAGACTCTACCATAGAATCTATCATCGTCAAACTTATGGAGCGCATCATTCTCCACATTGATTTTAATTCCTACTTCGCCTCTGTTGAACAGCAGGCGAATCCCTTTTTACGTGGCAAACCCATCGGCATCACAGGAAAAAGCCAGGAGCGCTCTGTTGTCGCCACAGCCTCAATTGAAGCCAAAGCCCTTGGTGTTAAAACAGCCATGAGTACATGGGAGGCAAAGAAGGTATGCCCAACAATCATCCTCTGGCCTGGTGATCCAGAAAAGTATTCAGACATCACATCTAGATTTAATCGAATCTTAAGTGAGTTCACACCAAACGTCTCTCAGTTCAGTGTGGACGAGAGTTTTTTAGATATTACAGACGAGGCTGAAGATTATTTCGGCGCAACCTGCCTTGCTCAAGCTTTGCGCGAGCGACTCAGAGAGGAGTTTGGAGATCACATCACCGCTTCCATAGGCATCGCCCCAAACAAGCTCATGGCCAAACTCGCCTGCGAGTCAGTCAAACCTAATGGACTAACGGTCGTTCGCAAAGACGACTTAATCGATTTCATCGACACGCGTGAACTTGATGACCTATGTGGAATCGGACATCGTATAAAGCATCGCCTGAATGCTCTTGGCGTTGAAACTTTTAAACAACTCCGTGAATTCCCCATCAACGATCTCGTCGATGAATTCAAATCTTACGGCACTTGGCTACATGCAGCAGCTCATGGACACGACTCATCCGCGGTCGTCTCATCCACGCAAAAAGGCATTCGCACCATGCACTCGACTGGCGTGAAGTCTTATGGACACTCATACACCCTCCCTCAAAACACTCACGACCTCCTTGTCATAAAACGATACCTACTAGGCCTGGCAGACAAAGTTGCATGGCGCATGCGCCGCGATAAAACCCTAGCCCGTCGCGTAAGCGTCTTTGTTCGTTTTGGCGACTTCACTGGACACGGCGAGCAACGCACATTCAACGAACCAACAGCCAACGGACTAAAACTATTCCAAATAGCCTGGCGCATCCTCTCCCCCCATCTCTCCCCTCACTCTCACCCCCAACCCACAGGCCGAGCACGCGACACAGACATTGGTACAACTTTGAGTCGGCCTACCAGTGACCGATCTCAAAGTTCGTACCAAGGGCTGGGGTCGCCCCCCAATGACCTAGTCCGCCTAGTAGGCCTATCTACATCCCTATTATCCTCAGGTCCTGAACAACCACCTCTATTTAAAAAAGACCGAAAGATGATTTCCGTCTTCTCTTCACTCGACAAGCTTCAACATCGATATGGTCCCGGTGTCTGGCAACGCGCTTCAACCATGCCAATCGAATTCAAATCCCGATCTAGTGGATTCAATTATGACCACGAGGTTTAAAGCTTCTTAAAGATCAGCATCTGAGAAATAGATTGGTCTTTGAATTCTCTAAACCTTGGATACCCATTCATAAGACCTTCAGTGGGTACCATGGGTGTCTGTTCTACAAGTTCAAAGCCAGCTTGTTCAGCAGCTTTAATATATGTCTCAGTCGTTCTGTAGATATCATATGAAGTTCCAAACTCACGAGGTATGGCTGCCACAAACATATCATCGCCCATACTCTCGACTTTTGCCTCACCAAGACGATTCTTCTTAACGTACTCAAAATCAGGAACAGTTATCACAAAGATTCCACCTTGCTTAATTACCCCAGCCAAACTTTCAAATGATTTTGTCAGGTCTTCGAGATGGTTAGCAACATAAAGCATAAAACCAATATCAAAGAACCCCTCATGCTCCATAGTGTCGACCGTTGCACACTGAACAATCACGGATGGATGCTGCTCTCGCATAAACTTCGCACCCTTCTCAGATGGTTCAACTGCTGTAATCGATCCCGCTTCCAGCTCGACCAAGACTTTCACAAGCCACCCAGTACCAGCCCCAATGTCGATCACCCTCTTGCCTGTCACTTCTGAAAGGATGTCACGAATATACTCAAGAACAAACTTTCTAAACGGAGAATCAACAGTCGCCTCTGAAGTCCAATCAATACGATCATCATCGTACTGCTTTGGATCAATAGCCTTTTGAAAAAAATCAGATGTCATACCTATTCCCCAAACACACCTTCAACCAAGTGAGCTCCGGGGTCTGGGCTGCCATCAAACAAATTTACTGTGATCACTATATCTGTGTACGCAGAGTAGTCCTCTTTATCAGGAGCCACCCAGTCAATAACAAACTCACCGTCGTCATTTGTAATCATTGGTCCAAGAGAGAAAAAGTCGTATGGAATCTTCCTAATAATCCACGCCTGGTAGTAATGAATCTCTCGATCTATCTCTGGAAGCAACGTCTTTATTTCTATGTAGTACTCATCATCCTTCTGTCCTCGGCGTGCCTCACCAAGCTCTTCTCCTGTAGCCACCCATCGCAAGTTAGCCTCCTTTGCCTCGGTGTCCATGGCTCCGTTTATGATTGCCTGTGATATTGGGTCCGGTGTAAGCACGTTCACAATAGAACCCACCTCAGACTCCTCAACCACAGGTTCAGCGCGGAACCACTTAACAGCAAAAACAAAAAGTAGAAACAGCGCAACTACAATCAGGCCACTGCCTATCGTTGACCTCCAACGAATTCCTTTATTTTTTAGACCGTATTTCATACGACAGCGGCTCGCTTTACAGCTTCAGCCACCACATCGGCCACACCAGGATCAAAGGGAGATGGAAGGATTTTGTGTGACGTTGGCTCTGGCACCATTTTAGACAATGCTGTTGCTGCGGCTACCAACATAGCTGGTGTGATTGTTTTTATACGTGCTTCTAAGACTCCTTTAAAAATTCCAGGAAAAGCCAAAACATTATTTACTTGGTTAGGAAAATCAGATCTCCCGGTTGCAATAACGGCCACACCAGCTTTGTGTGCAACCTCAGGCATGATCTCAGGCACTGGATTTGCTAGAGCAAAAATAATCGGCTGTGCTGCCATGGACCGCGCCATCTCTTCGTCGACAAGCCCCGGCTGGCTGACACCAATAAAGACATCAGCACCATTAAGGGCCTGCGCCAATGTGCCTGTACGCCCATCGGGATTAATTTGCGCCGCCAACTCATCCTTATAAGGATTCATTCCATCGCGCCCAAGCGCAATCATTCCGCGAGAATCAATCATGTCCATATGTTTGAGTCCTGCATGAAAGAGAAGGTCAGCAACCCCCATCCCCCCGGAACCTGCACCGCATACAACCACCTTCACTTCGTCTATCTTTTTCCCAACAACCTTCAAAGCATTAATCAGTCCAGCCAAGACGACCACAGCTGTTCCATGTTGATCGTCATGCATCACAGGAATATCCAACTCCTCGATAAGCCTGCGTTCTATCTCAAAACAACGTGGCGCTGATATGTCTTCCAAATTGATTCCTCCAAACCCAGGGGCAATCCACTTCACCGCCTGAACAATCTCGTCTACATCTTGTGTATCTAAACAAATTGGATACGCGTCAATGTTGGCAAAGTGCTTAAACAAAATCGCCTTACCTTCCATGACCGGCAAACCAGCCTCTGGTCCAATGTTTCCCAAACCAAGCACAGCCGATCCATCTGTTATTACCGCCACTGAACGTCCTTTAATGGTCAGATCCCACGCTCGAGATTTATCTGCAGCAATAACTCGACACGGTTCAGCCACACCAGGAGTATAAGCAATGGAAAGATCATCCGTGGTCTCCATTGGAAACGTAGACTGGATCTCCAACTTCCCCTGCTTTTTCTTATGAAGTTCCAGTGACTCTTTAGAATAGTTCATAAACGTTCGATTACCTTCTATAAATCATCAACATTTCTTAAAAAACTCATTGAACTCACATCCTTCTCTTCTCGCTCTCCAATGTCATTAAGCACGATAGTCGGACCCTCATCACCATCATTCCAGCGCGATCTGCTTGGCGCGGTGTATGCAGCCTTGAGTCTAACTTGTTCGAATAAATCATCTGGGAGCTCCTGCAAGAACTGTGATGGCTGTCCTATCATGAGCGTATCATAGCCAGAAGTGATCGGGTATGTGTAAAAAAGTTGCTTGCGCGCACGTGTCGTTGCCACGTAAAACAATCGTCTCTCTTCCTCAAGACCACCTTTTTCTTCAAGCGCCCGACCAATGGGAAACTTTCCATCAATCAAATGCATCACAAACACAGCATCCCATTCAAGTCCCTTTGCTTGATGAATGGTAGACAGAACGATCTTCTCAGCATCATCATGCCCGCCTTGTTCCCTCACCGCCCCGTAGTCTGCACTGAGCGACACCTCATCAAGAAAAGTGGTCAGACTCTTATATCCCTCTGCAAATAATGCAAATTGTTCTAGATCGTCCAAACGATCCATAAAGTCCGGGTACTCAGCTTCGACATAATCTCGATAGTCCCCACCGATTACAGCCCTAATCAAATCAGAGGGCATCTCTTCGGCGGCTAGCTTTGTAAGCGTTCTGAGCAAGGTGGCCCATCCAGCTTGTGCGCGCTTACCAAACTTCATTTCTACCTTGAGAATCTCCTCTAGGGATTCAACTCCCTTTATCAATGAAATAATTTTTTGTGCCGTCACCAATCCAACCCCACTGAGAAGACCCAGAACTCTCATCCAAGCCACTTCATCTTTTGGATTCTGCTTGATTCGCAGATGCGTCACAATATCCTTCACGTGTGCTCTTTCAAAAAACTTAAGCCCTCCACGATACTCGTAAGGGATATCTCGCTTCATGAGTTCAAACTCAAGTGTCTGTGAGTGATAAGCCGCACGAAACAAAACGGCAATTTCACTGAGAGGAATACCCTCATCGCGTAGCACCAAAATTCGTTGGGCAATATATTGTGCTTCTTGGTTACTATTGGATGCTGGCACTAAATTAGGACGTTCCAATCCGTCTCGTACGGTAGTGAGTTCTTTTTTAAACTGCTCTCTGTTTTTTATAATCGACTCGTTAGCCACAGCCAAAATCTCAGGTGACGATCGGTAGTTGATTGTGAGTCTAAACGTTTTTGTTTCGTTGTACGTCTGAGGAAACCCAAGAATATTCTTGATCTCAGCGGCGCGGAATGAATAAATGGATTGCGCGTCATCCCCAACCACTAAAATATTTCCGTGCTCAGCTGCAAGCTGCCTAACAATCTCCGCCTGCACAACATTTGTATCCTGATACTCATCAACCAGAATATACTCAAACTGATGAGCGAGCTGCTGTCGAATATTCTCACGCGTATACAAAAGTTCTCGAAGTTTCAAAAGCAGGTCATCAAAGTCCATGGCGTCTGCCTCCCGCTTACGTATGTGATATAGCTCAGCTATTCTCTCGATGATCGGAATGATTTCCTTAAAGTTTGAATAACGGCCCTCGATCACTTCCCTCAGGGTGCCGCCAGAGTTCATGGAGTAACTAATCATCCCGTGCAACTTGGCAGGCGATGGAAAACGTCGCTCGGAAGTATCGACGTTCAATACTTTGATACAAACCTTTATGAGCGACTTGGCATCCTCTTGATCCAAAATCGTAAAACTTGATGTGTACCCAAGCTCACGCGCGTACTTTCGCAGGAGTCGGTTAGCTATGGAGTGAAACGTTCCACCCCAGAGACCAACTGGGTACCTCCCCAAAAGCCCTTCAACGCGTGACAACATCTCTTTGGCCGCCTTGTTCGTGAACGTCACGAGCAGAATATTGTCCGCACTGACCCCTCGTTCTAATAAATAGGCCACGCGGTACGTAATGGTCCTGGTTTTACCCGACCCAGCCCCTGCCAAAACAAGAGCGGGTCCATCTCCGTTAAGAACCACTTCCAGCTGCTGTGGATTCAATTCCTTTTTAAAATCAATCGTTGACTGCGATAGATCAAAATCATCTTGTAATACAAATTCCTTCATAACGGCCCCATTCTATCATAAAAAAAGACCCCTGACCCTCGACGTTATCGAGTTGGTCAAGGGGTCAAAGGGGGCTACAGAGGAGCACAAGCCTTGCGCAACTCTGCGTCCACACTCTTGAGATCGGGCCCACCGTCTGTGAGCTGGCGCATGAGGTGAACGTTTGCCAGGTGTACGTGCGGGAACACACTGGCACGAACCTGGCGACTGAACCCGTAGTCTAGCAACTGGCCCGTCATCGGATCTGGACGAGTAAGTCGTCGGTGTATGGACTTGAGCTCGTCGTCCCAAGCTCTACAGCAAGAGTCTGAGACGGTTTGGCTTCGGTCCATGAGAATCGCCGTCTGCAACAAGAGCTCCTCAAGCTGCCAGTGGAGTTCCCGAAGCTTCATGCTGTGATAGACACGAATGAGCACGTCCCGCGCGCGCAACATCACGGCAGCGGCGGCATCAGGAATTTCGCTTCGTGCCACTTTGGCAGCCTCAGCCATGATGGCGGCAACCTCACGAAGGTCACGCACGGTGTGCTTGATGGAACGATCAAACGGCTTGGTGACGACGGCTTCGAGCTTTGTCGCCACCGCTCCCAGACGTCCCGCTTCCTTGATGACCGTCCCGGTAGAACGTTCTTCAGAGGAACCTGCTCGCCTTGCATCAAACGGCAGAAGTCGATCGTCACCAAACAGTTTCCTGGACTGCAGGCGATGCAACTGGGAGTCAGCGATCTGGCGACACATCAACCGATGACGATCGATGTAGACCTCCAGGACCGCCTCACGAAAACTCATTCTTCGTGAAATGCCGCGCACCCCCTGAATCCGCTTGGCGAGCTGAGTTTGCCCCGCGAAGATGATCAGTGGGATACGACCAGGATTGAACCTCCCGATCGAGTCTTTCAGCTCTCCGGCCTGAAGCACGCGGCGCAGAGCCTCTACCTTACGTTCGTCAATGACACGACCATGCCTGTCCAGCAGAGCGGCCGCAACCAGGACGTACTCCTGTTTTTCACCCTCACCAACCAGGTGAAGGGTCCATGATGTCTTGACCATCCAGTTGAAGGTGTCGTCCCAGGTACGAAGATCGGGAATCTCGATGCTCTTGCCGCGCACCTCAGCGTGGGCCATCCCTCGTCGAGCCGTGTAGACGGTCTTGTACGAGATGAAACACTGTTGCCCATATTCCAGAGGATCCTCGCCATTGAGGCGCTCTGAGACACTCAGGTTTCTGGACAAGATACGACCTGGGGCAAGCTCCGGAACATCCGCAAGAACGTCGGTGCCGCGAGCCGGTACCATGTAAAGACAGTGTGGAACCAGCTCAATGAGAGCAAAGTTCAAGACATTGAGGGGAGACTGTTTGCCCTCACCCTTTCTCCTAGTACGCAGAAGCCTGAAGTCACGAGTAATGACAACGGGCTCCATCGGATCCGGCATTTCAAACCGGCCTGTGGAATGAGCCACGATTCAGACCTCCTTTTCCAGTGCTTTTTCTCAATGAATCAGCCCTGCAAGATAATCAAATCCAACCACCTTGTCAACACTAATTTCCCCAAAAACAAAACAAAGGTCTCGACGACCTTTGTTTTGTTAACCCCCCCTCTCCACACCACCAGTCGTGGGTAAACCACCGCGAACGAGCGTTGGGACAACTTTGAGTCGGCAATATGCGACCGATCTCACAAGTTTGTACCAGTGATCGGTTCGCCGCTCACAAACAAACCCACCCCTTCGACTCCGCTCAGGGAGTAATCAATAGTTTATTTCAAATACTTATACTTGTTCGCAATATGCTGATCAAAACTAGCCGCATAAATCACCTCCCCTTCTGGTGTCGTTAAAAAATACAAATACTCAGAATCCACAGGATCCAACACGGCAGCAATAGAGTTCATCCCAGGGTTACTAATCGGCCCAGGTGGCAACCCAAGATTCTTGTACGTATTATATGGCGAGTTGATTCTCGAATCTTCCAAAGAGACTCCTGGATCGCTCTTGCCGGTAATGTAATTCACGGTTGAATCTGCCTGCAGAGCCATTCCTATCTGTAATCTTGTGAAAAAGATTCCAGCAACAATTTTCATATCTTCAACTGACTGAACCTCTCGCTCAACTATGGATGCCAGTGTCATGACCTCGTGCACAGTCAGTCCGTTATTAAAAACCAAAGAGTCTGGAATCACTATTTCGCTTTCCGCCATTCGCCTCTTAAGTGTCAGCACCATGGTGTCTACAATCGTTTGTGCACTCACGTCTTCTCGGAAACGATAAGTGTCTGGAAAAAGATAACCTTCAAGACCCTGCCCCTGTGGAATGCCAGCCAGAATATTTGACGCTGTCACCATCCATTTCCCAGCCTCTCCAGAAACTTCATTCCAATCGTCTTCACTCACACTCTCAAAAGCATCGACAACAACCGCGCCCATCTGCGAACTGGTGAAGCCCTCAGGAAAAGTCACCTCGACTTCAGAAGCCTCAGCATAAGCAAGCTCAGAAACAATACTTCTGATACTAGAACCTGGTGTGATCTCAAAACTTCCCGCCTGGAGGATAACGTCATTTAACCTGACATACACCTTGAAAAAAAATGGACTTGTAATCATTTCAGCATCACTGAGGGCTTTGGCTATCGCCTCAACTGATGCACCTTGCTCTACATCAAAAGCTACTGACTCAGCGGCATCTGATGGACCAATGAGATACGCGTCATAGGCATAGGACCCGGCTAGAATAGTTCCAACGACGACCGCGATGCCAAAGAAAAGAAGAATTGCTCTCATAGTATTACGCTCCGTGGCAATCAATGTATTTTTTATCTGCGCCGCAAAAACACTCTCGATCAGCACGATCCTCAGCAGTAAGCCAAGAGCTCGACTGAACCTTACCTCCTTGCCCTATATTGAAAACCGTTTCAATCCCAAGCTCTTTTGCTAGTACTGCCTCTGGAATATTATCTGCAAATCGATCCCCGCCATTTGCAAACACATGTGGTTGGATCTCTCGTAAAGCCTCGCAAACACTCATGTCCTCACAATCTACTTCGTGAGATGTAAGCAAGACTCGTGTTACACCTGCCATGGCTTCAATAATTTCCTTTCGCTGATCCTGTGGCATAAACACGTAACCTTTTTTCTTTGTAAGCCAGTTATCGTTGTTAATAACAACCACCAGCTCATCCCCTAAAGCGGCAGCTTCTTGAATCATCCGAACATGGCCAACATGAATCGGATCAAACCCCCCTGAGACTGTTACGATAATTTTATCGGACATAACTCATCGAAGAACTAAATAAACAAGTGATCAAAGCGCGTAAGAGTGACTAGATACATAATGATAGGAAATAACTTTCCACCTAGCAAGCCCACCAAAGCACCAGCAACAACATCAGAGAAATAATGGACTCCGACAGCGACTCTGCCCAAGGCTACTAGTACTGCAGCTACCAATACACATACGAACAAATCAGAATTTATTGACATAAAAGCTAGAGCAAACACGAACGTAGCATGTGATGATGGAAACGAGTGTGTCTCAATAAAAGGTTTAATGATCGGCTCGTACTTTTGTTTTGTATATGGCCTTGGTCTTTTAACAATGCGGGAAATAACAGATGTAATAACCCAAGGCACGAACAGCCCAAGCCACAACATCAAAGCCACCAAAAGAAACCGCGACGCTGTATGTGGCACACCCCATAAAGCAACTCCATATACCACACCGATCATCAACCAAATCAAATCATCAGCACAAAAGACAGCCAAGTGACGTAAGAGCCATGACTTCTTTGTAGCCTCATGTACTGATCGAGAAAGTCGTGTGTCTAAATTCATACTGCCTTATCTCTTAATGTTTCGAGTTCCTCTTCTCTTCGTTTAATATCCTCGAGGATTGCCGCTGCGTCTTTGGGTGGAACTAGATTCTTATCTTTAAACGCGCACATATCAGCAACCGGACATGCCCAACAACGAGGCTTACTGATACACAGGTATCGTCCGTGCTTCACAAAGACATGGTTAACACTCTTCTTATTTTTGTCAGGAATGATTTTGAGCAAAGCCACTTCTGTCTTCTCTGGCGTCTTTGTCTTCACCCAACCGAGTCGATTGGTTACACGATGTACATGTGTATCAACAGCTATGGCCGGTGTGTTGAACGATGCTACTAGCACAACAGAGGCTGTCTTGCGTCCCACGCCTGCCAAAGATACAAGTTCGTCCATTGTCGACGGGACCCTCCCATCAAACATTTCAACAACCCTCATAGCCATCAATTTGAGATTCTTAGCCTTCTGTCGAAACATTCCAATCGTGTTGATCTTTGATTCGATTTGTTTGACCGAAGCCTTAGCCAACTTCTCTGGTGTGGGAAACGCTCTAAAGAAACCTGGCATCAGCTTCAGCACCTGTTCATCTCTCGTACGAGCCGACAAAAGCACGCCAACTAGATTCTGATAAGGATTCCCAATCTCCATCGCCCCAGGGTTAGGCCAACGTTTCTTCAAAACTTTCAATACTGGGATAATGTTTTTCTGCATGTCACATTAATGGTTGTCCTGTCATCTCTGGAGGCTGTGGAATCCCCATCGCCGCAAGAATTGTTGGTGCTACGTCAGCGAGCATCCCCACTGGAGGCATCAGCGATGGATCTCCCTCAGGAACCTCACCAGCGATAGATGGATGGCCTTCAAGTTGATTAGAAATGATTAAAAATGGAACTGGGTTTGTTGCGTGTTCTTTATTTATGTCTCCGGTACGCAGGTTTTTAAGTTCCTCAGCATTTCCGTGATCAGATGTGATGAACACCTGTCCGTCGCGAACAAGTGTTTCCTCAACAATTTTGCCAATAGCTGAGTCAACGGTCGACACAGCTTTTTTTGCTGCTTCGAAATCACCGGTGTGACCCACCATATCTGGGTTAGCAAAGTTCATGACAATAAAATCATACTTGTTCTCACGCATTTCCTGAATCACCCTTTCAACAATCAGCTTCGCACTCATTTCTGGCGCCTCGTTGTATGAAGCAACCTTTGGAGATGGAATGATCACTCGCTCTTCGCCAGGAAAAGGATCTTCCTTGGTTCCATTTAAAAAGAAAGTAACGTGAGCATATTTTTCTGTTTCAGCAATATGAAGCTGCGTAAGACCTGCATCTGAGATAACTTCTGCCAAACACTTTTCAATTACCACTGGAGGAAAGGCAATTTCAACTGGCAATCCCTTTTCATAATCTGCCATGGTCACGGGGAACATGTTCTCAACTTTCTTCCGCTCAAAATTATCGAACTCTGGCATAACAAATGCCTTTGTAAGCTCACGCATTCTATCTGGTCTGAAGTTAAAAAAGATCACTGCATCATTGTCCTTAACATTTCCCACTGGCTTGTCACCATCCATAATGACAGTTGGTACAAACTCTTCGTCGTACACTTCTTTTTGATACGAAGCCTTAATTGCCTCAAGCGGATCGGTTGCCTGCTCCCCTTGGCCTAACACCATTGCGTTGTAAGCCTTCTCAACTCTATCCCATCGGTTATCTCGATCCATGGCAAAAAATCGCCCACTCAAAGAAGCGACCTTACCAATCCCAATTTCAGACATTTTAGTTTTCAATGTTGTGAAAAAATCTATACCAACATTGTAGACAGTATCTCTCCCATCCAAAATTCCATGAACGAACACTTCCTTTACCCCCTGGTCCTTAGCCAGCTGAAGCAACGCCTGGCAATGCAGATCAACTGAGTGCACACCACCGGCACTGACCATTCCTATTAGATGCAGGCGACTATTGTTCGTCTTTGTGTGTTGTATGGCGTTTGTAAATGCCTGGTTTGTATTAAATTCCCCCTCGTCAATTGCATGATTAATTCTTGGAAAAATCTGATAGTAAACGCGCCCTGCCCCAATGGCCAAGTGTCCAACCTGCGAATTTCCCATTTCCCCCCAAGACAAACCAACTTCCTCCCCCGCCGCTCGCAGGGTCATGGTCGGATAAGTTCTAATAAACCGATCGTAGTTTGGTGTCGGGGCCCTAAAGATGGCATTTCCCTCACTATCTGGTGCTACACCGAATCCATCAATAACGATCAAGACGGTAGGTTTTTTGATATCAGGCATAAGTAAAATCATTATACGTTGATCGCCCGTGCTTTTGAAGGAGGTCTTGTATTTCGGTCAGTGTTTCATTGACAAACAAAAAAGGGGCACATAAGGTTTGGTCGCCTCGGCAGAAAGGTGGTCAGTACAGTGAGTGACCTCTCAGTTTTTCTCCTCAACCGACTCAAGGAAGATGACCGTCCGCAGACCATCACCATGGAAGCAACTGCGGGCGAGAACGATGGTGTTCGTATCAGACTCCCGAATGACGACGAGCTCATCGAAGTGAAAGCCAGAACTGCAACACTGGACGGAAGATCCGGAAGGCTCCCTTGGTACATCCTGGCCGACACCTATCTCAGAATGACTGGTGCACGTGTCGCCATGGAGCTCGCCAGAGCACGATCTGTCCAGCCCCCAATGCCATCAACCACCAGATCTTGGATCTTGCAAGACGGAACCACCACGGACTACAAGACCCCCAGCACCCACGAATGGTTCGCTGCTGACCAGAAGGTCGATCCGCCACCCAAAGGTGCTGTTCTGCGAATCACCTTCTCGTATCCAGGATACGGCAAGTAAGCCCCACGCGACCAAACGCCGCCCGTCTCATCACTGAGCCGGGTTTTTTCTTTACTCACATACCACGGTCCTGCAGTGAGTTAAAATTAAGTAACACATCAAAAAACCACCGAGAAAACTTGGTGGTTTTTGGCAGGGGCTCGTGAGTCATGTTCGAACTATTTGTATGGTGTAGAGGCGGGTCACCCCATCTCGGGGCTCGATATTTACTTGCACAGGCAAGAGTTAATCGTACCCTTAGCTACTGAGTGTCTTTGGTGATCAAGGCCTGTCTCCGTTCCTCCAAAAGACGTATGTATTCTCTCCAAGTATCCAGTATGGAGGTTTTGAAGAATGGAGGTTTCGCACGACTTAACTCATCGCCGTATTCCTCTCGACCTTCTTCAATATATCCTTTATATTGCAAAATTTCCTGATCTATTTCTTCGACAAAAAATGCTTGCAACTCTGCTTCCGGCAGGTCTTTGAAGATGACATCAAGCTTTCCATCGTCCCTCAGCCTGGACAGAAAGTAGTTCAGATTCGAAACCTCTGCTTCCACAGGTGTTTGAAAGGCATCATCTTGATCGCCCTCGAGTGTCTCGCCTTTCAAGAAATCCTCAACTATGCTTTTGCTTCGCCGGATGGATTCGATAGGGCCCGGCAGTGATTCCCCTTCTCCATTTGGTCCAATCACTCTATATGACCAAGTTGACCATAGCTGCTAGTATATATCATAGTGTTGTTATTAATGTGTTGTTATTAACTAACAGTGTTTATGGACGTAAGAAAACACAGAGGGAGCAGCTTTGAGCGCCCCGATGAGAAGAAAGGCAAACTCAAGGAGGCTGTGACTATGACCCCTGATAAATTAGTAGGCGTAAAGGAGATTCTTCATCAGACCTTTACGCTTGACGGAAGCCGCGCTGTGGCCTTAGCTCTTAGAAACAGCATGTCGGGAGATGAGAATAATGAATTTAGTATTCGCTTCCAGGAAGCTGAGCTTGGCCCTGACGGAGAGATACAAACAGATCACAACGGAGCTGATCTCCGTGGGGATAAGCGTATGGCTGATATGATATATGCTGTTGCCCAGGATCGTTTCGGTAGTTTTCCAGACGTAAAAACGGCGAGCGAGTTCATTACAGCATTTCAGATTGATTTGGAGACAGCACTTGGAGCAGTTGATGGTGGTCAGGGTGAGGAGACAAGCTAACCCCCAGAGCACAGGATCATTCAGAGCCTCGATCGAGGGGTCGTTAAGGGTGTGCAGTAGTCATTCTTGTGCGGGCAGCCTTCTTTGTCTAAACAAAAACCTCCACGACAATCGCGAAGGAAATTCGGCGGGGCTCGTGAGGTGGACTAGAACTCTGCATCTAGTCTTATCCTCTTCTTTGATAATGCCCCCTCAAAAAGTCGATAACTTTTTCTTTTTTCCGGCTTGTACATAGCTGGCATCCCGATAAGCCTGCCACATTTTTTACAATCGAGAACCATTATGTCTTTTAGTGGGCGCGCCTGTAGTCCAACGTATTTTTTCGGTGCATGAATTCGATCTAGATAAAGACGCAGTAAAGGCCCTGGACCATCTTTTTGATAATGAAAAAACTTCGTTCCGCATTTGGAACACGACAGTTCAAACATCTGGGCACCACCACCACGATCTTCTCTTTTCTTATCTGACTTGAATTGCATATTCATAAGAACACCATCAATGTTACCGAGTCTATCTCACCGCAAGCTCCTCCTCGATTTCCATTAACCTATTATATTTTGCCAAACGTTCTGAGCGAGATAACGATCCTGTTTTTATGAAGTCTGCGTTCACTGCCACGGCCAAGTCGGCAATGGTTGTGTCAGCAGTCTCTCCAGAGCGATGAGACACGCTGATCTTATAGTTGTATTGCTTGGCGAGCATGATGGCATCCACTGCTTCTGAAAGTGAGCCAATCTGGTTTACTTTAATCAAGATGGCATTCGCAGCTTTAAGCTCGATGGATTTTCGCAATCGCTCCACATTAGTCACGAGGAAATCATCTCCAACCAAAGCAACTTTTTTTCCAAGACGTTTGTTGAGCTCAATCCAACCATCCCAATCGTCTTGATCCAGACCATCCTCAAGAGAAATGATCGGGTACTTGGCAATCCACTTCTCCCACATGGCTATCATCTGAGTGCTCGTAAGATTCTTTCCATCCACTTTCAACTCGTACTTCTTTGTCTTGCTGTTATAGATCTCACTGACAGCTGGATCCATAGCAAGGTGCACATCCTTCCCCGCTTTGTACCCTGCCTTTTTAATAGCTAGCATAATCAGTTTAAAAGCATCTTCATTTTTCTTGAGAGGAACGGCATACCCACCTTCATCCCCCTTAAGGGTAGAGAATCCTCTGCTGGCAAGAATATCTCCCAGAGCATGGAAAACTTCTGAACCGCATCGCACGCGCTCTTTAAACTTGCTTTGACGCGGGACAATCATGAATTCCTGAAAGTCTAAAATCCATCCGGCATGCGCTCCCCCGTTGAGAACATTCATGGTTGGAATGGGTAGCTTAAAGGTAGTGAGTGGGATATCGAATGTATGACGAAGATATGCATACAGTGGCATCTTCTTCACCTTGGCAGCTGCATGTGCACACGCAAGACTCACACCCAAAATGGCATTTGCACCAAGGTTTGATTTGTTTGATGTGCCATCAAGTTCAATCATTGCAGCGTCAATATCACGCTGACGAGTCACGTTCATACCAGCAAGCACTGGTGCGATCTTTTTATGAACATTAGCAACGGCCTTGAGCACCCCATTTCCTCGATAGCGCTTCTTGTCTCCATCACGCAACTCCAAAGCTTCATGTATGCCTGTTGATGCGCCAGATGGAACACTGGCAGATCCAGATAGACCGTTTTTTAAAAGAACGGTTACGTTCAGAGTCGGAGTTCCTCTTGAATCGAGAATCTCGTGTGCGTGGATGGATTCAATGTTCATAGTTTCAATGTCTCAACGCCTGGAAGTTTATCTCCGGCTAAAAATTGTAATAGGGCGCCACCGCCTGTTGATAAAAGAGTGAACTGATCAGCAAGTCCAAGATTCTCAATCGCTGGCATGGTATCTCCCCCACCAACTATAGTGGTTGCTTTGCCAGTCCTGTCGGCAATGGCTTTTGCAACTTGTCTTGTTGCCCCACAGAACGTTGGTATCTCACAATACCCAAGAGGGCCATTCCAGACGACGGTCTTAGCTTTTTCAATTTGTCCTACATACTCGGCAATCGTCTCTGGGCCAAGATCAACGATTCTATGAACGGCTTGAATCTGATCGACTGGCACTATTTCCTGCTTGGCATCTTTTCTCAATGCCCGCACAACAACCACGTCCGTTGGTAAAAAAATCTTTCCTTCCGCCACCTTCATAATTCGCTCTGCGCTTGCCACCGCCTTCTTCTCATAAACGGACTTTCCAACAGCAAGTCCTTGAGCTACAAAAAAAGCTGTCGATAAAGCCCCTCCTAAGAGCACCGCATCTATCTGTGAAGCGAAGTGTTCGATGATTGGAATCTTTGTTGTCATCTTTAACCCGCCCAAAGTTAGAACAAACGGACGTTTGCTATTTACCCCAAGCTTAGACAGTACCGATACTTCATTTGAAAGAAGTGGTCCTGCATAAGACGGTAATTCTGAAGTAATCGCGTCAATACTCGCGTGCTCTCTATGAGACACAGAGAAAGCGTCATTTACATAAAGATCCGCAAGCTTAGCAAGCGCACTGGCAAATGAGGCATCGTTTTCTTTCTCTCTTGAGTCAAAACGGAGGTTCTCCAGCAACAACACTTCCCCATCACCAAGAAGTTCAACTTGTTTTTGAACATCTTTGCCAATAATTGATCTTGCAAGTTTCACTTTACAACCAAGCAAACTTGAAAGGCGTTTAGCAATTGGCTTCACGGAATAGGCGCTAACACGCCTGCCGTTTGGACGTCCCAAATGGGTCATGACAATAACTTTGGCCCCTCGTTGTAAAAGCCAATTAATGCCAACCGCACTTCTAGCAATTCTTCCGTGCGGACCATCAACAGCCTTGCCCATCTTAATGGGCACATTGGCATCAATCCGAACAAGCACACGCTTACTCTTAAGACTCATGTCATTTCGAAGTTTTTTCAAACGCATATCGCCCCCATCCTATCATGTACAAGTGCTACCCAAACAGCCACTTTGTCCACTTGCCCGCCTTTTCAAATCGGCGCTCAAGTAACCCGTCCAATCCCAACACATGCCCGAAGCCCCCAGTGATGAATAGAACAAATACAAGTGAGTACATTATGTGTTCATCAATGATACCGTGGGCTGTATTGGATTCAAATCCAGCAAAGTAATACAGAAGCATGAGTAGGATTCCAGACAAAGCGGCCGGGCGCATGAACATCCCGAAAATCAAACCCAAACCAATTAACATCAAGCCCCAGATGTTCAGTTGATCAATGAATCCATTTCCTGCCATGGACTGAAAGAATTCAGCAAAAGGTCCAGTTGCTCCGGATAGATAGCCCGCTGCGCTCCAACCTCCCTCTGCTGTGAACTTCTCCCAACCTGCTGTAAAAAAAAGGACACCAATAGAAATGCGAAGTAGTAAGCCTGCCCACGCAAAACCCTCTGGCATCATAGCTCTTGAAAAACCAGAAAAAGATGTTGATTTACGCATATTAAAATTTAATGGTTAGTAAATTTATTTCAGGAGGATTAAACAAACGGGCTCTAGGACCAGTCTCACTCACACCAGAGGTAATAAAGAGTTGTTGATCTTCGTAATTAAACAGACCTTTATCATAATTGTTTCCGAGTTTTGTCGGCAGCCTAGCTATCGATCCGATCCATGGGAGTCTTATTTGCCCCCCATGGGTATGAGCGGCAACAACAAGATCGGCAAGACTGACACCTGAGTACAAAACAGCGTCAGGATTATGTGTGAGTAGAATCACTGTTTGCTCCTCTGTCAGACCTTGCATGGTCTGCTGAGGCTGGCCAGCAAACCAGAGATCTGAGACACCGGCGAGGACCACTTCTTTGTCGTCCACAAAAAGATTGATGGATTCGTTCTCCAGTACCGTGACCCCTAATCGTTCCAAGGTATCAATCACATACTGCTGGCCATTATCTGTATAGTCATGATTCCCCGTTACAGCAAACACCCCTTGTGGCGCACTGAGCTGACCAAGTGGCTCAAGCATGTCTGCTTCAACGGCCTTTGAAAAAATAAAATCTCCTGGAATGAGAATAATATCTGCCTGCAATTCCATGATCTTTGTAACCACCTTCTGCACCCACACCTCACCCTTATAAGGTCCTACATGTATATCTGAAACGAGAGCAACCGTGAGAGTGGACTCAGACTGATCAACTAAATCGATCACCTGTGGTCTCACCACGAGTGTCCGTGGCTCAATAAAGCTTCCATAAAAAATGGTGATCCAACCAATCATGACAATAGAGACAAAAGACAACATAACCGATCGTCCACGAAATCTATTCCAAGATGTACCGACATTTATCAAAAAGGCACCAACGAATATCAAGTATCCAAAAATTATGAGATCGAAGAGCCACCACATACGTTAAAGATTTCCAACGTGAACAGCCATGTCAACAAGTCGTTGAGTGTAACCCCACTCATTATCATACCAAGCAAGAACTTTCAGCATGTCCCCATCAACCACTCGAGTCATACCAAGATCGACAACGGCCCCATAAGGAGAACCAATAAAATCAGAGGAAACCAAAGGCTCGTTTGTTACACCAACGATCCCTTTCCATCGAGGACTCTTAGCCGCATCCATAAAAATCTTATTGATCTCCTCGACGCTCGTATTCTTCTTCAAAACAAAAGTGAAGTCCGTAAGAGACACATCAATAGAAGGAACGCGTACGGAGATTCCATCAAACTTATCTTTCAAAGAAGGAATAACTTTTGTCGTCGCCTTGGCTGCCCCTGTGCTTGTGGGAATCATATTGACAAGCGCAGAGCGGCCGATCCGAAGATCGGTTTTCTTATGAGAAAGACCATCTACAATATTCTCGCTGGCCGTCACCGAGTGAATGGTCGTAAGCATAGCCTTTTTCACCCCAACTGAATCAACAAGAATCTGTGCGACTGGTGCGGCTGAGTTTGTTGTGCAAGAGGCATTGTTAACGACATCCTGAGTTTTTTTACACACTTTGTGGTTTACCCCCATCAAAAATGTCGGGGCATCATCCGACGGAGATGAGATCACCACCTTCTTTGCACCCGCCTCTATATGCTTACGTGCATCCGCTTCTTTTCTAAAAAATCCAGTTGATTCAATAACCACATCAACCTTGTGTTCTGCCCATGGTAATTGAGCAGGATCTTTCTGTGCGTACACAGGAATCTTGTCAGAACCAATCTTAATGAATCCTTTTCCAGACTTCACGGTTTTTCCCCACATCCGAAACACTGAATCATATTTGAGCATGTAAGCAAGCGTTGCGGGGTCCGTGAGATCGTTAATAGCAACAATCTTTATCCCCTTACGCTCATACATAGCACGCAAGGTTGTCCGACCAATGCGGCCAAACCCGTTAATAGCAACTCTAATCATAAAAAGTGAGTGTAAAGAATATAAATCTTGAATCCATTCTATCATTTATCACCGTTGACATCGAGGGTGATTACGTCTATATTGCCGGCGTCGTTACACACACGTGCGACATAAACAATGTGTCGAGGGGTACTGAAGATGGATCCGGAACTGCTGATCGTGAAGCTCTGGCGTGAGTTCAAAGAAACCACGCTGGAGATGCTGAAGTTGCTGCTGCTGAAAGAACTCGTTGAGCGGGATGACGACTTCGTCGAAGTCACTGACCGCGCGAGTGCCATCCGTTGTGCCAAGGCCTACGACAGGGCCACAGCCAAGGTCGAAGCGATCCGCGCACGTCGTGGCTCCAAGACCCTGGTCATCCAGATCTTCGGCATCGCTGAGGAAATCGTCCACAGCGTTCTCTGCCACGAAGAGTTCTGCACCTGTCGTCCAGACGGCAAGCTGACATCCAGGAACAGCGAGGTGCGCGTCCGATTCGAACTCCCCTCACCTGGGCTCATCGCCGACTCCAGCTGCTTCAGCAGCTTCGTCATGGCCTAAGAGCCACCACCACGCACGAATGCAGACTGTCTCCTTCGCTCCGCGAGCGCCGAACAGCTGCTCCCCCTCCCCCGTCGAAAGTGCGACTGGTGAGGGGGTTTTCTTTATAAACAACAGAACAGGGCCTTAGCCCTGTTCTTCTTTTTGTTCTACTTCAGCTTCTGTTTTTGATTCTGGTTTTGGTTCTGGCCAATTGATTTTTCCATCCTTTTTTGTCCAGACAACTACACAACCATGCCCCCCGTGCTTATCCCATACTTTGTAACCATTGAAGTTTGTGTCAGGCGTGTTCTCTAAGCTACGTTTTGGGTTCTGAAAAAAGAGATTGCCATAGACTTCTGTAACCCCACTTCGATTTGAAGATGACTGAGTGACACCATCAAGTGGGACAAGAACCTCATCTATCCCTCGACGCTTGGCTGTTTCGATCGCCTTTTCAAGCGACTGAAGGGTAAAAGAAACGTTATCAACGGACTGGATCAAATTCTCACGCGGATTATTTGCCCGTACAATTAGCGCTGAATCATCTGTTCCCTGAACCTTACTCTCAACAAACAATGCCGATCCAGCAAAACGTTCCTGAGGAGTTCCACGCCCAAGCACATACGTAAATGCTTTCACGCCAGGATAATCTCCCCTGGCAAGTTCAGTGTGTCTTGAGGACGTACAAGCATCCCCTGTGTCACCACTCATAATTCTTGGGAGCCCTTGTCCCGGCACCATAGCAACGCTTATCGTATCGGTTTTTGAAACAGATTTCGGCCCACTTAGCTTTTCCATTGCCATAAGTGTGGAAACGAAAGCATTTTTCTCAGCCCCCTTACCGACCCCCCAAGCCTTCTGCAGTGCCACAATAAGCTCCTTTGAAAATGGCTCATGTCCTGTCTGATGATCCGCTTGTTCTGGATGCAAATAATGCTCCAGTAGATACTGTTGAATAAAGTTAGCAGCCTTATTTACATACACCCCAGGGTCAAGCGACCTATCTGCAAGTTCAGCACCATAATCATAGTCAACTATTTGACGTACATGACGAGCACTCAGTCTCTGCATTAATCGATTGAACACCTCCCCTTTTCCTCCTGTGGCCGCAAGGTTCTCCATGATCTCTATTGAATCAGGTGAAGCACCTTGATTTTCAATTACCTCGGATAAAGTATCCAGCCCTTTGTTCATTGCATCAAGAACCTTAACCTTTGCCTCTATTCCCTTTACTTGACCAGCGACAATATTATGCTTTTTCTCAAGACCCTTTCGTTGCTCGTCAGCATTTTGACCATCAAGTTCCGCCATCTGAGAAGCCACCTCTTCAACAACAGCATTGAGCGTCGCCATTTTATCCTCAAGAAAAGATTGCTGTTCTCTTGAGGCAGATCCTAATTCCAATAAAAGTTTACCTGATGGTTCATCAACAAATCCCTGATCCCCCTCATCCCATTGAAAGCTCTCTGTCATTCCAGAAAAAGCCTCTTTAAACAACTGTTTCCCGATCAGCTTTTCTATATCTCTTTTTTCTTTATCCAGCTTGTCTTCAGACCCTGGTTCCGTACGCTTCCGAACAGCAACCTCAATCACTTCTTCTTGATACCCCCCTGCAAGCTTAGCAAGCTCTGGTTTTTCCAAACGAGTTTTCTCCCAAACGCCTATCACGTACCCCAACTGACCCGTTGCCACAAATTGCCCTCCCCCCGTCGCTGCCGCAAAAATCTCTTGACCAAGTTCTGTTTTGAGTTGCCCCGGAACCTCATCCTTCAGGAACCCTTCAATAGAAGCTCTACGGACTTCCCGTAGCTCATGAAGGAGTTGTGCTGGTGTAAGCTGATCTGCACGAGCAAATTGATAAGCCTCTTTCACAAAATCTTGATCGTCTTCCCCAAGATCAGCAAAATCAACCTTCCCTCGAGGAGCAAATTGTTCCTCACCCACTTTCACCCCATCTGTTTCTCTCGGAGCAATAAGATCCATGGCTTTTTCTGGCACACCTTTTAGACCCCCAGTCCAAACGTTTCCAGATTTTGTCGCACGAGAAAATGCGCGTTTTAAAAGTTTATGCGATGGAAGCTGCTGATCAACACCCATAGCTTCAACAAGAATTTTCTGATGTTCGGTGGACAAATCTGCCAATCCACCACCTCGAGATAATCCAATAAAGATCTCGGCGAGATTTTGAGCATTGATCATTCCATATTCAGCAACAAACTTTGCAAGCAATTCACCATCCTCAGCAGATTCATAAGACAATAAACCTTCATTTTTCAATGTTTTAACTAACGGTTCTAGATCCGTTTTCCAGGGATCATGTGCCTCATTGGCCGTGTGACCCTGCATCACTTCAAGTTTTTTCAATGCCCCACCCCATGGTATGTGCTCAGCCAATCGACCATCGGCACCCGCATAACTTTCAAGTTCTAGTAACGTCGGGTTGTCTCTCGTCAATAATTTCCCAATAGACACCCAGTCAGGATCAACTTCTGTATATTCCCGAATTCTATCAATGTTACTCTTCTGTCGGTCGGACGGTTTTTTAAATGTTGAAGCGTATCCAAGTTGAACGGATTCATCACTAAAGTTTTTCTCAAACCCACCAACCGAGTCAGCAAAAACAATAACCTTGATCGGATTTACCTCTATCATCGTTTTCATCATCAACGAACTGACCGACTCAGCCAACTCAAGAGATCCTTCTTTACCGTTGTTTGCAAGAAAGGCAGAAAAGAACTTCTCAGGATTCAACAAGAGGAGCTTTTTCTGAAACTCATCCTTATCGACACTCTCTGACTCATAGAATTTAAAATCTGCTCTGAAGAACAAATCGAATGGTAATGAATCTTTACCAATCTTCTCCAAAACTTTTGACTGCTCAGCTTCCGTTAATTTCAAACCAGTCTCTGTGGCGAAAATAGCTGCATAGTGATCTTGCGAAATTACTTCAGCAACTAATTTTTCACGCTCATCAGGCTCAAGTTCTTCTGCCAAATCACCAAACCCAGGAAAGTTTCTATAAAAACTAATGTCTTCTGAGCGCCCTGGGGCATAGGTAAGAAGAGGTTTTCGATCCTTTTTCTGAACCATGAACAACGCTTGCCTAATCTGGTTGTACTCCTGTGAAGAGCGAAACTCATCATTGCTCGGGAGCTTTCCTAACTCAACCTGTTTCAATAAACCTGTTCGCAGCTCAGTCCGTGAAAGCATGGTCTTCACAAAATGCAATAGTTCCTCAGGGGTCTTCTCTACAACCCCATTATCATTCACCCATCTTAATTCCGGAACATCTACTAAAAGCAGTTCTCGAAAAGTTGTTTCCATGTTCGCAAACTCCTCTTGATTATATAAACCAGTTGGAACCTCGGGATGCAGCTGGCTATAGTAATCTGCTGCTCGCGATCCCGCTTCGCGAAAAAGGCTATGAGATAATCGAGAACAGACTTTTGAAAAACCTGGGATGTCATCTGGAAGAGATTTGATGTAATCTTTTGCCTTTTTATAATCAAGGACCTCTATCTTTTTCTCATCATAATCGCTTAGAGTCTCAGCTGCGTATTCTTCGAACAATGCCAATACTTTTTCCTCAAGCTCTTTCATTAACAACCCCTTTTCTTGTTTTCCTTTATGTTGCTCCTCAACATCCATGGACTTACTTGACTCAAACGCTGCCACAACATCTCCATCACGAACCAATTTTCTTGCACGTCCCACCTCAACACGGTTTGCAAACTGATCTCTAAAGTGCTTTCGGTAATTCACTTTTTCATAGTTCGACGCTAGAAATCTTTCATGTAATTGCAAGGCGGTTTCAGGATCAACGTTCAAAAACGCCTCTGAAGCACGTTCAAGAAAACTTTGTTTATCTCGGATCAAGTGATCATCCTCATGATCGCCGACCATTTCATCGATACGTGTCATGATATCCAAGGCCTTCACCGGATCTTTTTCCAAAAGCAAAAACCTTCTTGAATATGCATCTCGTGCAACAGCTACACCCTCACCCAACTCAGCAACACTCTCTTCTGACACAACTCGCCTTCTGAGAAAATCTATCCCCTTCTCAGAATCATCAAGAAGCATTCTCGGAGCAATGTCCCTAGCCATCCACTGTAAAGCGGATGCCATATTCTCCTCTGGAGTATGTTGGTCCGTCCACCCACTCACATCCGTTTGCTCCTCATAGAATCTAAACGCCTCCTCTTCATCTTCAACAGCAAGTTGTCCGATGGCTTCACACTTCACATTATGACGTAACCAGATTGGAAACTTTTCAAGATCTGAAAATGCTTCCCGAGGAAACTCTCGAATAAAGGTCCTCACTCCAGCTATGGCATTTTTTACATCCGATGAATCATACAAATCCGGATCCAAAGAATCATCATCTGGATAGTGTTCTGGGTCTCTATTTTTAATGACATCTAAAGCAGAGAAGATTGCTCTGGATCTCAACTCAAACTTCTGAGCACGCTCAGCAGCCTTTTCTCTAGGTGATAATTCTTCGACTTGTGAACCTTCTCGACGCTCAACCATACGCGTCCAAGTATACCAAACAAAACAACCCCGCCGTAACGGGGTTGTTTATACTTTTTCTAGATGACGAAACGTGCGAAGCGCTTGAGCTGCATATTCTCCCCAAGGGAAGCAATTTTACTCTTCACAAACTCATCAATGGTGATGTCCTCGTCTTTGATATAAGCCTGCTCCATCAAAACGATCTCAGAAAACCACTTGTTTAGTTTGCCTTCAGAAATCTTCTCAATCACCTCTGCTGGCTTTGCTTGTGCTTCCATTTCTCTTTTAAACATCTCTTTCTCTTTCTCGATCAAATCTACAGGGACATCAGCCCGAGTGAGGTAGACAGGATCAGCTGCCCCAACGTGCATGGCCAAGTCGTTACAAAACTCGATGAAGACTTCGTTGCGGGCAACAAAGTCCGTCTCACACAACACCTCCACCATGGCACCCAACTTTCCATTTGAATGAATGTACGCATGGACACGACCTTCATTGGTCTCACGATCTGATTTCTTTGCGGCCTTAGCAAGCCCTTTCTCACGCAATAGTTCACCAGCTTTTACCAGGTCACCTTCTGCTTCCTCCAGAGCTTTCTTTGCGGCCATCATGCCGGCCCCGGTCTGTGAACGAAGCTCGGCAACTTGTGATGCAGTAATGCTCATAAAGAACGATTCAATTTATTTTGATTCTTTTGTTTTTTGTACAACCTTTGCCCGAATGTTTGCCGCGTCCTTAATGGCATTGGCTCTTCCTTCCTTAATAGCGTCGCTCATCAATCTACAAACCAATTCAATGGACTTCACAGCGTCGTCGTTTCCGGGAATGACACGACTCACACCAACAGGATTCACATTTGTGTCGCACAAGGCTATTACTGGAATACCTGTTACCACAGCCTCTTTAAGAGCCGTCTTTTCTGTTCGCACATCTATCAAGAACACAGCATCTGGAACCTTGGTAACGTTTTCTACACCACCAAGCTTGTGTTCCATGTCTTCTATCTCACGACTCAACATGAGCTGCTCTTTCTTTGTGTACTTCTTAAGCTCCCCCTTATCACGCTGATCCTTGAGCATCTTCATGCGCTTAAGGGTCTTCTTAATCTGATCGAAGTTTGTCAGTGTTCCACCGAGCCAACGGTGAATCACGTAAGGCATTCCACAAGCGTCTGCATACTTTTGCACGATTGCTTGTGCTTGTGGCTTGGTGCCGATAAACAAAATAACACCACCACGAGCGGTAATGCCTTTAGCTGTCTCAAGAGCCACTTCCAACAACTTAGAAGTTTCCTCAAGGTTAATGATGTGAACGCCATGACGAGCACCAAAGATGTATTCTTTCATCTTAGGATGCCATCGGGACGTCTTGTGACCGAAGTGCATGCCCGCTTTGAGCATGTCGGTCAAGGACGGAAGATTTGGCATAAGTTCCTTTTTACGTCGATGGTAGCGCCGGGCCCGTTATACGGGAGGATCCGGTCGACTAATTGATCCATCTGATGGATTAATTACGTGCGGGAGTATAGAAAAAATAGGCTTTTTCGTCAACCTACTTAATAAACATCGCATCTCCAAAGGAGAAAAAGCGATACTTCTGCTCGACAGCCTGACGATACGCACTCAAGACATACTCTCGTCCAGCAAAGCTACTCACTAAAACAAGAAGTGTTGATTTTGGTAGATGAAAGTTTGTGATAAGTGCATCGATAATCTTGAAATCGAAACCTGGAGTGATAAATAAGTTCACATCGCCAGAGAACCCAGCTTCTGGAATCGATCCCCCATGTGCCGCTGCAACACCCTCGAGGGTACGCACTGTTGTTGTCCCAACAGCAATCACTCTATGTCCGTCTTTTTTCGCAACATTAATCCGCTGAGCAACCCCAGGTGCAATCGTCACGTACTCGGCGTGCATCTTGTGTTCTTCTAATGTGTCAGTCTTTACAGGCCTGAACGTTCCTATTCCCACATGAAGGGTCACGTACTCTATCTCCACCCCATTAGCACGAATCTTTTTAAGCAACTCTTCAGTAAAATGGAAACCTGCTGTGGGCGCAGCAACGGAACCTGTCTCTTGGGCATAGACCGTCTGATACTGATCGAGACTTTCCGGCACCTGATCAACATACGGTGGAATAGGAATCTCTCCGTGCTGGTTAGCAAAGTCAATAATTTCTTGATCAGACTTATCGAATCTTACAGAAGCAACATCTGACTTACCTACCACCACCCCCTTAAGGACCTCAATCTCAATCGTGTCGCCAACATTCACATGACGCCCGGGTCGAATCAACACATCCCAGAGACCGTCGCGTGGCCGCAAAAGAAACACTTCTATCTCCTTACTCCTAACAAGTCCTCGCAGGCGAGCTCTAAAGACTTTTGTGTTGTTCATCACAAGCAGGTCTCCTTCTTTAATCTCATCGATTATCTGATCGAAACGTTTTTCCCCCAAAGATCCAGTCTCTCTGTCTAAAATCATTAGACGTGAATGGTCACGTGGATGGGCCGAATACTGAGCTATTAGCTCCTGTGGCAGATTGTAGTCGAATAAATCAATTGAGTTGCTCATATCTTTCCCATTCTGCCTGAGGCTTAAGTAATTGACAAAACACGGCCTCATTGCTATTCTCCCCGCGAATTAATTGTACGTATCGGAAGTCCCTTTAGGCGACCAGAGCGTGCTAAATCTATGAAAAAAGCCATTCACCCAGACTATTACACAACATCCAAAATATCTTGCGCCTGCGGCAATAAGCTTGAAATCGGATCAACTCTAGAAGCGATCTCCATTGAGCTATGCTCTAAGTGTCATCCTTTCTATACAGGAAAGCAGAAGATCATCGATACCGCACGTCGTGTTGAGAAATTCGAAGCCCGAACTTCTAAGAAGGCTTCTGAAATCACAGGGAAGAAAGCCAAGAGTGCAAAACGTTCTGCACAAAAAGTTGCAAAACGCGAAGAGGCAGAGAAAGCCGACGCATAACTGGTATAATGAAAAGCGTTCTCACGAACGCTTTTTTGTATGAACCTACTTGAACAACTACAGGCCCATAAGGACCGCCTACAAGATCTTGAATCCAAACTGAATTCTTCAGACGTTCTTTCTGATCCAAGAAAAATTCGAGAAGTGAACGAGCAGTACGCAGCCGAGCGAGACATCATAGAGGTGGGCAGTCGATATGAGAGTGTCGTAAAAAATCTAGACAGTGCCCGCACTACACTGAGTGAAACCTCTGAAGAGGAAATGAAAGAGCTCGCTCAAGGTGAAATAGATGAACTGGAAGTATCCCTGCCAATTTTAGAACAAGAATTTACGGTCGCATTGATTCCACTGGATCCAATGGACAATAAAAGTATTATCGTTGAAATCCGTGCTGGTGCAGGTGGAGACGAGTCTTCCCTTTTTGCAGCAGAACTCATGCGCAGTTACAGTATTTACGCTGAAGTGCAGGGATGGAAAACAGAATTGATTTCAGCAAGTCGCACCGACGTTGGTGGATTCAAAGAAGTTATCTTCACAATAAAAGGAACCGGTGCGTACAGCGCACTTAAATACGAAAGTGGAGTCCATCGCGTGCAACGCGTTCCTGAAACTGAGAAACAAGGACGTGTCCACACTTCCACAGTTACTGTTGCCATCATGCCAGAGGTGGAAGAAGTTGACGTTCAGATAGATCCAAAAGATTTGATCATTGAAGCAACCACATCCACAGGTGCGGGTGGACAAAGTGTAAACACCACCTACAGCGCGGTGCGTATCACCCACACGCCAAGTGGCATCATGGTCTACTGCCAGGAAGAACGCTCACAGAAGCAAAATAAAGAGCGTGCCTTAGGTATTATTCGAGCGCGCGTGTACGCCATGGAGCAAGAAAAAGCACGTAAAGAAAGGGAAGATGAGCGCCGTGGCCAGATTGGTACCGGAGACAGATCTGAAAAGATACGGACCTATAACTTCCCTCAAGACCGAGTCACTGATCACAGAATCAACCAAAACTTCCACAACCTCCCGGGGGTTATGAGTGGTAGTCTTGATGAAATAATTACCGCACTAAAGTCCGAGGAAATAGAACAAAGACTTAAGGAGCTTGGCTAATATGCAGGCAGTCATACTCGCTGCGGGCAAAGGCGCACGCCTGCGTCCCGTTACATACACCACCCCCAAACCTCTCATTGATCTGTGTGGAAAGCCACTCATCGAGCATGTGCTCAGCGCACTGCCAAAAAGGATCGATGAGATTTTTGTTGTCGTAAACCACTTGCGAGATCAGATCATCGAGCGCTTGGGAGAAAACTGGAACGGGGTGCCGATCAAGTACGTCGATCAAGAACCTCTCTCTGGTACAGCGGGTGCCGTGCATCTTCTCAAGAATCATCTGAGGGGGTCTTTCCTCGTCGTTAACTCTGACGACATTTACCAAGCTGAGGACCTTGCTCGTTTGGTAGAACACCCTATGGCCATGCTCTTCCAAAAGTCCGACTCTGAAAAAAAGTCCGGTGCGCTTGTTAGTAATGGTCGGTTCACAGGTCTTGGTTTAGGAAACAACGCTGTGTGCGGCGCGTACGTGCTGGACCAGAGCTTTTTTTCAATCGAGCCCGTTGAAATTCACGTGAGTGAGTTCATTGAACTTGGCTTACCACAAACACTTGCCGTGCTCGCCACAAGCGAAACAATCGCCGCTGAGCCCGCAACATCCTGGATCCCTGTGGGGAATCCAGAGCAACTTGCGCAAGCTATCCACCGGATTTCTGGACAAGTCTGTGGATAACATTGGGTCAAAAAGATAAAACCTAGAAAAAATGGGCGTGCGGTGGCCCTTGACACATTTTTTCTAGAGAGTATCGTAGTCGTTACCGCTGACTGAACGGAACACCTGATTTAAGAGAACGGGCTTGCCCGGTCCCTGACGTCGAGTGTGACAATCAGACAGAACAGCAGTGAACAGTTGGATGAGGAACCTCGGTTCCATTGATCCTCTGGAAGGCGCCGAGACCTCGGTTAGACGCGCTCTCCTCAACCACTTCGGTGGATCTGTAAACTGTGCACCCGTAGCAAAAGGACGTTGAAGTGAAGCTTGCTTCACAAAAACTCTGTTAAAAAGACTGCAAAGACTTCGGTCCCAAACAGACACTGTAACCAGTACAACCGCAAGGTTGGTCCAGTAGCTGCAAACCGTCACGGATGAAAGTATCGGCTTGCCGAGACTGGATGAAGTGACAGATCGATAGATCGTTGAGGCATGCTACGGCGTGCCAGATGGCCATCACAACTTCCAGAACAACGAACTGGTTAACAGTACGGAAGTGAAAAAGGTATAGATCTCGAGGCCTCGGCCAATTGATCCAGCTCTGCCAGAGCATGAAAAAAACCTTTGAGATGGAGAGCCAAGCAAGTGAGTCCTTCTGGGCAAGCAAGCTATGGTGCAACGATCTATTGATCAGACGAGGAAGAACTGGGTAATACCAGAACTGAATCGTCACCCTCCCCTGTAGATCCAGGAATACTGGCTGAGTCCAAAAGTCGGCGAAAGTCGGACTGAAACTCTTCTACAGGAACCTGTGAACAACTCGATGATTTGAAGTGACTAATGGGGAAACCTGGATGTCTAACCACTCAGACCAGACCTTCGGGAATGGAATGAAAGGTCAACTGATCTGAAATGAGTGTTGTGCCTACCACAATTGGCAAAGCAGTTCATGGGAGCGACGGAGTTGGTGAGGTGTTTGAAAACGAGAAGAGGCATCCTTCGGGAAGTCAGACACTCGCTACGAGCGCCTTGCCACTCCGGCGTTGAGGAGGAATCCTTCGGGGTTCCAAAACACCGAGACTATCCGCAAGGAGAAACCTCACCCAACCGGAAGAGGTTGCCACGCAACCCGATCCACGTCGCCGCTTCACAGCAGCGACAACGCTTAGTCCAAATCCCAAGTGCGACCCCCCCCGCACTCAAGACAAGGACAACGCCGGACCATCAGCTCATAGAGCCTGGTCCGTTTTCTTTTAGACAACTTTTACTTTTGTCTGCTACTGTTCGTTTCATGACAATCATGGAGGCTCTACAATGGGCCAATAACAAGTTAAAAAAGGCTGGTGTAGATTCTCCAATGCTGGACGCTGAGATACTGCTGGCACATACCCTGGGCGAAAGTAAAGCCTGGTTGTTTTCACATTTTAGCGACAAGTTAAAAATTCATCACCGCGAACAGTTCCATGAACTTATAGACAGAAGGACCGCTCGAGAACCAGTGGCATACATCACCGGAAAAAAAGCCTTCTACGGCCGAGACTTTCAAGTAAACGCGATGGTGCTAATTCCCCGCCCTGAAACCGAAACGATGGTTGAGGTTTCTTTAAAAATACTCGAAGGCCATGACCCTGAAAGAACACTTGTGTGCGATATAGGGACAGGGTCAGGAGCGTTAGCGGTGACACTGGCGGCAGAAACATCCCTGTCCGTTATTGCTATCGACGTGGACAAGCAGGCCCTAAGTGTCGCTAGCCAGAACGCTACTCAACTGGGCGTCTCAGACAATATCGATTTTCAACATGGTTCTCTCGCAGAACCTCTCATTCGTATTTTTAAAACAATCCGCGGGCAGACAAAGGTAAAAACCTCATCGGTCTACCCTTTTAAACATCTTCTCATCACAGCAAACCTCCCCTACCTTCCAGATAGCCGATTAGAGTCCACACAGCCAGAAGTACACGCCTACGAGCCTCATTTAGCCCTTGTGGCGGGTCGTGATGGCCTGGACGCGTACTTTGATCTATTTAGACAACTAAGAACCAACAGGACCATCCTCCCCCGCCGCGTGACCGTACTCATTGAAATAGACCCCGAACAACGCCGTGGCGCCGAGAGTCTAATAGAACATGCCTTCCCAACTGCAAAGATGAATGTACACAAGGACCTACAGGGCCTAGACCGAGTGATCGAGGTTGAGGTGTAAACAAAAAACCGTCCACGTGGACGGTTTTTTTATTTTGTTTCTATTCTATCTCAATAGATTCTTCACTAGGCACCACTTCGATCCATGTCACACCAGCATTCATAACAACCTCTTCTTCTCCCACATAGAACCGCAGTCGCTCTGATGCGCTTGGTTTGCGCCACTCAACTTCTATCACCAACCCATCTTGTAGAACATATCCATCCCCCACTCCAGTCGTGCGGATCTTACGCCTACCAACGCCATCAATAACAGATACGTCTGTTATTACAACGGCAACGTTATCAGCCTCAATGCGGGCAGCTTCATCCGTCACATGTGGTGAATCGAACTGCCATCTTTCATACCGTCCACTTTCTGAGTTGTACTCCCAATCAACGGAATAGACCGGTGGGTTAAAATCGATACGAATATTTGATGTGGAATCAGTTGGCTCTGGATCTTTAAAGTTCCACAGTCCGTACAAACGCTCTGGAGCTACACCACTTTCTTCACGTAATGCAGAAAAGGTTGAAAGGCTCTCGGTGTCGACATAGACGTTATGTGGGGCATAACGGTCCGTTGAACGCCAGAAATAACTCCCCCACCAATATTGATTGAAATCAAACGTGCTCCCAGAGGCAATCAAGTCTAGCGCGGCATTTGAACCACCCACATGGGTATACAGAGCGTCTAGCTCATTGTTCCAATCCAAGTAATACGGACGAGCTGATCGCACAGGACCAATCTTCTCAATCTCTTGACCTTCGTAAAAGAATGCAAGCATCCTTGAAATACCAGCCTCAACAGGAGCCTCTACAACCAAGAACGCCTCATCGACCCCAGACGGTGGCCACGCATCCTCGTGGTTGTCGATCATTACACCGTAGACACCCAAAAATCCTTCAACTTCTTCGTACACACTCACACCTGTAAGAGGATGCCTATAAGTAGTTTCTAAAACATCTCCCCCATCAGCATCAGATGTTTTCTCAATAGCTCTGTAAACAAAATCTGGAAGCACTAATGCAACAAGTACACCCAACACAATTACAACCAGAAGACCGACTGACATTTGCCAGTCGGTCTTCTTAAAGCGTTTTATAAAACGCTTTGTCTTTTTAATTTCCTCCTTATTTGATTGTGACATGACTATTCAGCTTTCTTCTCCTCACCTTCAGCTGGAGCCTCACCTTCAGCGGCAGCCTCACCTTCAGCTGGAGCCTCACCTTCCGTAGGTGCTTCTCCTTCAGCTTCGTCCAATGCAGCCATTTCAGCTACGGTCCGCGGCTTACTTACACTAACGATAGTTAGATTTGTGTCGCCAACTATCTCCATCCCTTCTGGCAAGTCTAGATTTACTAAACGGATTACGTCATCAAATGTGGCAAGCTGTGTCAGATCCACATTAATAGATCGCACCAACTTTGATGGAAGTGCTCGTACCAATACCGTCTCTCGTGAATTCATAAGAGTTCCACCGAGGGTCTTCACAGCAGCAGCTTCACCGACAAACTCAAGGGTAACAACAGCCTCAATAGGCTTGTTCATATCTACAGATCTAAAATCTATATGAATCACCTCATCACGAAGCGGATCAAGATCGTAGTCGTGGATCAGAACATTAAGAGGTTTTGCATCTGCGACCGAAAGCTCAATAATTGAACTCTCACCAGCCGCTCGATAGACCTTAATAAATTCCTGGCGATTAACAGATATGCTCTGTGGATCAGTTCCATCACCATAAACCACAGCTGGGACAAGACCTTCAGCACGAATAACATTCGTTTTTCGGCCCTTTTGAGTACGTGTTTGTGCTTGTAGAGTAATTTCAGACATAAGTTTTATTCAGTAGTAGCGGCGCCATTGTGCGTAAAATCAACAAAAACGTCAAGTGTATAGAGAGTCCCCTTGGGTTTGTCTGAAATAAACCTAAAGACGTGCCCTAGCACGTCTTTTTATTCTTCTTAGTTTCCCTCAAACGTTTCCTCATTACTTTTGAAAGTTGTTCCCGATAAACCCTTCCAAGTTCTTCTTCCCATCCAGATGATTCAATCCACCGGTGAACCTCAATGACATCATCGAGTTCAATGGCCTTTTCTGAACGGAATCTTAAAACATCCTCATATGATAGGTCGGTCAAAAGCCCAACGGAACTCGCACCAACTTGATTAACAAGTACCAGAGCCAGAATGGAGCTCATGCATTTACGACACTTGACGTGTAACAATTGTGTCTGCCCTTGCTCACCAAGCATGCGCGCCTCCATTGAATTGTAGCGCGTTTCACACACCGGACAAAAAGAGACTAGCTTGAGACCTTCATTCCACCGATTAGAACCTTTTGTTGATGACATACGGTTGCAATAGATTCATAAGAACAAGTCTCCATGAGAAAGACGACGAATCATCTTCACTCTACTGATACTCTACCATAGCTCATTTGACGTGACTACCACGCGTTCGGACCGCTATCGACTGGATAATAGCCGCAAGAACAAACATGACAACCAGAGAACTCCCCCCATAGCTTACGTAAGGCAGACCGATACCTGTAACGGGGAAAATTCCAAGATTCATTCCTACGTTTACAAAAAATTGAAGGAAGATAATTGACCCAGCCCCAAGTAAAAGATAGGCAGTAAAATCATCTTGAGATCTTCTGGCCATCCGCCAGACCCTCCAAAACATTAGGGCAAACGCTAAGATCAATAAGCTCACACCAATAAATCCAAGTTCTTCAGCGATCACAGCGAAAATGAAATCTGTCTGGCTCTCGGGTAAAAATTTCAACTGACTCTGTGTTCCAAAGCCCAGACCACTCCCGAACAGGCCCCCTGAACCAATAGCAATAATTGCCTGGGTCACATTATAACCCTGGCCAAGAGGGTCTAAACTTGGATCTAAGAATGTCAAAATCCGAGCACGTTGATATTCAGCAAAGAAAAAGTTCCAGCTCAAGTAGAACATCCCAACCCCAGAAATAATCATCAATCCTATGTACCTCCATGGAAGACCTGCAAAAAGCATGATGACGAACCAGAGACCAAACAGAATAGAGGCGGATCCAAAGTCTGGCTGAAACATCACGAGCGTTATGGGTACAGCGGCGATCAAACCACTTTGCAACAAACTCCGCATAGCAAATGGTCGCCGTGCCTTACGGGAAAAATATGTTGCCAGCGCAACCACAAGAGATACCTTCATGAGTTCAACTGGCTGAAAACTAACGGGACCAACCACAAACCAACCCGTTGATCCTCGGATGGTGTTTCCAAAAAACAAGACCACCAACAATAACGAACAAGAAATGACATAAAACACCAGGGAGTAATTTTGAAATGATTTGTAATTTGACAAAGTAAGGATAAAAAAAACGATTCCACCGATCCCCATAGCAATCAACTGCTTCTTCACATTCAAAAAATCACCCGTGGCCTGAGAGAGTTCAACTGAATAAATCGCACTCAACCCCAACATTAGAAGGGTAAAGAGAGACAATAAAAACAACCAGTCCGCACTGCGCAGCTGGCCGAGCCGTCTTACTATCTTTAGAGATCCTAGATCCATAGGCTACTAAAAGGCACGAGTACGCGTGTCTCGCGTATTCCCTCCCCCTAGCGCCTTATAGGTATCAACGTCAAAAAGCTGAAGTTCAACGATTACTTCCACATCACTTACAGACGGAAGGAATCCAAACCAGTTAAGAACAATATCTTCACTTGTCCCATTCTCCAGATCATTCATCGTGGTTTTATTCACTCCCACGACCGAATCACCCTTTTTCAACAGAACATACAATACTGGCTTATAATAACTATAGACGGAGTAGTTAGAAACCGTAAAGCTTGTACGTCCAAACACTTGATCATCAAACCTTGTTTCTTTTGTAAACTCTGCATCCTCCGCAATAATACTAAGCCGATCCATGGACCATTGCTGATAATCGCTAATTAAGTGATGATCAACGCGATGCCAGCGAATAGTATCGATGATAAGACTCACGTCACTAATAGGAGCACCTGAATTCACAGAAATTTCCACCACGGGCTTTGTCTCGCCAGGAAGAATAAATCCTTCATACAGCTCAACATCTTCATTCCCCGTGCCGGTATCAAAATGATAGGTAAACTCAGCCCACCAATCATAATTAGGATTTGTGATAGTGGAATACAAATCATATCTTCCGCCACCAGCCGAAAAAATAAGTTCTTCACCTGTCTTCAATTCAACAGCTGCATTAGCAACCGTATAAGCATGTAAATCACCTTGACCAAAAGCAACCATCTCAGCCACTGCCAATTGGTCAGACCCATAACTTATCGCGAATGCATCAAGAAGATGCCATCCTCCGTACAAAAATAATGTCGCGTCAAATGCAATAAACAACCCTAAGACCATTCGCCAGAGTTTGGCGCGATGATTCACCCACCAAAGGGAAAATTGATAAACGCGCCGTGTTTCACTTTGTTCTTCTTGGAGCAATCCCCCATCTTCCATACCAAAAAATTATACCATGAGAGCAGGCTTGGGGGCTTGGAATTAAGCTTCAAATCGTGTAATCTTTGGGCGACAATCGATTTAGTTGTTGATATCTTTTTATATTCTATGCCAGCAAATAAGAAGCCAGAGGAAGCAAAAATCAAGAAACCCGCAGCTAAAAAAGCTGAGGGAGGATACGACGCAAAACAGATCCAGGTACTTGAAGGTCTTGATCCTGTACGTAAGCGTCCAGGAATGTATATAGGGTCAACAGGTCCCCAAGGGCTTCATCATCTTATATGGGAAGTCATGGACAACTCGTTTGACGAGGCCATGGCCAATCACGGAAATACCATCACCTTAAGACTTCTTCCCGACCAATATGTTTCTGTAGAAGATCACGGTCGTGGAATCCCCGTAGACATGCATCCACAGTTCAAAAAGTCTGCACTGGAACTAGTGCTAACAAAACTGCACGCGGGAGGAAAGTTCGGAGGTGGAGGTTACAAAGTATCTGGTGGACTTCACGGTGTTGGAGTCTCTGTTGTTAACGCTCTATCAACACACCTCAAAGCTGAGGTACGTCGCGATGGAAAGTTGTGGATGCAGGAATACGAACGAGGAAAGCCAAAGGCAAAAGTAAAACCAGTTGGAAAAGCAAAGGGGACAGGTACAACCATCACCTTCCGCGCAGATGACACAATTTTTGAAACTGTTGAATACAATCTAAAGACAATCTTAGATCGTCTTCGTCAACAAGCTTATCTGACCAAGGGAGTTAAGATTATTGTCTCTGATGAACGTGTCAAAGACAATGAATCTGTATACGCCTTCTACTTTGAAGGTGGTGTTGCTTCATACGTCCGTCACATCAACCATGGAAAAGAGGAGAAGCACAAAAACGTTTTCTACGTTTCCAAACATGATGACAATTCTGACATGGACGTTGAAGTTGCGATGCAGTATACGGCTGAATATCACGAATCCGTTCACTGTTTTGCCAACAACATCATAAACCCTGAAGGTGGAAGTCACTTGTCTGGTTTTCGTGCCGCCCTCACTCGTGAGCTCAACACCTACGCTCGTACAAAAAATATCCTCAAAGAAAAAGACGTAAATCTTTCTGGAGATGATGTACGAGAAGGTCTCACTGCAGTTATCAGTGTAAAGATGGTAGATCCTCAGTTTGAGGGGCAGACAAAAGCAAAACTTGGAAACCCTGAGGCTCGTACGGCCGTTGAATCAATTTTTGGCGAGGCCTTAAAGATTTATCTTGAAGAACACCCAAGTGACGCAGAAGCAATTCTTGGAAAGTGTCTCCTTGCTGCTCAAGCGCGCCGCGCTGCTCGGGCTGCCAGAGACACTGTATTACGAAAAGGAGCGCTAGACGGACTTACTCTCCCAGGAAAACTATCGGACTGTTCCAGCAAAGACCCAGAAGACTCAGAGCTCTACATAGTTGAGGGTGACTCCGCTGGTGGTTCGGCTAAGCAAGGACGCAACCGAGAAAACCAGGCGATTCTGCCGCTGAGAGGTAAGATCTTGAACGTAGAGCGTGCACGTCTTGATAAGATGCTCGCAAACAATGAAATCAAATCCTTAGTAATCGCACTGGGAACAAATATTGGAGAAGGTTTCGATATTGAAAAGCTTCGCTACGAACGCATCGTCATCATGACAGACGCGGACGTTGATGGAGCCCACATTCGTACACTGCTCTTAACCCTATTCTTCCGCTACTTCCCAGACCTGATTCGCCAGGGCCATATCTACATTGCCCAACCGCCACTCTATCGCGTGAACATTGGAAAGAACTTTCGTTACGCCTACAGCGAAGAAGAAAAGCTGGCCTACATCGACGAACTTATTTCTGAAAGTGGGAAAAACACTAAAACGAAAACAAAAAAGGATGAGGAAGAAGTTGATGATGAAACAATAGTGGAGTCCGAAACAGAAGAAATGGAAGTAGGTGGCGTGAAGGTAAACATTCAGCGCTACAAAGGTCTTGGAGAAATGAATCCTAGTCAGCTGTGGGATACAACCATGAACCCTAAGACACGCGTCATGAAACAGGTTGAAATCGAAGATGCAGAAAAAGCAGATGAGGTATTCGACATCCTCATGGGTGCAGACGTAGCACCACGCAAACGATTCATTCAGACACACGCCAAGACGGTAAAGAACTTAGACATATAATATAGATCAAAAAAAACGGGCTCAGGCCCGTTTTTGAATTAAAAAAACCATCTTTTCTTTACTCTCAATAAACATTCTCTCCTCTTGCCAAAAAACTCATTATGGGCTATATTCTTGTCACATGGCCCCCAACAGGGGTTTTTAAAATACCTGAATTTATGCAACCCACAATAAAAAAGAAGGAGAATCCTCTCCAGTGGCTCGTTCGCTACGTGAGAGAGGCGCGTGCGGAAATGCTAAAGGTCACGTGGCCAAGCAAGAAAGAAACTACAAAGTATTCACTCATCACCATTGGCCTAGCTCTCGTGATCGCTGCATTTTTTGGCGGACTCGATTGGCTCTTAAACCTGGGTCTTGAATGGCTTATCTTTCTAACAAGCTAAAATATGGCAAAACAAATAGCTAATTTTGGCCGACGTTGGTTCGCCATCCACACCTACTCCGGTTATGAAGAGAACGTATCAGAGAACTTGAATCAACGTATCGAAACCATGGACATGGAAGAAAAGATCTTTAATGTTTTGGTTCCAAAGGAGAAAAAAATCAAAATCAAGAATGGAAAGCGCAAAACTGTTGAAGAGAAAATCTTTCCAGGTTACGTACTTGTAGAAATGATTGTGACAGATGATTCTTGGTACGTAGTGCGAAACACACCAAACGTTACAGGTTTCATTGGAACAGGAACTACCCCAACCCCTATAGCCGAAGCTGAGATCGAGGCGCTTCAAAAACGTATGGGTGTCGATGATCCTGAATACAAGCTTGATGTTGAAAAGGGAACGGCCATTACCATCACCGATGGACCGTTTAAGGGACAAGAAGGAAAAGTTAGTGAAATCGATGAAGAGCGTGGAAAAGTCAAAGTGCTTGTTTCTATGTTTGGTCGTGAAACCCCTGTGGAACTCGATTTCTTGCAAATTAAGAAGATCTAGGGTAAATATTGCCCACTTAATTACTAGCCGAGGTTGCTCGTAAACTCGAGAATCCTCTACCAAAATACTATGGCTAAGAAACTAGTCACACAGATCAAGTTGCAGGTACCAGGTGGCGCCGCAACTCCAGCGCCTCCAATCGGCCCAGCCTTGGGTCAGCACGGACTTCCAATCGGCGACTTTGTCACACGTTTCAATAACGAAACACAAGACCGTCGCGGAGAAATTGTTCCTGTGATCATCAATGTGTACGCCGACCGTACATTCGACTTCATCACAAAAACAGCCCCTGCATCAGCTATGATCATGAAGGCAGCCAAGATTAAGAAGGGTTCTGGAAACCCTCTTACAACAAAAGTTGGTGTGATTACTCAAGCACAGTTAAAAGAAATTGCTGAGTATAAACTCGTTGATCTCAATACGGACGATGTAGAACAAGCCATGAAAATCATTGCTGGCACATGCCGACAAATGGGAGTGGCTATCAAAGGATAATTTAATTTGTGGGAGACCTGTCATGCAGGTCGACCGAACCACACTTACCTATGTCATCAAAAAGATTTGAGGAAGCCAAGAAGCTTGTAGACCAAAATCAGACCTATTCTATTACCGATGGAATAGCTCTCTGTAAGAAAGTGGCCACAGCTAAGTACGATGAAGCTATTGAACTTCATATACGCCTGGGTGTTAACCCAACTAAATCTGATCAACAGGTACGCGGCACCATTTCCCTTCCACATGGAACAGGAAAGACAAAACGTGTTGCCGCTTTTGTTCAATCAGAGAAAGAGGCTGAGGCAAAAGAAGCTGGTGCAGATATCGTAGGTGGTGAAGAGCTCATCGCTGAGATCGCACAAAAAGGAATCATAGACTTCGATGTTGCTATCGCCACTCCAGTCATGATGCCTAAGATCGCCAAGCTAGCTCGTCTCCTTGGACCTCGTGGACTCATGCCAAATCCAAAGACTGATACGGTTGGACCAAACGTCAAAAAGATGGTGACCGAACAAAAGGCTGGTAAAGAAAGTTTCAAGAACGACAAGGCTGGAAACATTCATCAGTCATTTGGACGCGTATCTTTCACAGAAGCGCAGCTAGAAGAAAACTTCCGAGCGCTCCTAGACAGCATCAAGCGATTAAAACCACAGTCTTCCAAAGGCATCTACATTCAAAACGCGAGCATCTGTTCAACAGTAGGTCCTGGAATAAAAATCGACATTAATAGCTAAACAACCAAAGCTACAAAAACACCCCAATAAGGGGTGTTTTTGGTTGACAATCGTTTATAAATATCCTACCGTCAACCCGACCTCTGGAGGAATGATGATTGACCTGACACAACCACCGCCAAAGCGGTGGATCCAAGACACGCTCGGAGATCGGGTGAACATGGTGAGATTGGGTCACGTCATGAATGGGATGCAAGCCAAAGACCCGGACATCAAGCTGGCCCTGAGCATTCTCGCTGACGCCCCAAGCTATCGCCACGGCGGTGAAAGCAGCAATGGACGTACACACGCCATCTGGGCACTGCTCGTACTCGGTCGTGAAGACGAGATTCCAACTCAACTTGTCCCACTTAGCCACTTCTGCCAAGAGTGGGTAAAAAGGCGCGAGCCTCCGCCTTTGCCCACAGAACTTCTCCTCATGTACGCCTTTATAAGCCTGAGGCTGGAGCAGATCGACAATGCCAAGATGGCCATGTTGCTCGTACACCGTCGACGTTTGACGGCAAGCCAACAAGAGGACCTGACCATCCTCACCTTGGGACTCAATGACAAGACTGAGTGTGAGGCGCCTTTGGCAAACTGACCGCCCCTACCACGATGTAGAGGGCTTTTCTTTTTGCTGAGATCATGGCAGGCTATCAACACTATGTCTGTACTTACACGTCCTGAAATCCTTACCGCGATCAACTCTGGAGACCTTGTATTTTCTCCTAAGTTGGACCAGTTCCAACTTCAGCCCCATGCCATTGATTTACGTCTTGGATATAAATTTCTGATTCCTCGCAACTGGACCGTTGATGAAAAGGGTCGACGTGCAATCAAAGTCGCTATCGATGACATAGATGCGCACCGCGAACAGTTCGATGAAATACAACTCCAGCCTGGCCAGTACTTTGATCTACTCCCAAACGAGTTTGTGATCGGGACTAGCCTTGAGCGTATCGAAATCAATGCAATGAACCTGATGGCCATATTGTTCCCCCGCACCAGCACAAATCGTCGAGGTATTAACCTCTCACTCTCTGGCATCATTGATACAGGCTACAAAGGAAACCTCATCTTTCCAATGAAAAATGAAGCTGGTAACCAAGTGCTTCGTATATATCCTGGAGAACGAGTTTGCCAAGTCATGTTTCAAGAACTCTCCACTCCACTGACACCAGAACAAGCGAGTCTTCATGGAGTCTCACAGGCAAAATATTCTGGATCAGGATCTCAAGGATTTCAACTCGACAAAGAAGATGAAAGAGAAATGCTTATCAAGGGCAACCTAGATGAGCTTAAAAATACCTTCGGAATCTAAACTGTCATCCACCACCAGAAACATGTGATTTACCCAATCGCATGTTTTTATTTTCCGCCATATATCTAAAGCAACTTAGCTAAAAATCATTTAATCCACGACGACTTATACGACGGCCGTCGTATAAGTCGTTCTGCCATGAATGGTTGACAAAATGGTAAAATTAGGGTATCTTCTTTTGTTGCTCAACGCTCAACCAGGAGGTTCATGTGAGCGGAATCGACATCCGAAAGCTCGAGTCGCGTCACCGCGCGCACCCCTTCGACTTCGCGGTCAAGTGCAGCGGACCAACTCACGGAGTCGACGCCTCCCCCAACGCGATCGGGGGCTTCTACGGCATCGGCTGGGACGAGGTCTTCCGTGACCACCAGACCGGCGATCTGTACTCCGTCAGCTGTTCGGACGGTGTGAACGGTGGCAAGAACGCCCACAGCGATCGAGACATGGCGTGGATGGAGCAGGTGCGACTGCACATCATCGCCCGCACCACGAGCGTCAGTCGTGGGCCCATCCACATCTCCCAGCGAGAGTGGGCCATCATGCTGGGATTCACCTTCTGCGAATGGCTCGACGAGCTCCCCGGTGAGCGCTACAAGACCACCGGCGACAACAGCCGGCACATGATGGAGGGCGAGATCGGCACGATCGGTGGCATCGACGTCATCGTCGATCCGACTGCTACCGACGATCTCCCCCCGGTGGGCAACTTCCGGGGCTTCGACCCGAACATCCGGCCCTCGGGGACTATCAAGGGCGGTCCCGTCCACAAGGCCACCAAGTTCGAGGGAGTCTTCGCGGACGCCCTCAAGCGGGCTCTCGCCAAGACCGGCTAGAGGCCCCCCCCACACGACGAATCCCGTCGTGGCAGAATATCCCAATGTGGAGAACTGCTACGGCGGGATATTTTGTTTGTGTAACTAAAAACAGGGCCTGAGCCCTATTTTTTCTATAACTGCTTAAGCACATTTTTTAACTTCCTACAGGCATCTTCCTGCGAGTCGTATTCAAAGTGGTAAACAACCGCTGGGTTACCTAATACAAATCTCGAAACCTTTGAACCCTTCTTTGACATCAATATGATTGGCTTTCCGCAATGATGTGCCTCAACGAGTTCACCCCCTGTTCCAAGTGATGGAACACTAACCTCAGCCACAGTCACGTCGTTATTCTCACACTCCCCCGTTGCCCAAGCATAGACTTGCGATGGATCGCCACCACTTAACGTCTCGTTCATGGAATTATCCCGATGAGGAATCCTTGCTGTTATCCCCATGGCCTCACAGGTGTCCCCAAGTGCCACATAAAACGCAGCTTGCTCAGAAAAATTTTCGACGTTTGTAATCGGCCCAGCAATATAAGCACTTTTCAGGCTCGTGCTCATTGTCTGAGAATAAACCTTGTCTCGAGAGAAACGATCATGAGCGTCCTCTGTCACATACAAGTCGCGCACACCAGAATCGATTAGCGCCTGCCAACATGGCTCGCATGCCCACCAGTGCCCATACATATAAACATCGCAACCGGTTGGATCTATCCCCTCCTCTAAGGCTACTTTCATAAGACTCGGTTCAGAATGACCTTCTGAAAGATGTAGATCACACAGATCATATCCAGTCCCCGTAGGACATTCCAAAACGATCCTTGGGCACACATGCACTTGCTTGCCACGATTAAATCCATTTCCAGCGCGCGCGACAACTTCTCCATCTTTCACAAGCACGGCTCCAACGGGATAACTTGGATCGCCAGCACACTCTTCTCTTGCCTGCGCTGCCGCCTGCATGAATACATGGTCATGTGGCACGTACTTGATATGCCTGCCTGTGGGCATGTAGGGATACTCTATGTTGGGGTTCATCATAATGACTGTTATACTTACAGAAACTACCATATCTTTATCTATGAGTGAACAAGACCAAGACCAGGTGTTCATGCGCGCTATGGGAGAGCGATTAGCTTTGCTTTTAGCTGCCGCAGATATTCCTGATGAAGTAAAAGAAAGTTTTGTAGCCATGGTTCCCGACATGACCCCTGATCAAATTGCAAAACTCATGCAAGGACTTGAGGCACGTGTTGGCAGTGGAGAAAATGAAGAGGTCGCTCAACTCAAGCAAGCTGTTGAAAAAGTTCAGGAGCAACATGAGGCAGCCGTCAAAGCCAGTGAGGACAAAGCCATTGGTGCCATGCAGAAAATTGAAGATCTTTTGAAAGAAGAGGAAGCTTAGTTATGTCATGGACGCAGCTACAACAACTGCTGCTGGAGGCGCCACTTGATAAGGAGGTCAAACTTATGGCCATAGATGCACTCTCGCTAACCACGGACGAAAAGATCAAAAATGAATTGATCAAACTTTTGCTTGAATGGCGTGCAAGCGACAAACGAATGGTGGAAGAATTTCACACCGAACTTGGTCAAATTGTTGCCACATCAGACCAACGGGCAGATGAACTAGATAAAAAAGAAATTATCAAACAAACAAGCTTGGCTGATGAAATTGGAAAAGAAGCAGCCATCGACAAGCTCAAAAAACATATAGCCACTCTTTAAAAGACATTGGTATGGAAACACCATCTACCCCTGACGCGAACGACAATGACCTCCCAGACGATGTTCCAACACTTTCTATTGAATCGACTACTAAAACGCCCGTATCTACAGAAACCGAGGGGCATCCTGAGATTGATCCTGAAGGAGAGTCATCCCCTGAACGTTCCGCCTTTCAAAAAATCGGTGATGCTTTTCGTTCAAAAGCAGAAACGTTCATGTCCATGCTCCGTGGTGAACGTCTCCCGGGAGAGGACGATAAAAAAGAAAGTACCAAAATGGACAAGGCGAAGTTTGGAGCAAAAATAGCTTTTAGTGTTTATACAACTATTAAGGGATATAAAGGTGCCTTTGATGCTCCAGCTTGGTTTTATCAGAAATTTTTTACAAACCCAGCAGAAAGAAAGCGCATAAAAGACGAGCTGGAAAAAAACATAGACACTGAGGAGGGTGAAGGAAAGCCAAGTGCTGTTGAACAAAAACGTGCTCAAATTGAGGCTGCTGTTCAGTCATCAAAGTTTTTGTCTCCTGAGAAAAAGCTCGAACTCATTAATCGTCTAGCAGAAACCGTAGCTGGTCATGATGCCGAATTGGCCGTATTAGATAACGAACGAAACGAAGCCATTGCTCAGCTTCTAGATGAATTTATAACAACACGCGTAAAAGGAACCGTAGCTTTGAAAGAAGGTGTGAACACGGCCCTTCACCTAGCAGCTGACGCAAGTGGAATGGGGCTTTACATGCGCATGGCTCGAACAGGAACGTATGGGGCCGTTTCGCTTTACGAGCGTTGGCAGACGGTTGCAAATGAACGTGAGGCAGGTTCGGATGGACAAGAAGCAAAACGAACAGGGTCTCAGATGAGTGAATTCATGAACGGCTTCAAAGAGACAAAAGATAAACTTCTGTTAAAAGGCGAGGGTACAAAGGGAGACAAGTTTAAAAATTTCGCAAAGGCCTCCGGGACAGTCGCTAGATTTATCGGCATGTCCACCATGGGAATACAGGCTGGACTTGAAACAGACGCGGGTCAAGATGCTCTTAACTCAATGCTTGATAAATTTGCTGGTATCATACCGTCGGCAGAAGCTCATGGTTTGGCACACACCACTGAAACGGTCGTGGGATCTGAAGTGCCCCAAGACTTAGGTGCAACCCAAGCCACTGATCCAGCAACCATGGATCTAAGCGAGGCAAGTATCGATTACTCAGACGATTTTGTTGGCCCCCTTCCTGAAGATGCCGCAGAATTTGTAGGCCCGCTACCAGAAGACGCTGAGCTTGTGGGACCCGTAGAATTTGACCCACAACAAATCGAACTTGGTACCGTTCATTCAGGTGATGGGATTATAAAGGTCCTTGAAAGACAAATGGAGGCCTCTCCAAAAGACTTTGGGTACGAAGGTGATGTAGATGATGCAAAAGCGGTTGATGCCTGGGCGAAATCTGCTGCCGTAGCAGCCGCCCGAGAAAGTGGGCTCATTCGTGATGGTGGAGACACACGTCTTGCCACTGAGGCCATTGAAAAGTTGTCCGTCATGGCAAAAGCAAACAGTGAAGGTGGTGTAAATATCGTATTCCTTGATAACACAACAGGAGAGCATATAGATCTTGATCAGGTACGCGAACAAGGCCTTGCCTATGAACATGGCGTTGGCCTAGATGGAGCCACCCCCCAAGAGGCTATATCGACAAAGCCAACACCTGCTACAGGGATCGGAAGAGTACCTGCTCGTGAGAGTGGAACCATGGAAAAATTGCCCGAACTAAGAGAAGCAGAAGCCAGCCCTGACGTCCCCCACTCTTTTATGGATGGGCAGCTGCAACTTGAAGCAAGAGCGTCTGGAGAATTCGGCGCTTCTATAACAGTGGATGACGCTTGGTACGCGGAGAATCAAGAATCTATCAAGAACATGCTGGATAGAGAGACTTATGAATCTCATATCCCAGAGAGGATCGAGGCAAACAAAGATATTACTGAACGATTGGTTGGGTATAAAAAAATACTTGAGGTTTTTGATAAACGAGGATTATCTGATTCTGCTGAAGCAGAACTTCTTCATAGACGAATCGCTGTCGACCTCAGAGCATTAGACATCTACACCGAAGGGTATATCCAAGAAGACGCTTTAACAGAGCTTCGTGAACTCGCAAAAGATGTCGATCTAAGTCACCCAGCTGACATGCCAACAGAAGCGATAGATAGGATTAACGACATCCGCATTCCAGGAATTGGAAAATTGGAATTTACTTATTCTGCCGACGGAACCCCATCAATGGATTGGAAAAATCTTAGCGAAGAGATCGGGCCTGGATTGCGTAAAAAAGCCACGGGACTTCTTACAAAAGGTTGGGAGAATGATTATCCAGAGTCACGAGTTGATTTCTTAATGGAACAATCTACACAGAAATTGGCTTACATGTACCTGAGAGAAGAGGCTCTAAGTAATCTTATATCAGAAGGTCACGGATCAACCCCAGAAGCGGACTTCTTGCGCCGTGCCCTCACAGCTGATCTTCGAGAAAACGCGGACATTCTAGATCCAGATAGTCCAGCTGTTAGATACGCCGTCAGACTCACGGGAACTGAGCCAGCTCCACTTAGCTGGGAGGAGCCAACCGAAGCCCCTGATGCCGACGCAACTCCAGCCATTGAGAGCACACCTCCAACCGAAGCCTCTGTAGAAAGTCCTTATGGGGTTCATCGTGAAGAGTTGGAAAAGCTCACTGATAGGGGTGATGTAGAATTTACCAGAGACACAAACCCACCAGAGGCAACCTATGACGGAAATAGATCTGACATTGATCTACAACTAGCAAGTAATGGATACAGAATCATTGGTGACAGAATTGTTCCATTGCCTTCAAATCCAGACGGCGTGGCACTCAGCTGGGGCGCACAAGATGTCGACCCCGCTACAGGAGAAGTGCTATCCAGGACATCGGAAGTCCATATCTCTTTGGATGGTGACACGGTTACAATCCAAGCCATCAACACAGATGGAAGAATAGACATCGTACATTTGGCCCCGGATGGTGACATGAAAGTTGAGACGGGGAGCTCTCCAGTGGTTGAGGCCCCACAAGTAATTTCACAAGCGGCGCCTTTAGCAGAAGCTGGGCCCTCACAGGTGGAAGTGGCCCCTAGCAGCGGACTTGAAAAAGCCACCTTTGGAAATACAAAATTTGAACTTCCTGGCGAGGGTGAAGTTCGATTCACCTACAATGCGGACGGAAGTGTGAAGAATGTCTTTGTTCCTGGTAAGTGGGTTTCCGACAAGAGCCTTATGAAGGAAGCTCTTGGTGAACAGGGTCTAACTCCACGTGGAGTGACGGAACAATTTGCCCAAGAAGACAGAGGAATTAGTGGTTACATCGATGGGATGCCTGTGGAGCGAGACATAGCCCCACTGTCAGGTGGCGGTGTCAGTCATGAAGCTCGTGATGAGGCCAGGGAGTTTATGAGAAAAACAACCCGCCTTTACGTAGAAAGACAGGCTCTTGATGAAATGTCTGATGCGGGTCTTTCTGGAACCCCAGAATTCACGGCATTAGAAAAAGACGTAGCTGGACTCGAGGAAATTATTGATAAAAAATACAACTAGACTTGGTAGTGCAACAGAACCGCTTGATCATTGAGCTTCGTCACATCGACGAGGCTCATTTCAATTCTATCAAATCCAGAGGCAAGCGGAATCCCAGCACCAAAAAGAACTGGCTCTATGGTGAGGTACAGGTCCGTCACAAGACCAGCCTGTAAAAATTGAGAATAGACACTTGAACCACCACCCACCACCAGACTCTCAACCCCCTCATGACCAAGATCTGCCACAAGTTCTTCTGCACTCTTATTTGCAAATTCAACTGATCCTCCAGGCGGAACAGTTTCAATAGATGAAAAACGTGGCTCTTTTGAATCATCCTTACTCAGTACTATAATTCGACGTCCTGGGAGCGGCTTGCCAATGGTTGCAAATGTCGTAGACCCCATCACAAGGGTCCCAACTTCCTTTGTTTTATCAATAAAAAACCGAGTATCTTCTTTACTCGTCCAATCCAGCGAGAGCTGATCGACACTCTCTGCAATCTTTCCATCTGCACTCATGGCAGCAATAATAAGAATTTTCATAAGGCAATCTGCATCTTTTTTACAGGAGGGGCTGGCTTGTACTGCGCGTTAAACATTTTAAACATCTCCGTCACTAGATCTGCGTCACCCTCAAGGGCCCTTTGAAAAGACCGCTCTGGAAGTCTGCAGAGGATTTCGTCATGAGTATGCTCATTGCGCGCAACAAGCTCTTCTACTTGGTCGTAATGATTCTCGTAAATATGCGCATGGCTGATGGATACCGTTAACTTCCCCACGGCAACTCCGAGCTCCTGGGCAAGCATAGCTTGTAGGAGCGCGAAACCCGCGGTGTCATGAGGATTACCAAGCATCATGTCATTTGATCGAATCACCAAGTGTAGATTCAACTTTCCACCAATAATATTTGCCGTCCAACAAAATGGGCAAGGAACATTTTTCTTTTTCGGCGCCGTCAATCCATCGCTCGCAGGATCCCACATGACAACCACCCCCTGACGTGAGGTTGGTTCATCTCTTAAATGCTGAACGAGATCCAGAAGCTGGTCTCGACCAAAATGCTCACGCCACCTATAGCCATACGCACACTCGATCGTCCCGTCCTCCTCGGCAAACTGATCCCAAATCTTTGTAAATTTCTGCAGAAATCCAAGATGCTTCTCCCCCATGATCATCCAGACCACCTCAGCACAAAATAATCTAACAGGAATCTTTCTCAGTGTGAGCAGTGGAAATCCTTGTGAGGGCTCAAGCTCGTAAGTAAGTCCTGGGAGCGCTCGTGTAGACAAGCCAGTTCGGTCCGAAAACACCTCGTCCCCTTGTTGATACACGCGCGCAATTGCCTTTTTGTAAGTGATGTCAAAGTCAGTCATAGTCACACAACTTTAGCACTGGCGGCCAGCGGTTTCCACCTTCGAGTTTTTTGGCTAAAATGTGCTCGTTCTTGTACCCACTGTGGACAAGTTTAGAAATGGTATACTTTATGAGACGATCTGGAAGATTCATCATGGTCGACGGCATGACAGGCTCAGGAAAATCCACTGTCATGAAAGCAATTCTCGATTGGTCACACACCTGTGAACATCGTGTCTTTTCACTTAACGATTGGGAGGACATCACCCCACCATCTTTTGAAGACATTTCTGACCATGATGTGTACTTCACCTATGAGCCGACTCGCACATGGATTGGTCAGGCGATTCGTTATGAACTCTCTCGAGCAGACAATCCCTACGGTGGTCGAGAGCTCGCCCACGCCCTTGCCTTGGATCGACAGATTATGTATCGCCGTCTCATACTCCCAGCCCTAGAAGCTGGAAAAACGGTCATTCAAGACAGAGGTGTTTCCTCGTCTCTGGTCTACCAACCAGTCATGCCAGATTCTATTTCGCTTGAAGACGTATTGTCTTTACCTGGAAACGCATTGGCAATGGAACACGCTCCTGATGCCCTCATTCTCACAAAGCTCAGCGCTCAAACGGCCCATGATCGTATTGCCTCAAGGCAAGATGATTCAAAGGGTGTGTTCGCTAATCTCACTTTCATGAAACAACAAGAAGAACGTTTTACTTCAAGTTGGCTGAAAGATCTCTTTGAAAAACACGGCACTCACCTTTTTGAACTAGACACGTCCGGGACATTAGAGCAGTCACAAGAACGAGCAACAACTCTTATCGATCATATTTTGAACACTTGCTAGATATGCCAAAATCGCTTATTTCAGTAGGACAGCTCATTGACCATTCATGGGATGCCTACCGCACTCGTTTTTCAGAACTCATGACCATATCCGGATGGTTAATCCTAACGGCTGTTTTCTACGCCCTGGCCCTTGCCTTTTACCCATCGGCGAGCACGTTAGAAGCTGGAAGCGTCCTTACCGTAATGGAATCATTCGGGGTAATTTTCTTCTTAGTGACCACAATGGTCATCGCGCCAATCATGAGCTTTTGGATTTACACCTCACTGACACGTGCCCTTTCCATGCACTTTGCGGGTCGTAAACCAAATCCAAAGAAAGCCATGATGCAAGGAAAGAAAGCTTTTCTCCCGGCTTTACTAACATCAGCCATGGTCATGCTCATGATGCTCCTGGCTATCGTGATCGGTTTTGGTCCAGCAGTAATATTGGCAACCATTGGGTCATTAGCGGGAGTTGGTTCGCTTGTTCTTATCTCAAACATTCTTCTTCTTGCAGGAATATTCGTCGCTGTATTCCTGACAGCAAAATGGATGGTGTATTACATCCTTGCTCCACTGATAACCATCATTGATGGAGACAAAGGTAAGGTGGCCTTGAAAAAAAGCCGTGCTCTCATTGAGGGTCGCTTCTGGGCTGTCCTAATTCGTATTGTCATTCCAAAACTTGTCTTTATCATCTTTGGTGTATTCGCCATGGTTATGGCCGGGTATATCGGCAGCGTCTTGATTGATGCCAGTGGTGGAATCAATCTGGACCTACAGCTACGTATCACTACATTGACTCAAACAATCATCCCAATAGTCATTGCCGCATTTATTAATCCCCTCATCGTAATATCCGACGTACTACTACTGCGATCGTTGAATGAATAATATGATTCTTTCTGCCTCTGATCTTTTCTCAAAAAGCTGGGGGCTTTATCGACAAAATTTTTGGCTTTTTACTGGATACGCTGCATGGCTCATACTGCCGCTTGCGGCGTTTTTGGTTTTATCTACAGCTCCAAAACATTGGATCATCTCCGTCACAATAGTTATTGCAAGCCTTGGTGAACTATTTGTTGCCATTTGGATTTTGGCAGCTGTGATACTTACTACAGCCCAACTTTTAGAAAATAAAATAGTAGATAGTGCACAGACTTCAAAAAATGCCATGCAAAGCATAAGAAATTTGCTGGCAACATCATTTCTTCAATTTCTTATCACTGTCGGTGGCTTCATCCTGTTTATCATCCCCGGCCTTATCTTCTCTATCTGGTACGGACTATCGCAAACCATTGCGGTGCTTACTGGCAAGCGTCCAGTTGATGCGCTCGCACACAGCAAATCTCTCGTTCAAGGAAGATTCTTTCCTGTGGCATGGCGCATGATTAGCGTTCCTCTTGTCGTGGGTCTTAGTTACTCAATAATGGTGGGTGGAATCATTTCTTTTACAGCAAGCGCCATGGGGCTCGATCCAGTAGAGCTCGTTAAGGGAGAACTACCCATATGGGCTGAAATCCTCGAAACGACTGGCGAAATCATTATTATTCCGTTCATATTGATTTACAGCACTCTGCTCTACCAAAACCTCAATGCCAATCCAATGTCCATAAATCCTGAAAAAATGGATTCGCTTGAAAACACTAAGGATGTCGCGTAATCTGTCCTGCATATGAGATACGAACCGGTCATTGGACTTGAAATTCACCTTCAGTTGAAAACCAAAACAAAAATGTTTTGTGGTTGCCCAACGCATTACACAGCTGTGGCACCCAACACAAATATCTGTCCTATCTGCATGGGGCACCCTGGTGTACTCCCTGTGGTAAATGAATTGGCTATCCACTACGGCATCCGCATGGGCCTAGCCCTTAACTGCACCATCGCTGATCGCAGTAAGTTTGATAGAAAGAATTACTTTTATCCCGACCTGCCAAAGGCTTATCAGATTTCTCAATTTGATCTACCAATCGCCATTGATGGACATATGGATGTTGTGGTACCTGGTGGAGAGCGTGAGATAGCTCGAATCGGGATTACGCGTGCCCACCTTGAGGAAGATGCAGCGAAAAATGTTCATGGAGAAGATGGCTCCACCTACGTAGACTTCAATCGTGGTGGCACCCCACTGATTGAAATTGTCACCGAGCCAGATTTTCGCACCCCCGCAGAAACCAAAATTTTCTTACAAGAACTCAGGCTCATTGCAAGATACTTAGACATTTCAAGTGCAGACATGGAAAAGGGGCACATGCGCTGCGACGCAAACATTTCTTTACGACGCTTTGATGATAACGACAAGCCGGTCGATATTGGGCTCAACCCAAAAACAGAGGTGAAAAACCTCAACAGCTTCCGTCACGTTGAACGGGCTCTCGAGCACGAAATTCGTCGACAAACAAAACTCTGGGAAGCAGAAACCCCTCCACTAGAAAGCACAACGCGTGGATGGGACGATACCAAAGGCGTGACAACAAACCAACGCTCAAAAGAGGATGCTGCTGACTATCGCTACTTCCCAGAACCAGATATTGCACCGTTGGCTCTTGCAGAAATTGCCAACGAAGAAAAGGGTAAGCTTCCAGAACTTCCTGTCGCAAAACGAACAAGGTTTGAATCGGAGTATGCCCTTAGACCATCTGACGCCCGTCAAATGTGCGACGATCCTGCTCTGGCGGATTTCGCCGAGAACGTTTTTTCTGAATTACACGTATGGTTAGAATCAATTGATGACATCCAGGATGTTGACGTTGAAAAGAAAAAGCTCGCAAAGATTGTTTCTAGCTGGCTCCTATCCCGTTTGGGGGGCCTACTCATAGAACGATCAATCGATGTCAGAATCATGAAAATTTCTCCAGAGAATTTTGCAGAATTTATCACACTCATTGCCACACGTAAGTTGAATAACGCTGGCGGTCTCCAGGTCCTTAGTCTCATGCTTGAAGGCGGAGATAATGACCCGCACCACATCATGGAGGAAAAACAACTCGGTCGCATGGAAGACGAAGGTCTTATTGCCGACATGGTTCTAAGGGTCATTGAAAGTCACCCAGCAGAAGTGACGCGCTACAAGGCTGGGGAGGAGCAATTGCTCAAATTCCTTATCGGTATGGTCATGAAAGCCTCAGAAGGGACAGCAGATGCTGCCATGGCAAAGAACATGTTGCTCGTTGAACTAAAAGCTGAATAAGTATGGGAGAAAGATTCAAAGGGCTTTTTGCCGTTGGTGGCTTCGTTGAAAAGGATGGTAAGCTCCTTGTGATTCGTGAACGAATCCCACATGACGATCCAAACGCAAAAATCGTTTTAAGCCAACCCGGTGGTCATGTAGAACCTGTAGAACTATTTTCTGAAGCCGTTGTTCGTGAAGTGATGGAAGAAACGGGTTACAAAGTGAAGCCTGTAGAGATAATAAGTATCTACCAATCGGTCTATCAAGCTCGCTCTGCCGTCTTTACTTCATTTGTGTGCGAAATAACCAACGATGTGCAACAAGAAATTGAAGCACCTGAAGTAGTCGAAACGCTCTGGCTCACAGAAGAAGAAATAATGGCGCGAACACCAGAACATCGATCTGAAAATACAACTAAACGTTTCACAGATTACTTTGAAGGCAAGCGACTAGCCATGGAAACTCTCACTGAAGTAGATCGTCGATAAGACACAAACCAAAACCCACGGTTTATTCCGTGGGTTTTTTGTTAAGAAATGTTTTTACAAGTTCCACGGCTCGCGCCGTGTCACCAGGCTCGATCCACTGTATCCGTTCGTTTTGCTTAAACCAGGTCATTTGTCGCTTTGCGTAGTGCCTTGTGTCGCGCTTGATGTGTTCAATTGCGTCGGCAAGCTTCTCTTCACCTGAAAGAAACTCGCACACTTGCCTATAGCCTATACCCGTCATGGCATCAATGTCACATCCGTACTTATCTTTTAAACCACGAACCTCATCCACAAGTCCCATGCCAATCATCTCATCAACTCTGTTATCGATCCTGTCGTACAATTCCTGTCGATCTACTTGCAAACCAATCTCCAGCACATCATAGAGAGGCTCCTGTGACGACTTCATTTGCGAGAACGGTTGACCCGTAAGTTTTGTCACCTCAAGAGCACGCACAACACGACGCTTATTGCTCTTGTCGATCGTCACAGCGCCTTCAGGGTCGAGTTGCTTGTATTCATGATACAAGTCACCTAAACGTTGTGACTCAAGCTCCTGACGCAAAACTGGGTCACTTGGTGTTGCCTCTAAATCAAAATTCTCTATCAATGCCCTGAGCCACATTCCTGTTCCACCAACCAATATTGGCAGCCGGCCACGTCCAATGCTTTCCTGAATCTTCTCCTGGGCATACTCCTTAAACTGCGCTGCAGAATAATCCTCATCAGGATTTACCAAATCAATCCCCCAATGCACCACTCCCTCAACAGAAAAACTCTTGCGAGCTCCAAACAGCTGATCAATCGCTCCCCCTTTTTCAATCTCAGACTCAGTCCACTCCCCAACGGGTTTGGCCGTTCCTATATCCATTCCTTTATAGACCTGTCTGGAGTCAACAGAAATAACCTCTCCATCAAATTGCTTGGCTAGAGTTATCCCCAGGCCTGTCTTTCCAGAGGCTGTTGGTCCAACAATGGCTATAACCTTTTCTTTCATACTCTATCCCCTATCAAAACCCACTTATCCGCTCGTGTCACACGGACATCGACGATCTCCCCAACCACATCAGCCTCACCTTCAAATCGCACGAGTTTCATTTCCCTAGAGTTACCGTAACAAAGCCCTGGCTGCGCAGCCATAAGCTCTTGAATTTTCTCAGGCATCTTAAGCATCTCATCAGTAACCTTTGGAGGGGCATGGCGGTCCACTAAAACAGAAACAATCTCCCCAACATACTTTTGGTTCTTTTCAAAAACAGTCTCCTCCATGAGTTTCTGCATCACATCCCATCGACGTTTCTTTTCTTCGATGCTCACATCATCTTCAAACGCCCGCCAAGCCGCCGTGCCTGACCGAACGGAATACTGAGCCGTGTACGAGATGTCAAAACTAACTGTTTTAAATAACTCGACGGTTTTTTGAAATGCCTCCTCGGTCTCGCCACAAAACCCAACAATCATGTCGGTGCCAATGGCTAAGTCAGGAATCTTGGCTCTCAATCGATCGATCACCTCCAAAAACTGATTTGCCGTATACCGACGGTTCATCTTTCGCAGCACATCGTCATCCCCCGCATGAACAGGCAGATGGATAAAGTTTAAGTGAGCCGGAAGGGTCATGGCGTCGATGATCTCATCGTTCATGTGAAGTGGATGCGGCGCTGTGTAATGCAAACGTGTGATGCCCGTAATCTGATTCACCTCCCAAAGCAGTCCAGCAAAATGATTCTCATACGGATTCTCGTCAGAAAAAGATTCTGGATCTGGTGCCCTGTAACTATTCACCGTCTGGCCGAGCAACGTCACTTCTACGCACCCATGAGCCGCCAGTTCACGAATCTCTTCGAGGATATCCGCGAGAGGACGATTTTTTTCAAGTCCACGCGCAAACGGAACCACACAGTAGGTACAGAACTTGTTACAGCCCGTCTGGATGGAAACAAAAGCCTGACGCTTGGAATGATATTCCGGCTTTAATTTCATGTAATCTTCAACCGTATCCTCGCTGTTCACCAGCTCTGGTCGAAGCTCCCCAAGCCACCTTGGCAACTGCCCCATCTCTGCCGTAGGAAAATACAGGTCAACAATAGGCATCTTCTTTTTAAACGTCTGATCTCTATCGCGCCCAGGCATGCATCCTGTGATCCCAATAATCAATTTTGGATTCTTTTCTTTAAGAGGTTCAAACTTTCGAATTAACCCAAAAACGCGATCCTCAGCGCTTTGTCGCACCGAACATGTGTTCACTAAAATCACATCAGCCTGGTCTTTCTCGTTCGTCGACTCCAAGCCAACCTTCTTTAACAACGTCTCCATTCTCTCAGAATCATTCTTATTCATCTGACAGCCGAACGTAATAACATGATATTTTGGTTGCATAACCCCAGGAGCGTAGCAAAAACGATCATAAAAGAAAAATCCGACTAACAAGTAGTCGGGGGGGCGTGTTTGGGCGCGGGCTGTGCGTCAGCCGGTCGCGCTTGCGCTCGGAGCGTGAGCTGGGGTGGTGAGCAGGTGGACCAGGGCCCAGCGCACGACCGTGCGCTGATAGCGCTCCATGCCCATCGCACTGGCGGTGTGGTCGAGCATTGCAATCCTGGCCCTGAGCCACCGAGGCTCAGACAGGGCTGCAATTGACTCATCGATGAAGATTCTTGCTTGAGCCATCCAGACCTCGATCTTTACACTTCTGTTCCACCACGGATGATCAGCTTTGAGAGCACTGATCCAATGGTCGAGCTGGTCCTGAGTGAACACAGTTCCACGCAAGACTCGATAGAGAAGTTCAGACTCATCGGCGTTGAAGATGTATAAATCTTCGCCAGTAGTCCTTTTCAAGGTCAATTTGTCCAGCGCTCTACGAAGAGGCTCATTTTCACCAGCAAGTTCATCCCTGCTGACCGCTTCATCAGCTCGAACAAGTCTAAGCATCTGCCCTCCTTATTTGAGTTGGCTAGAAACATTGTCAAAAAAACACCCGTTTGTCAAGGTAGCCATTGACAAAACGTCATTTTTAGTGTATGATACCTACATAATCCCCATTATTAATAAACAAAAAATACTTACCTATGGGTTTTTTTAAACGTAAGTCAAAGGACACTGGAGCCGAAGCTAGTGCTGAGGCTGAGACACAAAAAATGGAGTCAATTGATACTTCAAAGGAGCAGTCAGCTGCAGACGCAGGACGAGAACGTGTTGGAAAAATGAAAGAAGGAGTCTCAAGTCTTTGGGCTCGTCTAAAGGCACGAGGCAATAAAACAAAAGATGCAATTTCTTCACGCGCATCCCAGGCTATGGATGCTGTGTTAGGTACTGCAAAAAAGGGTAAAGACATGGCTGTAGAAGGCGCTTTTGCTGCCGTTGGTGGTATTGAAAGGGGTGGTAAAGCTGCTGTCGAAGGCGTTAAGGACGCTGTTGAATATACAGCTGAATCTGGAAGAGAGCTCATGGAACTTGGTGAGCTCGCGGTACAGGCATCAAAAAATGCTGCTGAACGTACCAAAGATATGGCAGTTGAACTTGGACTAACTGGCGCAGCTCTTACTTTTATGGCAGGAGAGGCTGGTGTGAAGTTCTTAAAAGACACAAGGGATGCAGGAATTGATCTTGCAACTGAAGCTGGAAAAGCTGCAGTCGCGAAAGCTGCTGAGCTAAAACAGAAAGGTGTCGATGCAGGAGAAGCTATCAAACAGTATGGAGTTGATAGACTTGATGATGTTTCAGAAGCAGCTGATAAACTAAAGCAGAAGGGAATCGACATTAAAGATAGCTCACAGAAGTTTTTACTTGATTCTGCATTGAATGCTCTCGACGCAGGAGTAGATTTAGCCATAGCTCTTGAAGGTGCTGCTCTTGATACCATGCAAAAAGGAAAAGATATCGTTGAGGCAGCAGGTGCAAAAATTGAAGGCTGGAAAACCAAGGCCAAAGAGGCTAAGGATGGTTTCTTTACTCGTCTCTCTGATGGTTATAAAGCCACCCGTGGCGCTGTTGTTGGGAAAATCATAGAGGCACTTTCCCCTGAAATTCAAAACATTGTTGCACAACAGATGGCTGATCGTGAAACAGCAATGAACATGGACTTCGATGAAGGTGCTGAAACAGCACCTAACGAAGCAGTCGCTCAATAAACTTTATTGTAAAGACGTAAATCATCCTTGAAATAAACAACTATGACCAGAGAAGAAGTAGTAAAATTGATCGAGGAGTCTCAGCTGACTGATGAAAAGAAGCGTGAACTCCTTAACATTATTATTGAGTCAGGACTAACACCTGAACTAAAGCTAGCTCTCATGGAGTCATTTGATGATTCACTTTTGAGTGCCTTGGGAGACAATGGTGTAGATGTTGCTGGAAATGAGGACTTGAAAAAGGCTGATGAAGAATATGCTGCAAAAGCTGATGAAGCCAATACTGCTTATGAAGCCACTATGGCTGAGGTAGAAACTGGCATCAAGGACGCTCAGACCGAAGCAAACAAAGCACTTGATGATCTTCAAGCGCAAGTTATCAAAGATAAGATAGCTGAATAACTAAGCATCAAAAAAACCACCCCGCGGTGCGGGGTGGTTTTTGGTTTGTTTAACTTTACGTACCTACATCGGTAGTTTTGAATCCTTGCTTGCTCGAGCAACAAGCTCAGCGGCCGGAATAACCAGATCCTCATCTTGTCCAAACACGTTCACCTTGAAGTCCCCTCCCTCGGCTTCCTTGTCTCCAATGACAATGGTCCAAGGAATCTTTTCCATGGCAGCATTGCGAATCTTCTTACCCAGCTTTTCGTCTGAATCATCTAACTCAGCGCGGACTCCAGCCCCAACTAACTCAGTATGGATGCGTGAAGCAGCCTCTTTGTGTGTCTGAGACACGGTAGCCAAACGCACTTGCACAGGAGCAAGCCAGAACGGAAACAACCCGGCTGTGTGCTCAATATAGTTAGAAAGGAATCTTTCAAGCGATCCCATAATCGCCGCATGAATCATCACAATGCGTTCCTTATCCCCATCTTCATTTACACATGTCAGATCAAAACGCTCTGGCATGTTCATATCAAGCTGAATGGTAGCCACCTGCCACTCTCGCCCAATGGAATCCTTGGTCACAAAATCCACCTTAGGTCCGTAGAACGCCGCCTCACCAATCTCTTCGACCGCAGATACCCCACGGGCCTTTGCAAGCTCCCTTAAGGCATCCTCAGCTATCTGCCAGGTCTCTGGCGTCCCGAGATACTTATCAAACTGCTCTGGATCGTGAAGTGAAAGACGAACGTTCAGTTCACCAAATCCACAGCCTTTGTAAAAGATCTCAATAATATCCCAGATCTTCAGCATCTCCTCTTTTACCTGCATCTGTCGACAGAATACATGAGCATCATCCTGTGTAATTGATCGAACGCGTGACAGCCCGTGGAGCTCCCCCGTCTGCTCATCACGGTACACCATGGTGGTGTTAGCAAATCTCTGAGGCATCTCACGATAGCTATGGGGCTTGCGATCAAAAATCTGTGTGTGGTGTGGGCAGTTCATGGGCTTCATGGCAAAGACATGCCCCTCACGGGTATCAATCTTAAACAAGTCATCCTTAAACTTCTCCCAGTGCCCAGACTTTTCATACAGCTCTTTCTTGGTGATATGAGGGATCTCTACACGATCATATCCACGATTCTTTCGAAGTTCCCAAACAAACTCGTCTAGCTTATTACGCAAGAAGGTTCCCTTAGGAGTCCATAGTGGTAACCCTGGCCCTACAAGATCTGAAAATACGAACAAATCAAGTTCTTTGCCAAGCTTACGATGGTCTCGCTTTTTAGCCTCCTCCAGCATGAGTATATGGGCATCGAGTTCCTCTTGAGTCTCAAAACAAAGTCCGTACACACGCTGAAGCTGCTCATTCTTTTCGTCTCCACGCCAATACGCTCCAGCAAGCTTCCAAAGTTTAAAAGCTCCTATTTCTTTTATGTTATCCACATGTGGACCACGACACAAATCAACAAACTCCCCAGTTCTATAAATGGTAGCCACACCTGGGTTATCCACATCTATGTCCTGTGCCTCCTCAGGATTAATCTTTGTTGTCCCTTTTTCTTTCAAGTCATTAAGTAGCTGAACTTTCAGAACCTGACCTTTGTCCGCAAAAAACTGAATAGCCTCATCAATAGGCATCTCTTCTTTAATCATGGCATGGCTCTCAGATATAATTCTTCTCATGGTTTTTTCCAGCTTTCCTAGATTTGCCTCTGAGATAGGCTCTGGAAATGAAATGTCGTAAAAGAAGCCGTTATCGATCACAGGACCGACACCGAACTTACTCCCTGGATAAAGACGCTCCGCAGCTGCAGCAAGAACGTGAGCGGCGGTATGCCGCATGGCGTGTAGATGATCGTTGGACATATACGTAATTATTAAACAAAAAACTTCACTCACGTGAAGTATCGGGGTCCAACAAACAGTATTGGACGGTTCCACCCGATTCACCAGCTTGTCTTTAGCAACAAGGCAGCACTCAATTATGCCTGTACCACAGGCAAGGTCGCTCAAAAAGTGGTATCGATTGTGGTGTTCCTAGAAAGGCTCTCAACCATGGCCCTTCCTCTCTGTAGGTCACCTAACAATCAACATGTCTTTTCTCACTGCGATAAAAGTACGGTAATCCCGTTTCTCAATGCCGTCAAGACGATATCCTATCGAATATCGATATAAATATGATCCTTCAGTCTTGGAACTGTATCAATCCAAAATGGGAAGAATTCAACTGTTACGTCAGTGGCAACACCTTCGCCCACAAGTAGATCTCTTACCTCACCCTCATCCATTCCAACAAATCGACCAACCTCTAGGGCCGCGCTTGTCTGTGAAGTAATGGCTGGAGCATCAAAAGAAACGTGCACATTAGCTTCCTGTTCTTCCACGTCGTAAGCCTCAACACGAACAATCATTTTGCCGGCGTCAACAGAGACAAACATCTGACCCTGTCCAAGACCATCATACAGCTTAGCCACCGCTATTTTTTCAAGAGCTTCTTTATCATAATAGACAGCACTAACGGTTACCGTCACCGTCACATCAAAGGCGGATGCGCTCGCATTTGGTTCTACACTGAAGATTTGCTCATCAACGGTAATCTCATAAGACTCCCCTGTTAGCTCTTCATCAATATCAGAGCGCAACATGGCCTTGGCATCTGCAACCAGCTCATCTTGTAATTTTTGTGACGCAGCGTCCAATTCGTCTTGCCCAACAACATCCACCATGGTTACCCCACCGGTAAAAGCTTCTGAACTTTGTGCATATACAAGTTTTTGTCTTGAATCTGAAAGTCCTGGAATCGTGAAGGTTGTTGGAGCGATGTCACCTGCCCCACCTTCTTCATCAGCTCGAACCGTTGCCGTAACAGAACCTCCCCCCGGCACACTTACTCCATCAACTAATCTGAACAGCACACCTTCAGGTGTTAAGAATCGTGTTGTGGAAACAAGTTGCTGAGCAAAGCTCATCTCATTAACAATAGTAATAACGCCTGTGGATAAACCCACTACATCGGTTACCGAGTCTCCAGTTGGTTCAAACGTTTGTGTTTTTCCCAATGTACCGACACGAATCGCACCCCGCACATCCGTTTCCTGCACAGGAACTTCATAAATATTTGCTACAAATTGTGCTTCCAAAATTGATTCAGTCGAGTCAACATGAATAACCGCTTGAACCGTTGCTAAATATAAAACCGACAATAACGCGGCAGCCACAACGAAAACAAAAGTGACGGCAATACGCCGATAGATCATAAGTGGTACAGCGGCAGGTCGATGAATATCAACCTCAAGGTCCTCGACCTCTCTCACCGTAACCTTCTCAACAGCTTCCTTGACAGCAATCTTCTTTTTTTCCGCCGGCTTTTTTTTAACCGACGCCTTTGAAGAGGCCGACTTAACCGTCACACGTTTTTTAGATGTACTCTTTTTTTCCGGCATACTACAAACAGTATACCAAATTTATTCAACAGATACATTCTGTGAGCCCACAAGTTCGGCGATAGCCCCTATGACCCTCTCAGAGGCAGCCACACAATAGTCGGTTTGAATACGCCTCATGCGCCCACCAGACTCCACCATAAGACACACGGGCTTAGGCCCAGGAGAACTCGTTAATATCTCACGTAGCCGCTCAACCATATCCTGAGTAGGTTTTCCTTTAAGCGATATTGACACGGCCCCCCTAGGACTAACCTCTATAGCCTCGGGACGATCTTCCACAATTGACTTGCGCAATTCTGTACTCATCCATTGCCCGCTTTTAAGCATATTGGCCGTGCCCACTAGACTTTCGTCGTCCACAGGAACAAAACTATTGGCAAGAAGCTTCGCCTCTTCCCCATCACGCTTAGAGACCTTTGCTGATACTAATACCACCACATCCACTTCTAGAAAATCTGAAACACTCTTATAGGTACGCGGAAAAACAATGACTTCCGTTCGTCCTGATAAGTCTTCTAGTGTGACAAATGCCATTGGGTCACCTTTCTTTGTAATAATCTGTTTAATGCTTGTGATAATGCCCCCACACCGAACAAAAGCCCCCTCATCACATTCCACAACCTTGTTGCAATCAAGAAGCTGATCACCAAATGCTTCTTTGTACGCCTCATAAGGATGCCCACTCACATACAGACCAAGAAGTTCTTTCTCCCAAGCAAGAAGCTCTCGCATAGAAGCTGGCTCACTATCACGTAAAACAATTCCACGACTATCCGCCATAGAGGCGCTTGAAAACAAACTCTGCTGATTGGTTGCTCTTTCTCTCTGCATGTTTTTGTTATGCATCAAGATTCGATCCATGTTTTCCATGAGCTGCTTGCGCTCACCAAACCGATCTAAGGCCCCAACTTTCACCAAAGCTTCTAACGATTTCTTGTTAAACGCCCGATGAGAGACACGTCCCGCAAAATCCGATAAATCTTGAAATGGGCCATTTTCTTTTTTATCATTGATAATAGCCTCAATAACTTCCTCTCCTAGGTTCTTGATCACAAGCAGACCAAACCTAATCTGTGTGTCGGACATGTACGTGAAATCTTTGAGCGAATCATTGATGTCTGGTGGCAATACCTCAATGTCCATACGCTCACACTCCTCAACAGCAAAAGCAATCTTTTCCAAGTCAGCTGCTTCTGCCGTCATGAGCGCTGTCATGTATTCAGCAGGATAGTTCGCTTTCATGTAGGCCGTCTGATACGCAACCATCCCGTAACTCGCCGCATGCGACTTGTTAAAGGCGTACATAGCAAACGGTTTAATACGCTCCCACAGATCCTTGGCCAGAGCCTTAGGAATCTTATTGGACATGCAACCATCCTTGAACTTCTTTTCCTGCTCCAACATCAGCTCAGGAATTTTCTTTCCCATCGCTTTTCGGAATTGGTCAGCCTCAAGCCAGCTGTATCCAGCTAGTTTAATGGCGGTAAGCATCACGTCATCTTGATAGATGAGCAGACCCAGAGAAGCCTCGAGAATGACTTTAAGCTTCTCATGTGGGTAATCAATGAGTGCTGGATCATGTTTGCGCTTAATATACTCAGGAATAAACTCGATCGGACCCGGTCGATACAAGGCCACCATAGCCATAATATCTTCAACACGCGTTGGCTCCAGCTCCATCAAATACTTTGTCATCCCCTCTGAAGACAACTGAAACACGCCCATGGTCTGGCCCCTGGCCAACAAATCGAATGTTTTTGGATCATTGATCGGAATCTTATCAATATCAATATCGATCCCCTTAAGCTTCTTTACTAATCGAAGAGCGTCTCCAAGAATCGACAAGTTACGAATTCCAAGAAAGTCCATCTTCACCAGCCCAGCTGATTCAACTGAGTGCATCTCGTATTGGGTGATGATTTTTCCTTCACGCGTATCAATCTGAAGCGGTGTAAAGTCCGTAAGTTCTGTTGGAGAGATAACTGTCCCAGCTGCATGAACGGATACGTGACGCGCGCAACCTTCGATTTGCTGAGCAAGATCGATGATGCGGCGGGTGTTAGCATCGGTATCAAATTTCTTTTTTAAATCAGGAGACTCTTTCAATGCACGTTCAAGTGTCATGGGCATTCCCTGTGCTCCCATAGGAACGATCTTTGCGATCTCATCGACAATGCCGTACTCAAATCCAAGAGCCCGCCCAACGTCACGAATACTTCCTCTGGCAAGCATTTTTCCAAAGGTACATATCTGTGCCACCCTCTCATGCCCATACTTCTGCCTCACGTAATCCAAAACTTCATCACGGCGGTTATCAGCAAAGTCTGCATCCACATCAATACGTGGCGCAGGGTCTACAACCATGACCTTGACGATCTTCAAGGTGTGTCCCACCTTGACCACACAGAGAGCACGACATGAACCCGAACTCCACCGCGCTTTCCAACCTGTCCAACGTTTCCCTGCGCGCGAGCAGCCCTGCGGGCAATGCGTCCGCCGCGCCCACGTCGGCAACCCCCGGCACGCCCGCCGCAACGGGGCCGACCGAGTTCTCGCGCATGCTGGCGAGCAACCAGGCCAGCGCCCGTCAAGCCATCGCGCGCCAGAACAACGCCGTCAATCAGGGCAAGTTCACGGTGGCACCGAAGACGCCCGATGCCCCCGCGCAGCCGAGCGCCAAACAGGCTAACGCCAAGACGAACGCCAACGCGAGCGAGCACGCCAGCGAGCATGCGCACGCGCCGAAAGCCATCCACCACGCTGCCGAGCCGAGCGCCACGCAAAAGCCCGTGCGCAGCGAACGCGATGCCGGGA
>JABMNZ010000021.1 GCA_013204395.1 Parcubacteria group bacterium
ACTCCGTGGCGTCATCAGCGTCTGGAAGGAGAAAAAGCACGACGATGGGGAGATCGATTTCGACTACACGCCACCTGTCATCGAAAACCCCGACCGCATCTCCATGTTGTTCTACAACCTGTGCCGAGGGCATGCGGTAGCCGTGGGACGTCATCAAATCTCCCAAGACGATCTCAAGCTCATTGTTGAACTTGCGATTGATAGTGCCCCCACGACCCGTGCAGAGCTTTTCCGTGAGCTTGTTGCCTACGGGGGAGTCATGACGACATCCCAGATTGAAAAGCGTCTCGATTGCTCCAAGCCCACGGCGCTCAAAGAGATGCGCACGCTTGAGGCACTCGGCGTCTGCACGCTCAAAGAACTCAAGACAGGTCAGGCGGGACAGCCCGAAAACCAAATCACGCTCAACGAGGATTTCTCTTGGTTCTTCTCTGATGAGTGCCGCCGCATCCGAGGCGTGGAACACATCCCCCTACGGGACACACTGTCAGATTTGGTTGATTGATTATCAATAAAGCAAACATGACCCTGTATATATGCCCGAAGAAACAAAGACGACCGTTCCCGCCAAAAGTGCGACACCTGCTCCTGCCATCGATAGGAAAAAACAGGTGCAGATTGAGGAACAAGCCGCTCGCAAGTTCCTGACCGAGGCCTCAAGTATCACCTGTGATCCGCATGCGCTTTTGCAGGATCTGAACAAGACGATAAAGGAATATCAGAAAGATGATGGGAATAAGGCATTGCAAAAACTACTCGTTGAAAAGATGAATGCCGCAATGCCGATTGTCGCCCTTGATACGCACTATGCACTGGCACGAGCGACCATCGAGGAGCTACGCCCCTTCGCTATTGATTTCGCCAACCAGCTCATTGCCGAACATGAGTGCAAGACGCCAACGGAAAAAGCACTCGCTGAATCAGCAGCCGCAGCATACGTTCGAGTATTGCAGTTTACCCAAGTAATGAACCGACAAGTACGAGATGAGCATTGCAGCATGATCCTCAACGGCTTCTACAAAGTAGCCAGTCAAGAGTTGGATCGAGCCAACCGTCATTTCATCAGCGCAATCGCAACGCTCAAGGAGTTCAAATCGCCATCACTGACCGTTCAAGTCAAGGCAACGAACGCATTTGTTGCTCAAAATCAACAGGTGAACGCCGCCTCCCCCGATCTATCGGCGGGTAACGAGAAGAAGGTCTATGAAACCGTTGACCCCAAATGATTTCGGAACTCCGCTGACAGTCGAAACATGTCCGAGAATCAAAATCGATGACCTTCTCAAGCAGTGTCGGGAGGCATTCAAGGAATCGATGATTACCTCTCAGCTCAAGATGATGGGCGTGGACATCGAACTCATCGCCACGGAAACGAAGTTCAACGGCATGCGGTTCTGGTTCAAATGTCCGCAATGCGAGCGTCGTGTCGGGGTGCTATTCAAACACCCTATCACTGAATCAATCGGATGCCGTATATGCCTCCACCTTCACTACCGCAAACAGCGTTACAAGGGCATGGCAGAACTTGGATAATAAACCTAATAACCTAATCGTATGAACATCACATTACACAAAGCTGTTCGAAAGATGCTCCTGAAAAAATACTATTTCGGTGCATGTCCGTGCATGCGTGAGGATCTCCCGTTTTTCAACGTCGGAAGCTCCCACTGGCTCTATTGTGACAAATGCAAGGTGCGCTGGTGCGTTGGGGAAAACTCATTCAGCGGCTGGCACTCTGAAAATGAGGAGATCTGGCGTGAAAACATGGGTAAATACGGGGATTATCGCATTATCGACGGTGATGAGTTCCTCCGTGAGTTCGATACAGTTCCAGTGGAACCTACCATTGCTTCACAATCAGAAATAGGGCATAATGAGAACGTTGATCCAACGAACTAACCGCTCGTAAAGCGTCTCGTTTTGTCGTCCATACTGGGCGGCTCTGCCGACAAACTGCCTTTACGGGCAAGTACGTTGGATCAACCAGAGCCGCCCTTTTGGTATCAAAAAAACATCAATAAACCATTTCTGACACTGTATATATGTCTCTACTCAAATACTTTCTCTACGCACGCAAGTCGTCCGAGAGCGAAGATCGTCAAGTCCAGTCGATTGAGGATCAAATCAACAAGCTCAAAACCCTCGCCCTCCAACTGAAAATCGAAATCGTTGAGATTTACGAGGAGGCAAAATCCGCCAAACAGCCAAACAATCGCCCTCTCTTTGCAGAGATGTTGGAACGCATTGAGCAAGGTGAGGCACAAGGCATTTTGTGTTGGCAGATCAACCGCCTCTCCCGTAATCCCGTTGATAGTGGCACGCTTCAATGGATGCTCCAAAAAGGCATCATCCATTCCATCCAAACTATCGACCGAGAATACAAGCCCACCGATAACGCCGTTGTCTTGAGCGTGGAAAGCGGGGTCGCAAACCAGTTCATCATCGACCTCCGCAAAAACACCATCCGTGGCATGGAAAGTCGAGTCAATAAAGGATGGATGCCGAATATGGCTCCTCTTGGCTACTTGAATAGCAAAGATGATGAGGGGAGCGGGATCATCATCGAAGATCCAGAGCGTTTCAAGTTAGTACGCAAAATGTGGGATCTCATGCTTACGGGGAGTTGCTCACCAACGAAGATCGTTGAGATCGCAAATGCTGAATGGGGCTTCCGTACTCGCAAAATGCGCCGTATCGGTGGCAATCCGCTTGGAGAAAGCACCATTTACCGCATCTTCAATAACCGTTTCTATGCTGGCATGATTTCGTATCGCAAAGAGTGGCATAACGGAAGCCATAAACCGATGGTGACAGCCGACGAGTTCGATCACGTCCAAAAGCTCCTTGGAAAGAGCGGCAATGCCCGCCCGCAAGTTCGTGAGTTCGCCTTCACTGGCTTTATCCGTTGCGGAGAGTGCGGGTGTCTGTACACGGCAGAGATGAAAACAAAGCGCATAAAGAGCACGGGGGAGTTCAGGCATTACACCTACTATCACTGCACAAGAAAACGCAAAGACGTGGAATGCTCCCAGATTTCTTGCGTGCGTGAGGAGGTACTACATGAGCTCGTGGAGAAAGAGGTCTCAACAGTCACTATTCTCCCAGAGTTCCGAACATGGGCGTTGGAAAATCTCGGCAAAGATCATGACAACGAAGTGACCAAGCGCACAAAGGTGTACGAATCCCAGCTTGCGGCTATTGCTGAAAACCAGTCACAGATTGATAACCTCACCCGCATGCGGGCACGGGATTTGATTGACGATGCAGAATACATCCGAGAGCGTGATCGTCTGAAAGCCGAACAAGCAGAGTTGCGCAAAGAGATTGATAAAACAGAAAACCGTGCTGACCGATGGCTTGAGCTTACGGAGGAGCTGTTCGACTTTGCCACCTATGCGCACAGCGCCTTTCTCAAAGGCGACCTGCAACGCAAGAAAGAGATCATGATGGCATTAGGTTCGAACCCGACGATTTTGGACGGAAAACTCCGCATTGAGGCACATCCTTGGCTTGTTCCTATCGTAAATGAGTATCCTGCACTCGAAGCCGAGTACCATAGGTTAGAACCAATGAAAAATGGCGAATATAAAAGTAAAAGCGACCATCTTGCGACAGTCGCTTCCACATGGCTCCCCACCTGGAAGAAGAATCCGTGTGCCCGCGTGAGCAGGTCCTTCACGATCTGCTTGGTGGAGAGGATGGTGATGGGGTCCACATGGTGACCGTTCTCGGTCACCCGCTGGATGACGTCATCACCGAAAACCGACATGAGCTTCCTCATGTCGATGCGTCCTCGGCCAGGGGCGTCCGACACAGTGAAGTCGTATCCCTTGAGACCGATCCGGTTGGCGTAGGAGCCCACCAGGTACGCACCAGCGAAGAGTCCGTAGTCCGGATCCTCCTCATGGTCGCCACCGTTGCGTTCGGGCACCATTAGCGTGAGCTGCTGGACGATCTTGTCGGCCAACATCTCGAACTGGGGACGGCACAGGACGAACTGATCGGCCACGGCATCTCCGAAGATGCCGGTGGCGATCTGGAGATCACAGCCGGGCAGCATCTTGCTGACAAGCTCGAACGCGTGGGGGAGAACACGGATGGCGACGTCGACGTTGCCCCCCATGCTTCCGGTAGTGTCGACTCGGGTCTCCAGAGGAACTGGCAGACCGATGGTCATCATCCACAGTCCGCTTAGCTGCTTCTCGAAGCGGATCTTCGAGAGGCGCACCGGTCCGTACTGCGGCAGACCCTTGGGATCCACCAGGGGGTGGAGGGTGCCCGTTCTCTTTGCGGTCTGTTCGGCGGCCCGAGTGGATGGACCATCCTTGGGTACATGGGCATCTACTGATTTCCGGTATGCCTCTCGGGTATACGTATCTCGTCCCATTTTCATTCCTCTTTCTGTTATCGCGTGTGGGTGGTGAAAGGGCGGAATCCCTTCCAGCCGAGGTCCTGCCGGAGCAGGTCATAGAACGTCCCGTGTGCCAGGAAGGCATCGGGCTGTGATCCTGCAGCAAGCTGCAGGAGGTGGGCGAAGTAGGTCTCACGACCTTCCTCTCCGTCATCAGGAAAACGCCTTGTCGCGATGTCTCCACCCAAGAGGGTGACGATGCCGCGAGCAAGATCCATGATCTCCTGGCGGGCTGTGGCCGTGGATACCCCGTCGGGGTGAATCCTTGCCGCAGACCAGTCGAACAAGATGACGTAGTGCTTTGTTGGTTCGATCAGGATCTTGGACAGATCCAGACCACCAATCTCGACGCCGTTGTCGTGGGCAAAGGCAAGGAGCTTGAGGCTCTTGCCAAGGATCCACGCACTGGTCTGCATATCGACGCGCAGGCTGTCCTTGCTGACGATGCTGGCCAGAGGAACGAGCTGCTTTACGTCATCGACGCACGCAAACGCCAGGATGTTGATCCTGCGGCCACCTTGCTCCTCGTGCACGAAGCTCGCAAGGACCTCGGGGAAGCCGATCTGATAGTTCAGTCGTTCATCCGGGTACTTGCGGCGGGGAGTGTAGAGCTCCTCGACTTCGATGGCTCGAGTTGCCAGGCGTCGGAGGATGTAGGCGACGCGGTCAAGCGTGCCGTTGTTTGCTGAACTGATCGCAACCTGCAGGAGGCAGGAACGACCCGTTCCTACTTGGGTGCACAGACGGAGTCGGTACTCCGCTGTTTCTGCAACCATCTTGCCGATGGTGTACTGCTGACCATCAGGGGTTATCAGATCCATGAGTTCGCCTTTCTTTGGAAGTTCTATTGTAAGGGGCGAGACGCACTCAAGCCCCTTTTTGGCTGAATACGATGTGATTATTTACCTCTTTTGGCACGATTTGTCAATGGCTTTTGGGCCTAATGAAAATCGAGATCCCTCAAGGTGTAAATCAAACACTAATAAGACTGTACTTTGTGTATTTATTCGTGTCAAGTTCACACGAACAGGAGAAACAAATAACCCCAGTTTTCACTGGGGTTATGGGTTATTCTTCTATTTTTCCAGTCGTGAGTATTCCACTCTTGTACAGATCAATCAGTGCGAGTAAGGCCGCCAAGATGGTTGGTCCACCAATGGCACCAACTGGCCCGAAGGTTGTAAGTCCACCAAGTACAGAAAGAAGGACGAGGAAGGAATGCATCTTTGTTGTTCCAGAGATCAGGTATGGGCCGATGAAGTTGTCGGCTAAGGAAACAAAGACGACGGACCAGATAAGTAGTCCAACGGCGGCTGTTGTAGATCCTGTAAAAAACAGATAGAGGATTGCTGGGATGAGCACAAGGCCAGTTCCAACAACAGGCATGAGCGCAGCCAAAATTGTTAAGGCTCCCCAAATCAAGCTACCAGGCACCCCAAAAATTGTCATGCCGATACCCGCGAGGATTCCTTGTATGATTGCAACAATCAAAACACCAAAAACAACAGACCGAACGGTTCCAACTACGCGTTTTAGAATTTTTGCATCTATTGAGTCTCTAAGTGGTGATAGTGCCAAAACTTCATCGTATAATTTTTCTCTGTCTGCAATAAGGTAGAACAGACAAATGAAGAATAGGATTGTGTTTAAGATGAGCCGTGTTGAAGAAGAAAAGACTTGCCCGACGTTTTGAAATGACCATGTTGCAATGGCTTTACTTACTGAGCCAAGGTCAATAGATCGGATTTCTTCTTGGAGAGAATTAGGAAGTGCATTGAGTAGGGGGGAAGCTGTTTCTTCGATTTTATCAAACCAGTTGTTGTTGATGGAAGTTTTGATTAGATCAGAGGCCTGACCTGCTGTAAGAATCAGAACGATAAGCAACGGCAGGAAAACTAGGGCCAGGACACAGAAAGACAGAATCGCTGCAGAGAGTTTTTGGTGCTTTAGATACTTCATTAAGAAGCGATCTATTGGTGAAACAATGATGGTGGTGACTGTAGCGGTGAGGATAACAAAGGCAAAAGGTTCAATAACTCGCCAGAAGAGATAAATGACGACGCCTGTGAGTAGAAGAAAGAACCATTTTTCAATTGTCATGTGTTGTTCATGTCTCATATGGTGACATTGTAGATTGCTTGGCCAAGATGCGCTAGACTATGTGTATATGAAATATTTTATCATTGCGATTGTGGCGCTACTTGTCCTGGGAGGGGTATGGGCCATTTTCTTCCGTGGCGAAGAAGGAGTCGTTCTCAGTTCAGGGCAATATCAGGAGGTTATTGCCGATACCTTCAGCGATCCAGTAGCTAAGTCCCTGGAGGACCCTGTGGCGAACATTGGTTATCAGAACCCTGTTTCTGCCGAGGTACTTAATCCGTTTAATCAATAAGGGGTATGAAAAAAATATTCTTAGCCCTCCTACTCTTTGTTCCCGCAATGGTTTTGCTTCAAGGAGTTGGTAGCGGAAGTGCTCAAACGGCGACACAGCAGACCAATCAGATCCAGTACCCTGTGAGCTGGCTTGATGACTGTAATTCTGAAGCAGATTGTCGGGATTACTGCACAAACGTTTTTAACAACCAAATGTGTTATGAGGCTGAATTATCATTCGGCGTGGTGCTTCTGACTGATTTCGCTCGAGATACAGTTGAGTCTGTCATTGATGGAACCATTTATCCGATTCCAGAATTGGGAAACTGTGATTCTTACAATGATTGCGAAGACTATTGTGAGATCCCAACGAACCTTGCTGCTTGTTTCGATATCGAGATGATTTACGGAATGCATCTCCTGACTCAAGAACAAAGAGATGCATTCACACAAGGTCCTACTAGTTACGAAGGAGAGCAAGAACCTGAACCTACTAGTTACGAAGGAGAGCAGGAGCAGCAAACTCAATCAACAACCGCAATGAGCAACATTGTGTATCCTATTGAGACATTGGGTAACTGTGATTCGGCTGCAGATTGTCAGATATATTGCGACAATGTCGCAAACTACGATGCCTGCTTGGTGTATGGCGTTGCTAATCGTATGTATGCACCCGAGCGTGAACAGGTGGCCCAAGCCGTACTTGAAGGGAGGGGCCCAAGTGAATGTCGGGGTCAGACCTGTACACAAACCTGTGACGCGGCAACGTCGCGAGCGCAGTGTGTAGAGTTTGCCGCAGACAATGGCGCCATTAGTGCAATGGAACTATCAGCCACACGAGCTATCATTGAAGACCCTGGTCCAGGTGGTTGTGTGACAGCACGGGAGTGTGAAGTTTATTGTGGCGTTGTCGCCAATGAACAAGAGTGTTTCGACTATGCTGTTGAGCAAGGTTTGACGGTTGAGTCTGAAAGAGGTCGTGTTGAAGCATTGCGCGCTGATGGGCCTGGAGGATGTCAGGGTGAGAGAGAGTGCGCGGTCTACTGTGCACAAGAACAACATTTCGATGAGTGTATGCGTTTTGCCATCACACATGGACTCATGACTCCCGAGGAAGAGCAGTTGGCATTCGATTTACATTATCAACAATTAGATGGTCCAGGTGGCTGCAGGGGTGAGAGAGAGTGTGCGATTTACTGTTCCGTGGTGGCTCACGAGCAAGAGTGTCTACAATATGCTCTTGATAGCGGAAACGAGATGGCGGTTGAGGCGTTAGCGCCGAACAGAGCTCGATCAGTAGATCTACAAGATGTTCCGGTGCCTGATGATCGAGTTCGAGATGCACAACCTGACTTTATTATGGTGGAGGATCCAGAGACCGGAGGACAGATTAGGTTGTATCTTGAAGATCTTCTCAATGAAGCCAATAGGGAGTTTGTCCACCCAGTAGGGTGTGACACCATTGATGGGTGTCGAGACTTCTGTGATCTACCTGAGAATAGAGATGCCTGTAAACCATTTGCAGGTTAGATAAACAAATCCCGGCCCTGGCCGGGATTTTTGATTGATTGTCGGAAGCTAAGCTTCCGGCCTGTATACAAAAAAACGCTGAGAACAGCGTTGCGTGGGTCAGGCAGCGAGGAGTTGACAGACCGGCTTCAATACCATTAACTTGCCCCGTCTTCAATTTATGGAGGAAAGACACATGGCCCTCGCGAACCTTACATTCGACGCTGATGGCGTCCCAATCCACTCACAAGCATACCGGTTTAGAAGGTTTCTGAACTGGTTCCCACTCGGGCTTGGCTACGCCAGCCTCATGTTCATGCGGTACAACCTCAACCCGGCCAAGAGTGCGCTGGGTGACAAGCTCATGGACATCAAGGAGTTCGGCTTCATCTTCGGGATGGGTGCGTTCTTCTACTTCATCGGCTTCATGATCAACGGCCCATTGGTCGATCGCAAGGGCGGCAGGTGGGGGATGCTCACCGGCGTGACCGGCGCCATGGTGGCGAACTTGCTGATGGCCCTGTCCATCTACGGGGTGATGGTCCTGAAGTGGAACATCTCGTTGTTTTGGACGCTCTTGATCCTCTACGCGGTCAACATGTTCTTCCAGAGCCTGGGGGCCATGTCGATTGTGACCACCAAGATGCCCTGGTTCCATGTGCGAGAACGCGGGACCTTCGGCTTCATCTTCGGTGTGATGATCTCTCTGGGAATCTACTTTGCCTTCGACTGGGGCTACGCGATCAGGTCGGCCACTCGTGCAGTAGTCGATGTCTCTGGGCTTGGAATCACCTCTGGCTTGTTCCAGAGCCTTCTGCATTCGGGAAACACCGGCGTAGACCAGAACTGGTGGATGTTCCTGTTCCCGGCGCTGTTCGCGGTTCCGTGGCTCATCTGGATGTTCTTGTTCCTGCGCAACACACCGAGCGACACAGGCAAGTTCCAGGACTTCGATCCAGGTGACGAGCAGGTCGCCGAGCGTGCACTGAGCCTGCGTGAGATGTTGAACAAGATCTTCCGCGATCCACAGCACCGGGTCCTTTTGATCATCTGCGCCATCGAGTTCTGCTCGGGCGTGGTGCGCAACGGCGTGTTCCAGTACTACCCGCAGTTCGCTGAGAGTGTGGGGTTCAAGAAGGACTTCTTCCTCACTGCCAACTGGGGCCTGTGCCTGATGATCTGCGGGATCGCTGGCGGGTTCATGACTGGCTGGATCTCCGACAAGTTCTTCGGCTCTCGTCGTGGACCAATGGTGATGATCCTCTACGCATTCATGACCGTGGCCATGTTCATGATCCTGCTGTCTCTGGGCGGGAACGCTCCGGGCGTGGGGTCGATGGTGACCGCCATTGGCGTGCTGATCATCGCTACGGCCATCATCGGCGTGCATGGGATCCTCTCTGGCACCGCGGCCGGTGACTTCTCCGGCACCAAGAACACGGGCAAGGCTGTTGGCATCGTCGACGGATGCGTCTACGTCGGAACTGGTATCCACTCAGTGATCATGGGCTTCTTCCTGAGCACTGGGGATGCAGCCAAGGATCCATCGACATGGATCTCCTGGCCCATGGTCATCATCCCGTTCGTGATCATCGGGGGCCTGCTGTCCCTGAAGATCTACCACTCGTTCCCAAACTCGGGACGGGCTCACTGAGCGGAGTACACCCACGGCAGGGCTAGCACCTGCAGAGTCTCATCTGATGAGACTCTTTTTTATTGATTGTCGGAAGCTAAGCTTCCGGCCTGTATACAAAAAAACGCTGAGAACAGCGTTGCGTGGGTCAGGCAGCGAGGAGTTGATCCTCGGCCAGATTTGGTTTTCGTGGCTTTCCGAGCAGGTAGCCAGTGGCTGCACAGGGGAGGATGGTCATGAGGGCGGGGACTCCTGTGTGTGTCAGGTGGAGGATGATGGCGCTTCCTACCCAACCGATCGTGGTGCCAAGGATTGTTGTAAGCAGGACTCGTCGCTGATTTGTCTCGTTGGACGTTCTGGCGGCGAGAGTGATCCACAATCCTGGAAAGAGGATGTCTCCGAGGCCAACTATTGAGCTGGCTGCCGATGTGGGTGTGATCGTTTTGGGGATGGTCATCATTGCACTTGTGCGTGCACGATCGCTCATCTGATTGACCGTATCCTCCATCAGGCCTGTTCCGTAGACGTTGAAAACGTCATAGATGACGAGTCCTGCGCTTAGGACCAGGATGGCTCGTAGTGGAATGTTTCGGTACAGCATGAGGATTGCTGTGGTACCGAGCAAACTCATTGGACCATTGAGGATCCAGTAGTTTGACCAGTTGAATCGAAGGACTATGAGAACTGTTGCAACAGTCACTCCAGCCATTGCCACACGCTTTGACAATCTTGGGTTGAGAATGGATCCGAAGAAAAAGTTGAGGATGAGCCAGTCGAGTCCGACGATGAGAACTTCGTGGAAGTTCTTGGTAAACTGAAGGATGAGAAGCATGCCAAGTAGGACACCGCTCATGACCAGTACGATGGTCCCAACCTGGATGCTGCTGGAGACGGCAACTTCTCTTGAAGTACCACCTTGCTTCATCCCTGGGATCCACTCCCATGGGAAATCGGTGACTTCTTCGTTGATGTACTTAGATCGCGAGAGCCACGCGATAACAAGGTAGTAGATCGGTAGCACGGCTGCGATAAAGAGAGCTTCAGGAACAAAACTCACGAGGAGTCTCCTTTCGGGAAAGAGCATTGTGAGACGTTAACGATAAGCATGGCAATGGTCAAGTCAGGGTAGTAGATATAAAAAATCCCGAGCGTATTACTCGGGGAGGACTTGGGTCCTCAGACTACTGGGTTGGGTACAGGCGATCGCCGGCGTCGCCCAGGCCCGGGACGATGTAGGCCATCTCGTTGAGCCTTGGGTCCACGGCGCCTATGACTATGTCCACATCCGGGTGCTCGCTCTGGAGTCGAGCTATGCCTTGAGTGCATCCCAGCACACCCACGAAGACGATCCTCTTGGCTCCTCGATCCTTGAGGTGTTGCACCGTGAAGCACGCGCTTCCTGCCGTGGCCAACATGGGGTCGAGCACGAAGCAGGTGTGCACACTTCCAGGGATCGCGTCCGGGACTTTGGAGTCAGTCAAGATCGGGTCGAAGGGGTCTTCGTGCATCCGGCTCATGGACAGGTGCCAGACCAGTGCATTGGGCAGGAAGGTCAGGAAGGCATCAAGCATGCCGTTGCCCGCGCGCATGACCGGGACAAGGGCATACAGATCGTCCATGGCTTGGCACTTCGTAGACGCCAAGGGTGTAGAGACATCGCAGCTGGTCGTTGGCAGTTCCAGAGTGGCACGGTTTGCCAGCAGCAGGCTCAGTCGATGCAGTTGCCTTCGAAATTCGGGGGCCAGAGTGTACTCATTGCGCAGACGAGCCATGGCGTCACGGGCAACTGGGTGCATGATTACGGTAACGGACACGAGCGTTCCTCCTTTAGATAAACCTACGGAAGAGTAGTTAGAAAATCGAGTACTGTCAAGTCATTGGTACAGCACAGAATTGAACATGATATACTGATTTGGTATGAAAAAAGGTGAACATCAAGAAGCTTCGATGGGAGCTGGTATGGGGGCATGGACCAAAGAATTGAGTAAGCACGACGCTGGTTTGGCATCGCGACTTAGTCAGTCCAGAGAGGTTGGACATATGATTGTTGAGGAGCTTGACCTTCCTCACTATAAACGAGTTGTTCTTTCAGTTAAGGATTTTTTATCTGAACCAGAAAAGGTGTTTGAACAGCTTGGTACCAGTAAGTACTTTGTTTTTTTACAGTCACAATCTGGGAAACGAGATAGGAGATTGGGTCTTACAAAAGATGAGGCTATATCGTTTGTGGGTGAAACAGTCGGTGCAAGTGAAGAAGAGTGGGAGTTGAACATTGCTGAGTTCTTGAAAGCAAAATTTGGAGGGAATGTGTACGTGAATAAAGAAGGGGTAGCTACTGTCGAGTTTAAAAAAGGAGAGCAAGGACCTTTGAGTGCTGGGACAGTGGTTCCAGAGTATCGCGCTCAGCAAGATAGATTTACTGGTGTTTGGAAATATTCATTTGACGATGTGAGTCTGCGAAAACAAGTTCAACAAATGATGAAAGAAGTTCCTCACGAAGGAAGGGAGTATATGGTCGGGATGTATGAGTTTCAGTGGGTAAGTGATGAGGATGATGACATTCTAGAAACAAAGTTCGTAGATTATCGAAAGGATGAGTGATGTTTGTGCTTGAACTTTTAAAAACACATTTTGGATTTGATGCGTATCGTCCACTGCAGAAGGACATTATTGACACTGTTGTTTCTGGAAAAGATACACTTGTCTTGATGCCTACGGGTGGAGGTAAGTCTTTGTGTTATCAGCTTCCGGCACTAGCCCTCCCTGGGATGACGCTCGTTGTCTCGCCCTTGATCGCGCTCATGAAAGATCAGGTGGATGCCCTGTGTGCCAACGGTATCTCGGCGGCGTTTATTAATAGTTCGCTCACAACTAAGGAACAAGAGGCGGTTACGAGTCGTGTCCGCTCGGGTGATCTTAAGATTCTTTATATCGCTCCTGAGCGAGTTGATTCTTACGGATTTTCAGATCTTCTTGATTCAGTTGAGATAAGCCTTCTGGCCATTGATGAGGCTCACTGTATCTCACAGTGGGGTCATGATTTCCGTCCGGATTATAGAAATTTAGGGATGTTGCGCCGGAAGCTTGCGGGGACACCGGTGGTTGCTCTGACCGCCACGGCAACCCCTAGGGTGCGGCAAGATATTCTTCAGCAGCTCATGATGCCCAAGGCTGAGGTGTTTATCTCAAGTTTTAATCGAGAGAATCTTCACTACAGCGTTCGTCCAAAGTTCAATGCTGTTTCACAGCTTGTGGAGCTTTTGGAGTCTCAAAAAGGAGAGTCAACCATCGTCTACTGCTTTTCAAGAAAGAATACAGAAGAGATTGCTCAAGCTTTGGTGCGCGCAGGATTTAAGGCTGCGGCGTATCACGCAGGACTTCCTAAGCAGCAGCGCATGCAGGTTCAAGATCAGTTCGCTCGTGATGAGATTCCTGTGATCGTCGCAACCATTGCTTTTGGAATGGGTATCGACAAGCCTGATGTCCGCCTGGTTGTACACATGGACCTTCCCAAAACAATCGAGGGGTACTATCAAGAGACGGGACGTGCTGGGCGTGACGGATTGCCAAGTGAATGCGTTCTTTTCTATACGTACGCTGATAAACGAAAACAGGAATTTTTTATCAATCAGCTTAGTGATCCCCAGGAGCACGCCTTAGCCACTCGCAAGCTTGAAGACGTCATCATGTATTGTCAGAGTGATGTGTGCCGACGGTTTATTTTGTTGGCGTACTTTGGGGAGTTGGATGCGGACACGTCTTGTGAGGCATGTGATAACTGTACAGAGCCCTCGGCCGTGCCCATAGAAGCAACGGAAATTTCACAGAAGATTCTCTCGGCAGTTTTGCGCACTGGAGAGAGATTTGGTGCAGCGCATGTATGTGATGTTCTAAGGGGATCTAAAAAGAAACGTATTCTGGAACTCGGGCATGATGGTCTCTCAGTTCATGGCATTGCCAAAAATGTCTCTGCAGGACTATTGCGTGAGTACACTCAAGCTTTGAAAAAATGTGGGTACCTCAATCAAAGTGAAGGGGAGTATCCAGTCTTGGAGGTTAGTCCAAAGGGGAGGTTGGTACTGATGTCCAAAGAAGAGATTTTACTGCCAGTGAGACAGGTGGAAAAAAGTAGATCGAGCAGTGTGTCGAAATCAAAAACAAAGTCTAATCTTGATTACGATCAGGTGTTATTTGAAAAACTGCGCGCGTTACGTAAAGAGATTGCTGATCAACAGAACGTTCCACCATTTGTCATATTTGGTGATAAGACCCTGCATGAGATGGCTTACTATCTTCCATCGGGTCCAGAGGCATTTTCAAATCTGTTTGGTGTAGGAAGAAAAAAATTAGAAGCATTCGGCGAGGAGTTTCTTGCGTGTGTTAGTGCGGAGGTGCTTGAGCGAGGGCTTGAGGAGAAGCCCGTGACAGGGAAAGTGCCACAACACCAGAGTGGCGAGGCTGGCAAGTTGAGTAGCACGCTTGAACAGACTAAAGTTCATGTAAGTGAGAAGATGTCGATCGATAAGATTGCAGAGTTAAGAGGGCTGAGTGTAGGCACGATCATGCAGCACATTGAGAAGCTGGTTCATGAGGATGAAGCATTAGATATCGAGCATCTTAGGCCCGGAAAGGATAGTTTTGATGAGATGGAAGAAGCGTTTCGTTCTGTTAAGGGTTCATCTCTTACAGCTGTGTTTAGGCGGTTAGGGGAGAAGTACAGTTATGATGACCTGCGATTGGTAAGAATGTTTCTTGTTGATTAGGTGTAGTGGCAGAAACTAAAAACCGCCCATCAAGTGAACGTCACCTCCTTTCGAAGTACTCGATTGGGGTTCGGTTCCTAGTTGGGCGGCGAGTCCATTTCCACGGGAATTGTGAATCCCATGGAGATGAGCGTCACGACCGGGTAGTCCTTGTTCGACCGAAGTCGAAGCTGGAAGTCGCGGTTGCGTGGGGTGAGCCCTTGCCCCATCGACGTTCCACCCGCTGGAGTGAAGTAGACCAAGGCAGATGTGGTGTTGCCGTCGGCATCCTCCCACTTCCCTTGTCCTGAAGGCTCCAGTGAGTTGTCCGGGGAGTCAAGATCGGCCGTAAGGCTATCAGCCGTCATGGAGTTGAGATAGACATCCGCAAGGACGCGCCACCTGAGCTCACATGAGGTGTTGGGATCAATTTGCAGTCGGAGTTTGTACTCATTTCCGTGTCGAGTCGATCGAAGTGAGTATTCCCGAAGGTCGCATCCCACTACACGAATCTGTACGATGCCTGGGTCTACGAACGGCCCGACAAGTTGTGGGTCCGTTTGGGTGACGGTCTGATCAGTCGAAGAGGTTTTCACATTCTCATTGGTACAACTGACCGTGGCCAGGGTGGCAGCGATCAAGAAGGTCCAGAGGTAAAAAGAGATCCGCATGGAGTATCCAAACTGCGAAGCATAAGGTTGCTCTACCGCTAACAGAGATCTGTTTGCGAGAGCGTATAATGATACAAAATGTCGGCCTTGTCAATGCTCTGTCCAACCCTTCCTAATGGTGAACCAGGCAGTTTCTTGACTGAACGGTCTGATCTGCTATTATTCCGCTGTCCCGGCCCCATTCCGGCGTAGCCGGGCAGGCTGTCTATCGGTTAGGACGCCAGGTTTTTCCGGCGAAGCCGGACCCGGCTCCGCCTGGCATCCGATATGTATAATGTATACGTGATCAAAAGTAATTCTCATGATCGTATCTATATTGGATCATCTGAGAATGTCGAAGAGCGAATCTTGCAACATAATGCGGGCAAGACACCTTCGACTAAATCGTACCGGCCTTGGAATCTTATATATACTGAGGCATTCACTACGAGGCGGGAAGCAATTATACGAGAAAGACAAATCAAGAAATCAGGTCTGATTCGCAAAGCCATAAAAGCAGGCACCTATCAGGCCCCATCGTCTATCGGTTAGGACGCCAGGTTTTCATCCTGGAAAGGGGGGTTCGACTCCCCCTGGGGTCACCATAAGGGACTCATCTATACGATGAGTTCTTTTTGTTTCAAACATTAGCGAAAGTTTGGGTGTTCCACTA
>JABMNZ010000022.1 GCA_013204395.1 Parcubacteria group bacterium
CCAAAGCAGGCGGGATTTTTCTTTAAAAAAAATAAGTGGCTCAACGCCGCTTATTTTTTATCCCCTCCTCCACCTACCGAGATGTTAACACCGGCGAAAGACGTAGCCGACAAATTTTAGTCGGCCCTCTGTTTAGCCGATCTTAAATTTAGTCCCGACGGCTGTTCGCCCAACACTCAACTCACTGTCTACTCATTCCTTCCCAGGCCTCCCCCCTCTCAAATCACGATCCTTCAGTTTATTTTTATAATCCTTAAGTTGTCTTCGTATCTGATCACGTGCCTGTCCAATAGCATGATACAAATTTTCCTCTTCAGTGACGGCCCGTAAATCATTACCAGGAACACTCATCTGAAACTCAGCTCTGTAGTATGGTCCTTTACCGTGATGCTTAGTTGACTTACCAACTTCAACTCTCAACTCTGTTGCTGGATCAAAATCTTTTGTTAGTTTACCTAAAGCCACAGCCTTTGATTCCACACGAGCTTTAATCGCGTCGGTAAGAGCCATGTTAGTGCCTTTAATCGAAGTGATGCGCATAGAAACAAGTTAAGAGTTAAAAACCTACGTACTGCACTTCCTCCATAAGTAGAATACCATATTGATCCCTTGCCTTGGTCTTTACCACCGCAATCAATTGTACCACTTCATCTGCTGTAGCCGCTCCGGTATTCACCAGAAAATTTCCGTGCACGTTACTTATTTGTGCGCCACCAATCTTCATTCCCTTCAAGTCAAGATGGTCGATGAGCCAGCCGGCAGATAGTCGCCGGCTAGCATTCATCTCTGCAGGTATATCGAGCTTTTCACTCAATCGTTGCAGCTCAGTATCGTCAGTAACATTATAGTTCTTAAATAAGCATCCAGCCGAACCAGCATCTTGTGGTTGTGACTCTTTTCTTTTCATTAACTTATCAGCCAGCTCCATTTTCAACTCATCCACATCTCCATCTTCAAGTTCGAATGTCGCCGCCAGCACGATGTCATCCGTATGTTTGATCACACTCTCGCGATAACCAAATTTAAGTTCCTCTTTTGAAAGCTCAACGATTTTTCCCTCCCGTAGCACTTCCACCATAACAAGGTGATCCCGCATTTCTCCACCAAAGCATCCAGCATTCCCTCGCACACCCCCGCCAACCGTTCCTGGAAGTGAGATAGCCCACACAAGCCCCTTGCGACCACTGTTGGCTGTGGCTCGCGCCAGAGCCGCAGAAAGAACCCCCGCCTCAGCACGAACACGGTTTCCATCAATGCTGTAAGCCCGCATAGCCATCTTAATAACGATACCGTCAAAACCATCGTCATTTACAAGGAGGTTAGATCCTCCTCCAAACACAAAGGTCTTCAGACCTTCATCTTTAGCAATTTTCAACACATGCACGATCTCCTCAATGGTACGCACTTCTACGAACCATTTTGCGGGCCCACCAATCCGAAAATTCGTGTGTTTACTCATGGGCTCATTTTCACTAAGCCTTGAGCCAACGATCAGTTTCAGCTGCTCTGTAATACTCATACAATAATTTTTCTTGCTAACTCATCAATATCACCGGCCCCCATAATGAGAATCACATCCCCAGGCTTCACGAGATCCCTAAGCTCATTTTCCGCATGGTGAAGATCTGGTGCATACCGGATATCTTTGGCAGGGTCACGTTTCTTGATCGCTTCGACGAGTTGCTTTGAACTCACCTCATGATCCTCGTTTCTTCCGGCCACGTCATAGATCTCTACCAAAACTATGTGATCAGCTAGGGATAAGGTCTCAACAAAATCATCGAACAACTTTATGGTTCGGTCATGCTGGTGTGGTTGATAACAAAGCACAATTCGCCGACCTGGGAAAAATTCTCTTGTGGCCTCGATAGTTCCAGACACTCCAGATGGATGATGGCCGTAATCAGAGACAACGTCTGCCCCATGCCACACTCCCACACGCTCAAAACGGCGCCAGATGCCACTAAACTCTGCCAGTGCCTGTCTACAAGTAGCAAACGGCACACCGAGCTCCATGGCGGCGGCAGTGGCGGCTAAGGCATTTTCAATATTAAACGCACCGGGGACATTCAAATCCACATCCCCTAGGTACACCTCCTTCTCTTCTTTTCTAAAAACCATCGCCCTTTGTGATCCTGGCTGCGTTTTACGATCTCTTGAAAAGTAATCTGTTTCAACATCTGCCCCGTAACCAATCCCCTGAGGAAACTTCAACGCTTGAGTTCCCTTATCTTTAACGTTGTACACAACCATCCCCTGCCCCTTAAGCTTATCCACAAATTTCTGAAACGTTTGTTGGATGTGCTCAAGGTCGCGATAGTAATCAAGATGATCCTGTTCGATATTTGTCAGGACAATCATCTCAGGTTGCAGATGCATCATGTTAGCCTTGTACTCACACCCCTCAATCACAAAGAACCGACCCTTACCCACACGTAGGTTACCGTCCTTAAAACCTGGTACCAGTGAACCAACTAATACTGTCGGATCGTAACCAGCGGCTTCAAGAATAAGTCCAAGCATGGCTGTCGTGGTGCTCTTGCCGTTTGTGCCTGTAACCACGATTGTTGAATACGAACTTGAAACTTCACCTAATAGTTCAAAGTTGCTCACAATTTTGATACCACGGGCAGTAGCTTCTTTGAGTTCAATGTTATCTTCTGGCACAGCAGGTGTGTGCACAACAATATCAACTCCCTTAGCCACATTTGAAACAGCGTGACCAGAAAAAATCTTTATCCCACGATGCGATAGAGCATTCGTAATGTCGCTTGTGTGAATATCCGAACCCGTAACCTGAATACCCTCATGGAGCATCCATTTTGCCAGAGCGCTCATTCCAATTCCGCCAATGCCCACAAAATGGGCGTGTTTGATTCCTGTAAACATATAGACCTATAGCATATCAAAAAGCGCTAGGGTACGCCCAGCGCGGAGAGAGTGGGTCAAGCAGCCCGAGCCGCCATTCCTGTGCGATCGACCCACTTGAGGATCTGGTCGCCGTGCACCGTATTCCAGACGACAGCGCCGTCAGGAGCATGGTGAATGTTCCAGGCCAAGGGAACTGCTGTGCAGGCCCCTCTGTTGACCTCCGGGAAATCGTGTTGCCCGTCGGTCAGAATCACACCACTGATGGTTCCATCGTCACTGACAAGGACCTCCTTTGCCCTCATGCCACGAACCAGACTCTGAGAATCAGATGGCGTCACGATCCTTTCGGATACGCAACCATCGTCATCTTCCTCCTGGATCACCGCCGCGAACGAACGTCCGCGCGCAGACCATGTCACTTGATCTTGATCCAGAGTGAAGTTTCCTTGATGGACAAGATGTCCAGAGTTGAGGTACAGCCGCCTACGCGTCGAGCCCTCACTTGGCTGAACGAGGAGAGCAATGGACTCACCACCTGGTGAAGACCACACCCTTTCGATCCTGCCAGTGACCGGCAGGTGAATGGGTGGATGCATCCTGTCAGTGGAGCCGATCTGGGTGATCTGCGAACCACGAGCCGATGATTGCGCAACCATGAGTTGCCCCTGCCATCTCACCAAAGCCAGTGGCTTGAAGCGACCGTCATGGAGGTGATAGAACGGCTCGATCTCCCGATCCTTGAGTTGGTACGCGTAGGACCTGCCGCCGAACAGTTCGACGATTGCGAGATCGCCACCCACGTATGAGTGGACATGTGCACGCGAATCGAGTGGCCAAAGCCCATCGGAAGTCAGTACACACACCTGCCCTGGATACAGAGGACTCTCTCCTAGATCCATTCGTGACGGACCCTGTCCAATCTTCCCAATCAACTTGTCGACGGGGTAGAGGAACTGTGCGTGTCCTGCGGAAAGCCTCCAGACACCCGTTGGCTCTCGATCGGTTCGTCCCCAAACGAGAACGTGATCGTTTCCAACCTCGAGAATCCTCGTCCCCAACCCTCTTGAGGGGTGAGCGCGAAAGAATTCCAGATTGGTATCAAGGGCTGTGTGGTGGACGCGCTCCTTAGAAGCGTCGATGATTTGCACCATGGCTACGTCGGACCCATCTGCAGAAACAGCGAGCTGATCTCCGGTCATCAGCATTCTCAGCGTCAACGGATCTGGGGTCTTCGGAAGTTGGCACAAGGTGTGCATCTCTCCCTGAAAGTAGGGCTGGTTGAGACGCACGACATGGCTTAACCGGGGTGGTCTGATGTCTAGCATCGTTAACTCCCGTCTGAACGCGCAAAAATACGCGGTCATATAAAACTAGCCACTTTTTCTCTTGTTGTCAACAGCGCCACGGTCTTCTAAAATGATTTTACGTCATGGGGATAACTCAATGACCAATTCTCAAAAACCTATGTTGTGAGCCGCTGGACAAGAAAAAGACCGTTAACTCATTTTTTTGTTCATAAAATAGTATGTTGTTAAGCGAATACGACAAGATCACCGCTAATGCTCTTAACGAAGAACTAGCACGCCAGCAGGAAGGTCTTGAAATGATCCCCTCAGAAAACTTTGTAAGCCCAGCAGTACTGGAAGCATTAGGATCAATTGCCACAAATAAATACTCCGAGGGATATCCTGGAATGCGCTATTACGGAGGATGTGAAATTATTGATCGAATTGAAAACTTGGCCCGAGACAGAGCAAAAGAACTGTTCGGAGTCGATCATGTAAATGTCCAAGCCGCATCTGGATGTGCAGCAAACATTGCCGTCATGTTTGCCCTCTTAGAACCAGGTGACACACTCATGGGTATGAACCTCTTCTATGGAGGTCATATGACCCACGGCTTAAAAGTAAACTTCTCAGGTCGCTACTATAATTCCGTCCAGTACACATCTACAAAGGACGGTCTTCTAGACTTCCAACAAATGGCCGATTTGGCAGAAGAACATAAACCAAAATTAATCATTGTAGGGGCAACGGCTTACCCACGTATTATTGACTGGCAGAAAGCACGAGAAGTCGCCGATTCCGTTGGAGCCTTTTTGCTCGCTGATACGTCTCATATCTCTGGCCTCATTGTCTCTGGAGATCATCCTTCCCCAGTAGGAATCGCGGACGTGATTACAACCACGACGCATAAAACTCTGAGAGGACCTCGTGGGGCCATGATCATGGCAAATGGAAATCCATCTCGGCCCCTAAAACCTGCAAAGGTTCTAAAGGAAAATATTCCAACACTTGTGGATCGAGCAATTATTCCTGGAATTCAAGGTGGCCCACACAATCACCAAACTGCCGCTATCGCCGTGGCATTAAAAGAAGCACTTGAACCTGGCTTCAAAGAATATGGTCATCAAATCGTTCTAAACGCCAAAGCCCTTGCCACAGAGCTTACTGGCATGGGATACGATCTTGTTACCGGTGGTACAGACAATCATCTTATGGTTGTTGATCTAACAAACAAAAATACCTCAGGCAAACAAGGTGAATGGGCACTTGAAAGAGCTGGCATCACCGTGAATAAGAACACAGTCCCTTTTGAACCGAGAACCCCTTACGATCCTTCTGGTATTCGTCTTGGAACCCCGGCCCTTACCACGCGTGGAATGAAGGAAGAAGAAATGAAACAAATCGGGGCCTGGATAAATGAAGCGATAAAGGCACAGGATAATGACGAGGCCCTTGAGGCCATCCGTAAGGAAGTCAAACTCCTTACCGATCGCTTCCCTCTTTATCCAGGACTAAAATACTAGAAACCAAAAACATCCTAGCCTTAGCTGGGATGTTTTGAATTAAAAAACGGAGCTCAATTCACAAAGGCGCCGTTAGGCCCATGTGAAGGCTCCGTTGAGGGCAGTGTGCCCAGATGTGACTTCCACGCCAATCTCTATGACCCCAGAGTCCAGGAGACGCTGAAGGGCACGAGAGTAGTGCAACCCAACCACCACTACAGATCTGACTCGGTCAGTTGCTTTCAGTGGCACCAGGGGCGCTTGACCGATCCGCTCGATGAGGGTGACTCGGACAGGACCGTCGGGCTCGCTGTCCACGGGAAGTTCCCAGGCAAGGGGCACACCAGCTTCGATGTGTCGCAGTCCGCAAAGCAGACAGACGAGCGTGTCGTGTACGGCAGTGTGCGGACCGAGTTGGCCGCTACAGTTCGTGCAGGTCATAATGCTCCTCCTTTCCTGTCTGGAGTGTTTCCTACGTTTTGGGAGAGCTGGGGAGGTTAACCGACAGATCCGTACCTGTCAAGGGAGTACCTCTAATCTCAAAGAAGTCCAGCAGCACCGGTTGACATACACGATATCACAGGATAACGTCTCCCCCAACGTTCTTTACACGGACGAATGGAGGAGGATCGATGCAGACAGAACGAACAGATCTGATCAATGGCCCCGTCATGGGCATCATCATGCGAGAAGCGTGTCGACGTGCCATGTACCACGCACGCACGCGATGCTTCGATGCCAAGGCAAAGGTCAAAGGCAGGAAGGCAGACGGCCGCGAGGACTGGATCACCGAAGCTGATCCCGAGTGCCAGAAGATCGTCGTTGATCTCCTGCGTGAGTGCTTCCCCGACCTTGGCATCATCGCTGAGGAAGAAGGCTTGAACGTCCCCTGTGCCATCGTGGGCGAGGACATCTACTTCACCGTGGATCCCATCGATGGAACCAGCGCATACAAGCGTCACCAGTCCCAGGGATGGGGCTTCATGCTCGCCCTGGTGCGAAATGGCGTGGTCATCGCTGTGTGCATTGGAGATGCCAACTCTGGCGATCAGTACTACTATCGCCCGTACTCCGAGAACAATCACCGCCTGTTCAGGCAAGGTGAGTTCGTCGAAGACGTCCCCTTGGAAATCGACAAGGCGAACCCCCTGGGCCAGCAAGCCGTACAACTGCGAGATCTGCCAGATCGCCACAACCAGCTGGTGCAGGAGCTTGTCGCAGGTAACTTGTTCCTGCAGGAACCCAAGGGAACCAAGGTCAAGATCGCAGAAGGATCCATTGGCCTGTCCATGGCCCAGCTGTGGAAGGGTGAGGTCGGCGCCTGCATCCTACGCCCTGGCAACGCGACGCCATGGGACGATACGCCGGTCATAGGCATGAGCCTGCGTCTAGGCTTCGTCTTCCTACGTCTGATCCCTGGGGAGGGCGAAAACGAGAAGCACAAGCTCGTGATGTTCACACCCACTCCCCCCAAGGCCGAGACCCCTCAACCACACCAGATCCTGGTGATCCACAACAGCCGCATGGACGAACTGTGCAGGTGGTGTTCGAGCCACAATCTCGATGTTGTGGTCTTTGCCGAGCGCTAGACTAGCGCAACGTGACATCTCCGACCCTCGCGTCGGAGCTTTTTTATTGATAAAAATGCTTTGATTTGTTATCATTCGCGCCGTTATGGCAATGCTTCTAGACGGAAAAGCGCAGGCACTGCGCATCCGGGACAAAATTAAAAACCGCGTTGGGGCACTATCAACACAGCCTGGACTGGCTGTCATTTTAGTTGGAGACGACCCTGCATCACATACCTATGTCGCTCTCAAGCAGGACGCCTGCGAAGAAGCTGGCATCTATTTTGAAAAATTTCTCTACAGTGCCGAGGTTGAAGAAGGTGAAATTATTAAAAAAGTCCGTGAGCTAAATACGCGGAAGGACATCCATGGCATCCTTGTGCAGCTTCCCCTTCCAAACCAAGACGCAAACAATGTAATCCCTGAGATAGACCCGTTAAAAGACGTCGATGGTTTTCACAAGGAAAACTTGGAGCGATTGCGTCGCGGTGAGCCAGCTATCGCCTCTGCTGTGGCTCTGGGAGTGATGAAGTTAATTTCTACAGCTCTTGAGCACTACCCTAAGGGGGTAAATAGAACTGCCGTTATCGTCGCTTCAGTTCTCTTTTCTGAACCAATTGAAATCCTTCTTAAGGAGCACAACCTTCCCACAACCGTGATCCAAGCTGAGAGTGACAACCTTGCGGAGGTAACCAAAAGCGCTGACATACTTATCGTCGCTGAAGGGATACCAGGCTTGATAACGGGCGACATGGTAAAGCCGGGCGCTATCGTTATTGATGTTGGAACCACTCGTGTTGACGGCAAGCTCATGGGTGACGTGGAAGAGGCTTCTGTTGAAAAAATTGCCGGAGCCCTCACACCTGTTCCAGGTGGTGTCGGACCAATGACCGTTGCCATGCTCCTTGTGAACATCCTCAAGGCCTACGGATTCCAATTAAGAATTGACAAATAGCTGATTTCCATGTAGCTTAGCCGGTCTGTGAGCGTAGGGTTCATGGTCCGACAAAGCCACATGGAGGGGTAATGATCGCACTGAAAGATGGCAACGGGAACAGGTACGACGGAAGCGTTGTGCTAGAGGACGGAGAACGAGCACTGCTCGTAAAGCTCAGGTTCGGCAACGAGCCCGCCGGCACCCTTCGGTTGGATCAGGCCAATGTGGAAGAGGCTCTCTCGAGCCTGGAAGCCTGGTGTGGATACCACTCGCTCAATGAGGCCAGTGTGGCAGCTTTGTGCAGCACGGTCCGCATCGAGTTCACGCAACTCGAGCGACACCGCACCCATGGACCGGACGCCAGCCTGGACTGGGCCGGCAGCCGTAGTGACCGTCAGGTCCCAAGCTCCATCGCCTGAGTCTCCCACAAGGACGGCTCAACCCCCGCATACGACATGCGGGTTTTCTTATATAAAAAATCCACCCCTCTCTCAAAAAACACTCAAAAAAAGCCCGTGGGTCGGAAGCTTAGCTTCCGACAAATAAGAAAAAATCCGCTCACCTTGTTAGGTGGCGGAACGTCCCTCTCGGTAGAAGGGCAGAATCTGGGAGACCTCGATCAGGACGCGTGCCTGAGGATGTCCATCCAGGTACTTGATCTCGTAGTCCGGAGTGGCTGGATTGCGGAGCAGTCCAAATTGGGCCCCTCGTGCCATTGGGCAAGCCCCATCAAGCTCGAAGATGTCGCCGACCACCGTCAGGTCTGGCCATTTACAACCCAAGGGTCCCATGAGCTCAAGAAGAGCCCGCTCGTAGTGAGGACGCAGGCAGTAGACCATCCGATCCGGAACAAGACCTATGAGTTCCAAGCGGGACTTGGACGGATCGTCCAGATGATCCAAGGCGACGTACTTCTTGGCGTTGCCGAGCACGCGTGGGATCCACCAGTTGAGAAAGGCACCGCCGGTCTCCGGTCCGCAGTCGTCGGCCAGATCCATCGCCAGCTTGCGCAGCTTGCTGATCACCGCGTCCGTGTGGGAGTTGGTGATGATGAAGGCATCGTCTGCAGCCAAGAACAAAGCATGAAGCAGTTCCATGGCCCCCGGGCGGAAACACGTGCCAGAGAGACGGTAGTTGTTCTTGTACAGAAGACCTGTCAGCAGGTTCTGCTGCGTGCGCGGATCCATGCGACAACCCGTCTCTTCCAAGATCATGGTTGCGATGGGCTTGATCCGCAGATACGGATCAACGGAGGCTGGCGCCACAGGCAGGCCGTCCATCATCCACGCGTACTTGTGCGGCTCAGCCAGGATCCGGGCTTCAAACTCAGCGTGCATCTGCACGATCTCAGCAAGGGGCCTTCCAGTGAGTGTGGCCAGATCATCTAGAAACCCTGCTGTGAAGGGCTTCCCCTCTTCCTCGGCGTCCGTGAGGGTTCCGTCAAAGTCGAGTATTAGCACAGCTTCTCCTTCTCTTTGAATGGTGAGCGCGGTGATAATAGCTCATGAACTAAAACAAAACAACCCTTTGATTTGGGCTGTTTTTTTCAGTGATTTTAGGCTAAGTAACTTTTGTGTGCAGCTGTTCCCCCAACAATTATGGCAATAAGATTCATCCATTGTCCATTGACGGCATCGAGTGTGAAAACACCCTGCCATGGGTATCCATAGACAGGCTCGATCAAAAGTGCCGACAATAGAAATATCATTAACATCCACCCAAAAGCTGTCACAAATCTCGCTGGCCAATCATTGCGCGCCTTTCTAAAATACAGGTAGCCCATAATGAGAAGCCACAGCGGTGTCATGATCTGTGCTACCAGGAACAACCATCCAGATCCAAAGACTTCATACGATGTGGATACCAATAAGGCTGATGGGTACCATGGAATGAAAAACAGGAAAAAGAAGATGAACCAACGTTTTGTAATATAACCCTCCATATGAATTTATTTTATCAACACCCGCGCCAACTGCAAAATGACACCAGTGGAAAATAGAAGAATAAGGACCCAGGTCAGTGGCTCTGGGAAGTTGATGCAGTGATGCTTTCTGCACAAAGGACCTCGCCGCATATTCCAGTAGCTTAGGGCAATCAAAATCGACAACATGCCACCGAATACCCCTCCCACAAAACCAATAATACTAATGAACTCCCTCACGCCAGCTGTATAAAGCAAAATGGGGACAAAACACACAAGCGCCCACGCCACCTTATGAGGCATTGTGAAATCAAATTTGAACGTGTTCAATAGCTCAATTCCAAGAACCATGTAGATAGAAATAATGGTTACGGCGCCAAGCAGAGTTGCTAGTACGCCGAATGAGCCACCCAGAACTCCAATAAGACCCTCGAATGCCGTTTGTGTGGTCCCTGGGCCTGTCACACCAACAACAACCATAGCAAACAAAGCATATAGACTGAGAATGATAGTCATGCCCGTTATGAGAACTGGGGCCATCTCGCGCTTATGTTTTTTTCCAAGAACATCTTTTATCTCAGGAATAATTCCTACACCAGCCGCAGAGAACAATATGACTCCATAAGGCAAGAAAGCTTTTGAAAAGTCGACAGAGAAATAATGGGACACATCAACATGAGGAACACTCATGAGAATAATGAACAAGAAAAGAAACAAGAGAACAGCCACGACGACGATTTCAATTCGAGAAGCAAATCTGAGACCGCCGTAAATCATCAGACACACAAAAAAAGCTACTATGTACGAGTAGACAAACTGAGCACCGCCAAACACGGGTGAAAGTAACAAAAATAAAAACTCGCCCCCAACGACCATATAGGCAAGCATGGCCCCCCAAATTCCTAGCCCCATAGCCATCAGCGCCACCCATTTCCAGGGTCTACCCACATGAATCTCAACAAGTGAGACAAGTCGGTGTTTACCAGGAGTTTGAACGGAGACCTCACCTAGCATCAATTGCAAGATTAATAAAAAACCGCCGAGCACTAATAACTCAAGCAGTCCGAGCCCAACTCCGCTTTGAGCAAAGGCATATGGGAGACCAAAAACCCCCACCCCTATGATGGCCCCGATCATCATGCCAACGGCACGGAGAAAATTCACATTTGGATGAACCATGTGTCCACAGTTTACACTCAAATTATAACACAAACATGGGTTGCTCCCCCACACCATAGTGCTAAGATGCCCTCGCTATGGCAAAACAACGCATCCCCCCTCAGAACCTTGAAGCTGAACAATCATTGATTGGGAGCTTAGTGATAGATAAAGATGCTGTTGTAAAAGTTGCCGATAGAGTCCGACCCGAGGACTTTTATCGTGAGTCACACGAAAAAATCTACGAAGCAATTATTCAGCTGTTTGAACGTCATGACCCAATTGATATACTTTCACTTGGGAACAGGCTTGAGGAGCAGGGTTTATTGCAGAGGGTCGGTGGCCGCGCCTACCTTGTTGAACTTTCAAACGTCGTACCAACAAGTGCCCATGTCGTTCACTACGCGGAGATCGTCCAAAAGAAAGCCACCTTACGACGTCTCCTACAAGCCGCCACAGACATCACTTCCATCGGATACAACGAGGACGAAGATGTTGACATAGCCCTAGATGCAGCTGAGCGATCACTCTTCAGTGTTTCAGAAAAATTTAACAAGAACACGTTCGTTCACATCCGCAGTGTTCTTCATGACGCCTTCGATCGCATTGACGAACTTCACCGTGACAAAGGAAAATTGCGGGGTGTAGCTACTGGCTTTAAGGAGCTAGATAATCTCCTGGCGGGTTTTCAAAAATCAGACCTTATTATTTTGGGAGCCAGACCTTCTATGGGGAAAACTTCCCTTGCCTTGGATATCGCCAGACAAGTCGCCGTAGGAACAAAACTGCCCGTCGCCTTCTTTTCCCTAGAGATGAGCAAAGAACAACTTGTTGATCGTATGATCTGCGCTCAAGCAGACGTAGACCTTTGGAAACTACGTACCGGAAGACTCTCAGATCGAGATGATGATTTCCCCCGTATTGGGCACGCTCTTGGAGAACTATCAGAAGCACCTATCTTTATAGATGACTCAGCCACCCTAAACATCATGCAACTGCGCACAAAAGCCAGACGCATGAAAACAGAACATGGCCTAGGGCTCATAATGGTTGACTATCTGCAGCTAATGGAGGGGCGATCCAATAAAGGATCTGATAATCGTGTGCAAGAAGTATCGGAAATTTCACGTGGTCTCAAACAAATTGCCAAGGAACTTGATGTGCCAGTCCTGGCACTTGCCCAGCTCTCACGTGCCGTTGAGTCAATCAAGCCATCAATCCCACGACTCTCTCACTTGCGCGACTCTGGATCTATCGAGCAGGACGCAGACGTGGTGATGTTCATCTATCGAAAAGCGGCTGATAAAAACTATCGCCCTGAGGATGTCCCTCCAGAAGAACAAAACATTGCAGAGATCCACATTGCAAAGCACAGAAACGGTCCAACTGGCATGATGCGGCTCTTCTTTGAAAAGAAACGTGCCTCATTCAAAAACCTTGGTGTCCAAGGTGGAATATCAAGCCTTCCACCAGCGAGCGATGATCGATCGGCTGGGTTTGCTCCGTTGGCAATAGCTCAGCCACCACAACAAATGGCTCCCCCACCCCTTGATCCAAATCCAGGGACGATAACTCCTGACATTGAGCCACCACCCTTAGGTGAGGTAAACTAGACTCCTATGTTCAACAAACTCAAACACATCAAAGACATGAAGAAGCAGGGTAAGCAAATGCAAAACGAGCTTGCCACCATTGTGAACGAAGGCTCAGCTGCTTGGGGTAAAGTAAAGATTGTGGTGAATGGCAATCGAGAGATCTGTGACGTCACCATCGATCAGTCCATGATGGAAGACAAAACAAAACTAGAGGAAGCTGTCAAAGAAGCCTTTAAGGATGCCACGGGCATGAAGTTTCAGATGAAGCTCGCCAAGAAGATGCAAGAGATGGGCGGCCTGGACATGCTCAAGAATATGGGAGGTTAATCATGAGACGTTTTCCAGAACCAATTACAAATTTAGTCGCAACGTTTTCGCGACTACCTGGCGTGGGGCCCAAGACGGCCCTACGTTATGTTTATTACCTTCTAAAACAACCGTCGCATGATCTTGAAGTAATGGCGCGCGCGCTCACCCAACTCGGAGAGCGCATAGGAACCTGCCCCCGATGTTTTACCTACACAGAACTTGAGACCTGTTTCATCTGCCAAGACCCAAAGCGAGATCCGTCTATCCTGTGCGTGGTAGAAGAGTCACGAGATATCTCAACCATTGAGGCAACAGGGCAATACCACGGCTTTTATCACGTACTGGGTGGAAGCCTGAACCCCATAGAGGGAATGACCCCAGACGTGATTCGCTACAGAGAATTGGAAGAGCGCCTTAAGGCAGAAGAAGGAATCAAAGAAATCATATTAGCTCTCTCCCCCACCAACTATGGAGAAACCACGATCATGTTTTTGCAAAAACAACTGGCTCCTCTTGGTCGATCATTCAGCCGGCTAGCCCGCGGTCTGCCGCTAGGAGCCACACTAGAATTCGCAGATGAGATAACCCTTGGCGAAGCACTTAGTCAAAGACGTTCAATCCAGTAAAATTACAATCACATAAATGAACGTAGCTATCCCACCTGGGATTATTACGTTCATTTTTTTTCTACAATAAATACCTTTACCCACTCTTCTATACCAAGCAACTTGACCATGGCTCTCATATCGTTGATAACAGTATATTTCGTTGAGTATAAGCTGTCGTGCACTCTGGTAAAATCAAAGATGCGAATAAGTGACCTCCAACGACCTCTGATCTTTGCTCCTTCTGGAATGTCAAAAGAGATCATGCAAACTTTTCCATCTTCAATTTCTTCCGTGCACTGAATTATCCTCTGTTTTAATGCTGCAACCAAAGCATTGGAAGAGAGGGAGATGATAACCTTATCTCCTTTTCGACAATCATTAACCCACTTCTTTCGACGAAGATCCCTAAGTGCCCGTCTCTTATCTTTCTCCTGCCCATACAGCTCCTGCCACAATTCCCACTCAGCTTGAAACTCAACATTCTGTCTGGGACCACAATAGGCTGGCAATCGAAGCAATTCATCCAAGAAGCTTACTTCTTCCAGCAAATCACACAGCACGTCACCCTGGATCGTTAACCCCTTCTTTCTTCTCTTTGTTCTGGACATATAAATACCAGGTGGGATTATTACGTTCAGGTAAGAGAGGGCCTGAACAAAAATAACCCTCCGAAATTATCGGGGGTTATTTAATTGATATCAGATTTGTGAAGGCCTTCACTACATCGATACCTCTATGGCATCACGAAAACGCCCCTAGGTCAATGGTGACTCTGTGGAAAAAGAAGAGCCCCGGGTGAAATCGGAGACTCCACCCTACGATCTGGGTCGTACAAGGGGGCTCTTCTTTCACGCGGGGCGCGTTGGACTACTGAGTGGTAGCGGCCTGTGCCTCATCGTGCACTTCGAGCACCTCACGCCAGTTGGTGATCTCCGGTTCGGGCATGTGTGGCGTCCACACGATGGCGTGGCGGCACCAGAAGTCGACAGATGCAGTACGCTCAGGCGTCCCAGGCAGGGTGTTCCACGGCTCGTTGGGCGTGACGCAACCAACGTAGGCCGTCTTGAGGTTGTACTCGCCGTCGATGAAGCGTCGGGCCCCCTCGATCCAGTTGAACCGCTGGGCGACCACAATGACGAAGGTTGAGATCTGCGGCACACGGTCGTGCACCACGATCACTCGGCTGGGACCTCGGCGTCCCGGGCGCTGCACGAACGACCCAATGATCTCGTCGATGGTCACCAGTGGAGTTGCCAGCAACGTTGCGGAGCCGATGGGACGTCCCATGTCGATCTCGAACGCGTGGTTCTGGGTACCAACGGGAATCACGAGCGTCCCAATGACCTCTTCCAGCAAGGTCACCAACCTCTCGTCCCTGGCCCAGTACTCATCAGCGTTCTTGTACGAAAAGACGGTCGAACCGTCGGCCATCTGGTAGGTCTTCTGCAGGGGCATGTTCTCATCCTCCATGCTGCGTTGCGCAGACGAAATAAGATAACAAAAAACAGGCCCTTTGTCAATGCATTAGGCCTGTTGTATACGTTTTTACTTTGCGAATCCTCCTGCTTGGATCTCCCAAAGTTTTTTGTAGATCCCGCCCTTCTTGCGCAGTAGTTGCGTGTGCGTCCCTGTGTCGATGAGTTTACCACCATCGATCACCAAGATCCGATCCATCATCATGATGGTGGAGAGCCGGTGAGCGATGACAATCGTTGTCTTACCTTTCATCAACTTTTCAAGGGCGTCTTGAATGAGCGATTCAGATTCTGAGTCCAGGGATGACGTTGCTTCATCCAGAACCAGTATGGGGGCGTTCTTTAGAATCGCACGTGCGATGGCGACTCGCTGGCGTTCTCCACCAGAGAGTTTCACACCACGCTCTCCAACAAAAGTTTCGTAACCCTGAGGCAACTCTTGAATGAATTCATCCGCATGGGCCTGACGCGCAGCTTCAATGACTTCTTCATCTGTGGCATCTCGTCGTCCATAACGAATGTTTTCCAGAACGGTCCTATGGAACAGGATCGGTTCCTGGGGTACCAGGGCGATATTAGCTCTCAGGCTCTTCTGAGTAACCCTTGCGATGTTTTGGTTACCAAGATAGATCTTTCCCCTTTCTACGTCGTAGAAGCGAAATAGGAGCTTTGTGATCGTTGACTTACCTGCCCCAGATGGACCCACAAGGGCCACCTTCTCACCAGGTTGAATTTCTAGATTAAGACCCTTGAGAATCCGCCTGGTCTTGTTGAAGCTGAAGTAGACGTTATCGAATACGATCCTCCCGTTTTGTGGATCCAGTTCCTGGGCCTTCTTTTGATCCACGACATCATGTGGGTTATTCAAGATCTCAACCATCTCGTCAGCATCAGCCATTGCTTCAAAGGTTCGTCGAATTGAACGTCCGATATCCCAAAGCATACTAAAGAGTCCAACCAGATACCCCTGGATCAAGGCAAAGTCACCGATTGTGAGAACACCATCCTGCCAAAGCTTGATTGCGTAGTACATGATCACGAACTCGATCAGGACCATCATTCCACCCTGGAATGAATCCATGATCTCCCCAAGTCCCCATGTAAAAGTTCTGGCTTTTCTGAGACGGTCTGTAACGTCCTCGTACAGGTCTTTCTCGAACTTCTTACCAGTGAACAATTTTACGGTGATGGCATTGGTGATCGAATCAGCCAGTACCCCCGTAGCTTCAGAGTCTATCTTGGACGCCATGAAGTCGTACTTTGTTTTCCAGAAGGCAAAGGCCGTATTAAGAATCAGGTACAGAATAATCCACGCCAATAGTATGGCTCCAAGAATCGCACTTCGTGTCCAGAGCACAATCATGTACCCAAAGATCGTGATGGCTATTGGAACGAAGGTGTATTGAATCTGGTCAGCCAATACTTCAAACGATCGTGCGAGTCGATTCACTTTTCTGATCAACGATCCTGTGAAGCTATTGGAAAAGAACTTATAGGAATTGTTGTGCAGATAGGCGTGACCAGTCTGCACAATGTCCGTCATAACTCTTGGCTGGAGCCAGAGGTTGATGGCACTTGAAAGGCGCCATGACAGCCATGACCCCCCATGAATAATCAGCACCATTGTGATCGTTCCCACCAGAAGTGCCGGAAGCGCTTCTGGTGTTGCTGGAATCTCTCCTGCCATAAGGTCGAAAAACCTTTTGTAGAACAGTGGTGCCAGGACATCCAGCCCCTTGGCTATTGCTATGAATCCCAGTAGTACGAACCAGCGACCAGCGTACTTACGCAAGTGCTGCCACATGACCAGCAGAATTCCTTTGGTATCAATTTTTTGTCTCATAACTATTTCTCCCGTTAAAAACCAGTGAAAAAAAAGTGCCGCTATTAAGCGGCGATCTTTTCAATCTTGATCTTGGTGAATGGCTGTCTATGCCCGACGTTTCGTCGGTACCGAGATTTGGGCTTATACTTCATGATTGCAACTTTTGCTGAGCGCCCTTGCTCGATGACTGTAGCCGACACCTTAGCGCCGCTTATGGTGGGAGTTCCCACTTTTGTATCCGTTGCTTCCTCGTCAGAAACAAGAAGCACCTCAAAATCAACCGTTGCGCCCTCTTCGAGCTCCAACTTCTCAATCTTAAGCTCCTGTCCTTCACGGACGAGGTACTGCTTCCCCCCTGTCTGTATTACAGCAAATGTCATAGCGTTTTCGTCGCGGTTCCTCGAGAATAATCTCAGTGTACCAGCGAATTGGAATTACGGGCAGAATCCTATGACTCTGGGAGCGTAATGTCAAGACGATCTCCTGCAATAACGCCATGTTCTTCAATAAAACCGGCGGAAACCTCCAAAACTCTGTCCACAGGCATAGACGGAGTATAAATAGTTGAAGCGGGGTCCTCAAGAGGTAGATTGCTGTCTAAATCAATAACCAAGTCTCCATCGAGCCAGATCAAATCTATTGAAAACAGCATATCTTTCATCCAAATACCGGCCACCTTCTTTTCCTCAAATAGAAATAACATTCCTTCCTCCTGACCCAGAGGAGCATGTCCAGAAAGCCCATGTACACGCTCCTGTCTTGAATCAGCAATCTCAACCTCCATAACTGTCTGGTCAACAAAGACAATCAAACCTTTTCCAGAATCAATGACTTCGTCTATTTCAGAATCGTTGTAAAAAAATACAGTCCCAACCAACAGGACCATAATCATCGCAATCAAAAAAACTTTTTTATGAAGTGGCTTTATCTTTTTTAACAATGACATACGCACCAATCATCAACAGGATAGTTAAGAGTACCAAGGCCACAAGCTTTTCCTTACTCTGCAAAAAGAGTGCCGACGATCCAAATGTAAGGGCAACAAATAGGTACACGGCCACAATCCTATGCTGGCTCCAGCCTCTATCCAATAGTCTGTGATGAAGATGTTTGCGGTCGCCTACAAAAATCTGTTTAATACCACCAACCCTAAAACGCCTAACCACAACCCATACCGCATCAAAAAGAGGGATCCCTAGTACAAGTAATGCAACGGCGAGTTTACCACCTGAAATGACAGAGAGCACCCCGAGAAGATAACCAACGAATACGCTTCCACCCTCTCCAAGAAAGATTGAGGCTGGATGAATGTTCCAAAATAAGAAACCTAATAGCGCACCGATTGAGATTGCCGAAAGAAGCGCAACGTCTGGTTGAAAGTATGCGGCAGTAAGTGCCAGAAGCATGATCATCAATCCTCCGGTCGCCGTAATAGACGTTGCCAGACCGTCCAGACCGTCCAAAAACTTCGTTGTGTACATCACCACCATGAGCCAGACAAAAACTAAAACAGCAGAGAGACCATAAGAAAGCTCAATCACTCCACCAAACGGGTTTGTGATCTTATCCACCTCAACCCCAAAACCAATCGCAAGTGTTGCGGCTATCGTAGGGCCCAAAATTGCCGTGTGAGGTGGCAAACCCCATCTGTCATCAATGTAACCCCAAACCATTAAAACGAACCCGCCAAGAAGCACGCCAAAATAATGGTTTGATGTGATTTCTCCAGCCGTAAGCTGATCGCCTGAAAATACTAATCCAAGAATGACCGCTGCTACCGCAAAATAAATAGCGACTCCACCACCTTGTGCAATGGGTCGCTTGTGGATTTTTCTTTTTAAAATTGGCTCATCGAGCACTCCAAGAACGTGAGCGAACCTCTTTATCAGAACGGTCAGACAAAACGACAGGACAAATGCCGTCACCCCCCAGATAATTAATATGTTCATAAATCGCTGCCTTTCTCTATTTCGATTCCACCCCCCACCTTTAAAACAATCGTATCACGTCTACCAACCTTTCCTTCGAGCAGGGCATTTGCAATAGCATTGTCCACTTCTTCTTGTACAAGTCGTCTGAGTGGACGGGCACCGAACTTTGGATCGTAGCCTTTAGCCCCCAATTCACGTACAGCCTCTGGGTCCGCGCGAAATCCAATACCCTTTGGCTCAAGATGCCGCGCCACTTGTGCCATGAACAATTCAGTAATCTTAATCACCTGTTCCTCGGTTAATGGCGTAAAGACAATCACTCCATCAAAACGATTCAGAAATTCTGGCCGATAGACACTTTTAAGCTCCTCTTCAAGCAGAACTGTTTTGATTGATTCCAGATTATCTCCGCGCGCCACAGCATCTTGTATGTACTGTGTACCAGCATTAGAAGTGGCTATAACAATCGTATTTGTAAAATCAATCGTTCTCCCAGCTGAATCTGTGAGGCGCCCATCTTCAAACACCTGCAAGAACACGTTTAAAATATCTGGATGGGCTTTTTCAAGCTCATCTAGAAGAACGATGGCAAAAGGGGTCTTACGCACCGCCTCAGTTAGTAATCCACCTTTTTGTGAACTCGGTGATCCTAACAATCGATCGATGCTATCAGCGGCTTGATACTCGGACATATCAAGACGAATCATCATATTCTCGTCCCCAAAATACGTCTGGGCAACCGTCTTGGCTAGCTCAGTCTTACCCACTCCTGTAGATCCTAAAAATAAGAAAGTGGCTATTGGACGTCCCTCTGATCGCAGTTGTGTACGTGCTCTTCGCAACGCAGCGGCAACCGCCTTGACCGCTTCCTCTTGCCCAATCACCCGAGCGTGCATCCTATCCTCAAGCCCCAAAAGCTTTTCTTTCTCATCCTCTTCAACAGCCTGAGTAGGGATTCCCGTCTTAGACGATATGATCGCCGCAACATCTTCTCCGCTAACCAGTGTGTCGTCCCCTCTTTCTTTGTGAGCTAAGAGTGCAGCTTCTTGAGCTATCTCAATGGCTTTTTTAGGCAAGTAACTTTCATGCATGTATCGATCTGAAAGTGCCACGGCCTTTTCGACGGCATTATAACTAAATATAACCTTCTGTTCGCTTTCAATACCCCCAATCTTAGATTGAAGCATGTGAATAGCCGAAAGGTTATCAGGTTCTTTTATCTCAATTTTTTGGAACACTCGAGAAAGAACAGATTGCTCCACAACGGCGACATATTGCTGTGGGCTAGTTGTTGCTACCACAAACGTCCCTGATCTAGAAAGAAAATCGACAAGGGTTGAACCCAAATCCATTGCCCCTCCACCGGCAATGAGTTGATCGATGTCGCTGATGGCCAGAATAATGTTACGACTCTTTGCAACCTCTGAAAGCATCTCCATAAAACGCTCCTGAGCCTCCGCGGGACTCGTGCCAGAAACTAAATGTGGAACACTTATTCGGACAAGTCGTCTGTCTTTCAAAACATCAGGAACCTTCTCTTCAACCATCAACTCAGCTACACCAGCAAGAAGGGTATTTTTTCCAACCCCACTTGGGCCAACTAACAGAACACTTTGACGTCCACCCTCGATAATCCGAAATAATTCTTCTAGTTCCGAATCTCTTTCAACCAGCATTGGCAACCTTCCACTGGCAGCCGCTAAAGTAAGATCCTCACTTACCGCATCCAACGTTGGTGTGGCTAATGAAGTCATGGAACTATTCATTGTGCCAGTAGACTTGTTGGCGGCAGCGCTTCTGAAACGATCGTATCGCTCCCGCAGACGTTCGTGAATTCTTAGCCATTCAACCATGTTGGTAAATTGCTCTTGATTCACACCACTCTCTAACAGAAGATCACCTAAAAACGGATCATCAAAGAATGAAGCGGCAAATATCTCTAAGGATGTGACATGTGGACGTTCAAGTTCAACAGCTGTTCCAAAGGCTCTGAGAAGGGTCTTTTGCCCAAGCTCGCCAATCACCGTTGGTTTCCCAAGCTCCCTTGTAGACAATCTGCGACCCAACGCCTCCTGCATAGCTTCAAACGAAAGGCCTAATCGAGAAAAAGCCACGGAAGCCTCCCCTGTATCCATGACTCCGATAAACAAATGTAAAGCCTCAACTTGAAGATGCCCAAACTTCACCGCTAGCTCATAGGCGGTCTCAACAGCGGCTGTGGCATCATGTGTAAACAACTCCCCTATATTTTTGACACCCTTTGACATCGTAATCTCTTCAATCTCTGTTGGGATTCCCGTTGGCATGGCGTCACCGCCCTTATCAATACGTGCGTGGTGGTAAAACAAAAACAAACCAAGTAGTCCAGTAAACCACACGCTCACAGTTGCCCAGGATGGCGTCATCCAAAATGTTAATGAAAATGTTCCTTGCCCTTCAATAAACAAGAGGACTAATGCAAGAATTCCAACAACCGAAAGTCCGAGAATGGTTGTGATGGTGATAAACTTAGCAACCTTCTCATGAGCGCTTCGTTTTTTAATCACCACCGGATTCATCACCTCTGTCCAAGAGTAGACCCGATCCCCAATTTTTCGTCCAAAACTTGTCATACCAGCACACCTTTAAGGTGAGTAATAAATAGATATAACAAAATCGGTAGCACTAACACGTAGGCCACCGTTGCGATCAATATTACTATCACAAGAAACAAGGTCCCGATTCCCCTGACAAAAATCATGAACGACCTAACTCCAAAACTTACAAGCCGACCAACAAAAGATGTGTCTCCATACATGGGAACAAAAATATTCTTGACCCATACTTTTAAGCCAAAAAAATCAGGGGCTCCTTTGATGGAATCTATCATCCACTTCAACGTACGGATCATACCCCCCGTGTACCACCAAATTGGAAGCATCAAAACCTCGCGGAGCCAGTCCACGGTTAACGTTCTGAGAACAAGAACAACTGATGGTTTAATCATGCCTCTATTTTAGCACAATCTGCTTGCGTAGGCGGGACATAAGGGTCAGGTAAAAGTGTAGGTTGTGGATGGTTGCCAAACGGAAGGCAAGGATCTCTCCTGTTCTAAAAAGATGACGTAAATATGCGCGAGAGGTTGTTTTACATGTATGGCAGTCGCAATGCGCATCGATTGGACCCTGATCAAGAGCAAACTGTTCATTAGTGATACGTAGAATTTTGTAAAAAGATCCATCGGGATTGATATCTTCACCGGTCCAGACAAACAATGTCCCGTGACGGGCATTACGAGTGGGAAGAACGCAATCAAACATGTCCACGCCCATGCTCACATAAGTCACTATTTCCTCTGGCATACCACCACCCATGAAGTAGCGAGGTTTGTCCTCAGGAAGCTGATCCGTGAGCACCCCAACAATCCGGTAAGCATCTTCTCGAGACTCACCAACAGAAAGACCGCCAATTGCATATCCATCAAAGCCAATGTCGATGAGACCCTTGGCAGACTGTTCGCGCAGATCCTCGTGAGTACCACCTTGGACGATTCCAAAAAGCTGTCTTCCTTCAGAACTATCAAAAGCTTTCTTTGATCGCTGTGCCCACCGCAATGAACGTTCCATGGCTTCCTGATATCTCTCTCGTGTCGAATCCCCAGCTGCCACGTCATCAAACTGCATAATAATATCGGATCCAATGGCTGCCTGCATCTGCATGGAAATTTCTGGGGTGAGCTCAACATGTGACCCATCAATGTGCGACTGAAACTTCACACCATCTTCCGTGGTCTTATTCATCTTTGAAAGAGAAAATACTTGATACCCACCACTGTCAGTCAGAAGCGGTCCATCCCAACCCATAAGTTTATGAAGCCCACCAAGCCCCATCATGTCATCAAGACCAGGTCGCAACATCAAATGATAGGTATTAGACAAAAGAATCTGGGCACCCAGATCCTTCATGTCAGTACTTGATAATGTTTTTACCGCGCCCTTAGTGGCGATCGGCATAAAAAATGGCGTCTCAATGTCACCATGAGCGGTTCTCAACGTCCCACTACGCGCCCGTCCTTTTGTCTGCTTAAGTTCAAATGACATTTTATTCTTTCAAATCCAATTCCTCCAGCAGCTTCTTCTGTCCTCTCGACAACTTCTTTGGAGTGATCACTTCAATAACCACAATCTGATCACCGCGACCACGAGGCCCATCGACTCCCTTTCCATTGAGTTTAAACTGGGTACCAGACTGAGTCCCAGCAGGAATCTTTAAATCAACAGCTCCATCAACCGTTGGGGCCTCAATCGTATCTCCAAGAGCCGCTTGAGTAAATCCTATCTTTGCATAAGAGATAATTGTTGAGCCTTGTCGATCAAAGCGCTTATCAGGCTTCACGTGCAAACGCACAAAAAGATCACCAGACTTTCCACCTTTCACCGCCTCTCCTTCACCTCGCACACGAAGCGTCGCCCCATGCTCAACTCCAGCTGGAATGCGTACAGAAAGTTTCTTGTTTATCTTATCAACTCCTTGACCATGACAACTTGTGCAGTTCTTTGAGGCGGTCTCACCCGAACCCTGACAGTTAGAACATGTTTGCTTATGTTGCATCACTCCAAGAATTGTTCGTTGAGCTGTCACTTGCACACCGCTCCCATTACAGGCACCACATGTTTCCATGCTTGTACCAGGCTCTCCGCCAGTACCAGTACATCTCTGACAGCCACTCGTCTTTGTCAGTTCAATGTCACGATCGACACCAAAAACAGATTCTTTAAACGAGAGATCCAGGTCAACCTGTACGTCATTACCCCGAGGAGTCGCCGGCCCCCTACGACGTCCACCTCCAAACAAATCTCCAAAGATATCTCCCAAGTCCTCAAAACCACCACCACCTGAGAAATCAAAACCACCAAAACCCTGTCCACCACCAGCCCCTTGTCCATCAAACGCTGCCGATCCGTACTGATCATACTTCTGACGTTTCTCAGTATCACCTAAAACCTGGTAGGCCTCATTGGCTTCCTTAAACTTCTCCTCATCACCACCTTCTTTATCAGGATGATGTGAATGTGCCTTTTTTCGGAATGCCTTCTTAATCTCTTCTTGGCTGGCACCCTTATCGACATCTAAAACTTTGTAATAATCTTTGGACATGTCATTAAAAACGATTATCTAAAAAACGAAGTAACACGGCTGCAGTTCTCTCTTCTTTAACTTCTCCACTCAAGCAAAGTTCTTTTACCTCATCGAAGCTCATCCATAAAGGCTCAATAACCTCACCATCTTCAAGCTCCTGTCCATGCTCATGTTTAGCAAACTGATCCACAACAAAGTAATACAGATCCCATGAGATTGTCGCCCCAGGTGAAGTTGTGTGAATATGCTTAGCCTCAGTTACCACATGGCCAGTCTCCTCAAGAGCTTCTCGCTTCAAGGCTTCCTTTGCCTCACCAACTAGATCAGCACCATTTTTCAATGCGGTATTGTAGTCCTCAAGTCGATCAAACACTTTTCCACCAGGTAAACGATAGTCATCACCACCAAGCTCTGCTCGATATTCTTTTGTAAGCAAAATCTTTCCATCCTCAACAAGAATCATTCTAACACCAGGAGACCGTCTTGCTGTTTCAAAATCAATAACCTTCTCACCAACCTGATGCGGCTGATGAACAATCTCAATAATCCGCCCCTGAAAAGCAATCTTCTCATCCCCAATTGGTTTTGGATAACTCATATTATTCAGTTACATCTACTTCCACTGGCTGCTCGGCGAGTATGTAATCCTTATACTGCATACGAATCGAGTTTGTAAGCGAACCAGCATTAAAGAATATCTCTTTATCTTTGTCGAACTTACTGTCCACACGCGTCTTCATTCCAATAGCCGAACCAAAAGGCGGCACAGAACCTGGAATGCATCCTGTTTCAGCAATCACTTCCTCTGCAGAAGCAAAACTCACCTTCTCACCAACAAGCTCTTTAACTTTTTTCTGATCAAGTCTTAGATCGTCAGGCAATACAAAATGATAAAACTGCTTCGTCTTCTTCCCCTTAAGCACAATCGCCTTAGCACCCTCATGATGCGGTGTCTGCTCAGGATCAAATCCCATAGCCTTCTCAGAACCATTCGGTTCATTAGGATGCTCCTTAGTAAAGTACTCAACACCCTTCTCCTCCAAGAGCGCCTTTATTTTTTCAAACGGATTCATAGTTTTATTTCTTTCTCTCGGCAAATTCTTCTCGCTGAACCAATAGTACAACCTCCTTTACCTGTTCGAATAAATTCAACTCTTAGAGAAACTAGTGGGAAAATTAATACCTCTGGATAAAACCTAAAAATTGAATAAAACTGCTGACCTCCTACACCTGAATAATTTACTAACCAAACCCCAGAGTCCTTCTGATCAGCATCTCTTGGGAAGAGATCTTTCAACATATGCGCGAAAAAAGTACCACCAGAATCAGTACCATACCCCTCATTAGGTATCACAATATTGAAGTTTACTTTCTGATCACCCACTCTTGGTTCCAAGATTCTACCTGGTTCTTTTTTAAAGATTGGCTCGTACACATGCAATGAACCTTTAAGAGGAGATATCTGTATATTGTATGCTGGACCAAATCCAACGTTCTTCAATCGAAATTCTAAGACTGGATTTATGTTTGAGGAATCTAAGTACTGAACATCCAGGTTGAGCATCGGTCGCTCCTGAATATCGTTGCTTTTTTGGGCCGCCTTTGTATATTCCCAGACGATATAAGCTGTAACCGTCAAAACTATCAATGAACCCCACTCTGGCACATCTGATCCATTTGGATTCCCAAAGTACCCAAAGAAGGAATCAAGTAGATAAGGGAAGCCGACTCCAACCATCACCAAAATTATCACGAACACACTAAACAAAAGTGCTCTAAGATAATTCATAACTATTCCCCCTTCTCTTCCTCTTCAGGATTCTCTTCTAAATTAGTGCCTTCCGCCTGATCTTGAAGAAGATCCCTCATATTTTGTTCTACCAAAGTTGACCCTTGTGCATCTCCCGGCCAGAGCTCTGACATAACATACCAAAACCCTACAGGTGCGCCTTTCCCCTTCTTTGCCTGAAACAACAGTGTCTGGCTTTCTTTAACTATGAGATTTTCTGTTTTTTGCTCAAACTCACTTCCATACATCCAATCTGAAATTGGTATCTTAGGATTTTCGTCGTCGCCAATTCCAACTGAAAACTCAAGCTCAGAATCCAGTTCGGAAGAATAAAAAGACACGGATGCTACCCTTGAACCAACTGGACCGTTCGGCCAATTGTAACGAATTTGAATATCCATAGTTATTTCTCTTCCTCCTTAGTCCCCTCTTTCTTTTCATCTTTGACCTCTTCTTTCTCATCAACCTTCTCTTCAAACTCAGCATCAATCGGCTCGTCCTTCCCGGCGGAGCCGGGTCCGGCTCCGCCGGACTTTTCTCCACCACCTTCACCTTCTTTAGCTGCCTCCTGCTCGGCCTGGTGCATCTTCACACCAACGGCTTGAGCAACTTTTGTTAGTTCATCTGCAGCTTTCTTGATTGCCTCATGATCATCACCATCCTTTACAGCCTTAAGAGCCTCAATCTTTTCCTCAACACCCTTTCGCTCGTCGTCAGTGATTTTGTCACCGGCGTCCGTGAGCATTTTTTCAGAGGTGTACACCATGGTATCTGCCATGTTCTTGTGTTCAACCTGTTCTTTCTTTTTCTTGTCATCTTCAGCATGCAATTCAGCCTCTTTCTTAATTCGATCAACCTCTTCATCAGAAAGACCAGTCGCACCTTGAATAGTAATCTTTTGAGTTGTTCCACTTCCCTTATCTGTAGCACTCACATTAAAGATTCCGTTTGCATCGATATCAAACTTCACTTCAACTTGTGGAATTCCACGTGGAGCCATTGGGATACCAGAAAGGATGAATCGTCCAAGAGTCTTATTACCCTCAGCCATCTCACGCTCTCCTTGAAGCACGTGAATCTCAACCGTAGTCTGACTATCTGCAGCGGTAGAGAATGTCTGTGACTTACTCGCAGGGATTGTTGTATTTCGTTCGATAAGTTTTGTCATCACTCCACCGAGAGTTTCAATTCCAACTGAAAGTGGTGTGACGTCCAATAGTAATACATCTTTAACCTCTCCTTGAAGAACACCAGCTTGAACAGCTGCCCCCATGGCAACTACTTCGTCAGGGTTCATGGAAACATTTGGTGTCTTCCCAAAGAAATCCTCAACAACTTTCTGCACAAGTGGCATACGTGTCATACCACCAACCATGATCACTTCTTCAATATCACCTTTAGCAAATCCAGCATCCTTCAAAGCTGCCTTCACTGGCTCAAGAGTCTTATTCACAAGATCGTGACAAAGCTCATCTAAGTTGGCACGTGTCATTGTAAGAACAAGATGCTTTGGGCCTTCATCGTTTGAAGTAATGAATGGCTGGTTAATCTCCGTCTGGTTTGCAGTCGAAAGCTCGATCTTTGCACGCTCAGCAGCGTCCTTTACGCGCTGAAGGGCCAGAACATCATTAGAGAGATCAATTCCTTCCTGCTTTTTAAACTCAGCTAAAATCCAATCAATAATTACGCGATCAAAGTCGTCTCCACCCAAGTGAGTGTCTCCGTTTGTAGACATCACCTCAACGGTATCATCGGAAATATCCAAAATAGAAACGTCGAAGGTTCCACCTCCCAAGTCATATACAGCAATCTTCTGGCCAACCTTCTTATCAAAACCGTAAGCGAGAGCTGCTGCAGTAGGCTCGTTAATAATACGACGAACCTTCAAACCAGCAATCTCACCAGCAGTCTTAGTTGCCGCGCGCTGAGCGTCGTCAAAATATGCAGGCACAGTAATGACAGCTTCTTCGATCTTCTCACCAAGACGTTCCTCTGCGTCCGCCTTAAGCTTCTGCAAAATCATGGCTGAGATTTCTTCAGGAGTGTATTCCTTATCACCCATCTTAATAGCCACCCCGTCGCCTTTTTGAACAATCTGATACGGCATGAGCTTTTGATCATGCTGAATCTCTTCGTCGCTCCATCTTCGACCAATAAGTCGCTTGATAGAAAAGAGTGTGTTTGCTGGATTGGTTACGGCCTGACGTTTTGCGGGTGTACCCGCTAGACGTTCGCCCGTCTTATTCACAGCAACCATCGATGGTGTTGTGCGAGCTCCTTCTTTATTTTCTAAAACCTTAGGCTGACCACCTTCTATGATGGCCATACAAGAGTTTGTTGTTCCAAGGTCGATTCCTAGTATTTTTGGCATATATTATGAAATATTATTAACAATGACTTTTGCTGGCCTGACAACACGGTCTCCCATGCGCCATCCTCGTGTTTGCACCTCGAGAATTTCTTGATCCTCCTTATCATCTTCTGTTCTCTCCGCGGCCGCGTCATGGCAATTTGCGTCGAAAGTCTTTCCAACATCACCAAATGGCTCAAGACCCAATCCTCGCAAGACTTCATCAAACTGATTTTGCACATGACATACACCCGCAACCCAGTTCTCGACCTCTTTCGTCAACTCAGCGGGTTTATATTTTACAGCTTGGTCAAAGTTATCTAGCACCATCAAGAGCTCCTCTGCCAGTCCCATCTTGATGTACTGACGCATTTCATCACGCTCTCGACCGAGATCTTTTTTTAAATTATCGTAATCCGCCAGAGCACGTTTCCACCCAGCGAGATATTCTGGACACTTCACGCAATCGGCATGCTCTATCACCTCTTCCTCTACAACGATGTTTTCTTCTTCGGTCTCTTTCCCCGCGTGGCGGGGTCCGGCTCCGCCGGATTTATCTTTTTTACTCATAGACATATTCATCAATTACTTTTTTTGCTCGCTCTACTAGTGCTAAATTTCTTCCGTAGTCCATGCGAAGTGGCCCCATAAGCCCAAGAAGGCCTGGCTGACCCCCGAGGTCAGTCCTCACTACGATTGTTGCCATCAGTGGACTAAAAGGATTTCTTGATCCAATGAAAACTTGTGGCTCATCTTGAATACTCGGCCGTATGCTTTGTAAGACTTCATCAAACCCATCAATCATTTCAGAAAGTGACTGAGCAAGTTCCAGTGAACGGAAATCAGGTTTGTGAAATAAGTTCGAAACGCCGACATAGTAACTCCATCGTGGGTCCATGGCAACGATTGCAGTCTCCCCTGAAAGTTTTGAGAGTTGCTTCGCCACACTTTTCATGGCCGCCTGCGTATCAACTGAACTCTTAATTGCCTGACGCATTGGACTACCTTTGATTACAAACGTTTTGTCACGCAAGTTCTTCAGGTAGTACATGTAGCCACCCTCTGTAGGAATACGACCTGCTGAGGTATGTGGAGCGCGAAGAAAACCATGCTTCTCCAAGGTGGCCAGATCAGCCCGAACTGTTGCATCTGACACACCAATTTTGTACTGCTCATTTAGATACTTCGAACCTACCGGCTCAGCCGACTTAATATAGTCCTCCACAAGGAGCTTCAATATTAGTTCAGTTCTTGGTCGAAGCATAAAAAATAATTAGCACTCCACATTATAGAGTGCTAATTCTTATTGTCAACTACCATTACTGTGCCTGCTCTTCTGCAAGTCTTTTTAGTGAAATAATCTCATTTAAATGCATTTCGTCCTTATGCTCTTGTTCCCGCTGTTTCGCTTCTACATAAAACCGGGCTGCTGCCCCCAATCTCACCCTTCTTTTCTCTGCAAGAAAGAGCTCATATTTTGCATCATCATTTGCCTGTGAAATAGGCACCTTCACGTATTGAAACAGCTTTGGCCCAATTTCTTTTGAACAAACAAGCTTTCCGTCACTTCCAAAAGAAATGACACTCCAATCCCCTTGCTGGTTCTTGATTGGCATAACGTCTCCGGGACTTGGAATAACACGTTGCCAAGATTCAAGATTATACCGACTCACCTGCACTGGCATCTCACCGCTGGAACGAATCGTATACATTCTAGTTGATGGATTATAAGCCGTAACGGTCCATGGTTTTGAATCGCGCCCTGGTGGGTCAATATCATCTCTCCACATTTCAACAGACATTCCATCAGTAAACTTGTAGGGCATGCGCATCTCAAAAATATCTAACTCAGCCTGCTCAGCATGCGCCTCAAAGAGCGCTTCGTACTTAATAGCCGTTTCCAAGGCCAGTAGTTCAGGCAGAAGCACTGATCTATCTGGAAGATTCCCCAACTCTTTTATGTTTCCAAGAACACGAGTCTTCTGTCTCCGCCAAGCTACAGCTTTCTTTACCGAGTCTTGCGCACGCTGATTTAAGTCTACAAAAGACCTCTCTTTCTCAATCTCTGGCTTAAGATAATCGCGTGATGGCCCTCTGTCTGAAACAGTTTGAACGCTAACAGCGATGTCATCAGCTTCGGCACGCCAAGATTGTCCATAAAGGGACATCTCCATAGCCTTCTGCTGAAGAACTCCTTCAGCGCGATTGTCATCTGGCTGTCCAAGCAACAGAGCTTCAATTTCTTTTTCCGTAAGCTGCCCAAGACCATCTGTATATTCTATGTATCGATCTCCTGGTTTAACATCCACATATCTGACATCAGTATGTGCATCACCATGACCAAGCTTGTTTGTAAGCTCTTGAGCAAACTTGGTATTTACGTAACGACGCAAATGCTCTTGTAATTCTGATGGGTGCTCTGCCTGATCAATCAAGTGCCACTCTTGATCTGTTATTGAACCCTGTTCCAAATACGTCTGCAGCTTATTGTCATCGTCTGTAAGTCTCAATAAAGGTTCCCCTTCACGCAAAATGGCCACACGACTGTCACCAACATTGGCAAAGAATAGTCGCTGCACATACCCCCCTTCTCCATTTGGTAACTCAACAAGTTTTGTAAAAGATAAAGTTGTGGCACTACCACGAACTTCTGGTAAAGATTGTGTCTCGCCATGAATCTTCTGATCAGCCGACAAAATGGAACTTTCGATCCTCTCTGCAATATAGTCAGTTAAAACGAAGAGAGGATTTTCCCCCTTGCGTTGAGCTGCTATTAAAATGTTTTCAATTTCCTTATCTAGTTTTTCTCCAAGATCCTCATATAACAACTCGGCAGTCCTATTCGATGCATACCAACCCACCTCCTTAATCCCTGCTTTAGAAAAAGAAATCCCATCAGCAACAAGAGATATTCCCTTCTGGCCGTTTTTTAGTTTGGCACCATCAGAAACTTCTTTAGTTGTGGTTCGTCCAACCTCAAGCAATCCTCTTTCAGGTGACCGACCCTCATGATGCTCATCCATAAAAGATTCAAAGCCATCAAGCAGCTCTTCCCTTCTACCACCACCTTCTCCATGTTCACTTTTTGTTGCACTGAACGCCATAGTGAATAAATTATAACAAAAAAGTCCGCATATTACCCGTGGGCATAGCGGACGTCGTCAGGCGACCTGCTCGTCTGGCAGGTTCGTTGGGGGTGCGAAAGAAGTTCTGATCGGAGGAAGCCACCACCATGTGGTGAAGAGGTTCAGGTGTACTCCATTGGAGTACTGGGAGGCTGGGACAATGCCAAGATCGACGCGGTGGAAACCCACCAGCACGAACCGTTTGACAATGCCGTCTCTGCCTTCAACCACTCGTTGAACCTTGGACATATACACGCGGTCACCCACTATGTACACGACCTGCACATGTTCCAGGACTGAGGGAACCGATCCCCCTCCTGGCATCTGAACGAGAAGTCCGGTTTGGTCACCACAGGAATCGAATCCCTGGTGATGCTTGAACCGTTGCAGAACGCGTCTGCAAAACACCTCGCTGTGAAACAGGTTTGTAACCTGCGGTGGACGTGGAACACTCATGTTCGTCTCCTTCCTTTCACCAGAGAGCTACGCTAATAAAAACACTGACTCTTGTCAAGCCAGTGTACAAAAGATTTGTTAGTTTTACACCATTATTGACTGTTTTCTAAGTGTATTCCAATTTTTCTTTCCAATTTTTGCACTGACCAAAATCTCAGAAAACTTCTTTCCACTCAGCACCGGCGGAACGATCACATAAGTCGCCCCAAGCTCATAGCACTGCCTTGCCTCCTCATCTGAGTGTACTGAAACCACCACCACCCCCTTAAAGTCTCGTGATCTTAAAAATGAAAGAAGAGCTGTAGAAATCACGAAATCAGGAATAGTTGAAATGATAAGTCTTGAATGGTCCGCCTTTATCTCTTCCAAGAATGCCTGATCTCCAACATCTCCATACACCGACGGCTCTTCAATCTCAGCCAACCCCCTAATAGTGACCGGATCAAAATCCACCACCACATAAGGTCGTTTTAGTTGCTTCAGCGCAGGAAGCAACTCAGCTCCTGTTCTGTGATACCCCATCAATAATATTTCAGTAGCCTTATGTTCTTGAAGCAACTCCGATTCTAAAATAGTCTTTGGCTCCATCCACACGAACATCGGCTTAAACCGCTGAAAAATCTTTTCGTTATGCTGAATCATAAATGAGCTACCGGCAATCGTCACAAGCCCAACGGCCGTGGCCATACCAACAACATCTGTGGACAAATGCCCCGCTGCTACACCAGCAACCAGCAAAATAAATGAGAACTCAGAAATTTGAGCCACAGCCGTTCCAAACAAAAACCCTGTGCGCTGATGATACCCAAGCAATCGCATAAGAAACATTACGATGACAGGATTTCCAATAAGGACGAACAAGCTGAAGACAATAGTAGGAACAAGAGATGTTGTGACACTAACAAGGCTGAGTTGTGTGCCCAACATGATGAAAAATATGATCAAGAAAAAATCTCGAAGTGGTCTAATGCGCGAGTTGATTTCTTGATAATACACAGAGCTAGAAAGTGTAACACCAGCAATAAGAGCCCCGAGCTCAACACCAAACCCGAGCATGACCAGGGCACCGGCAATAAGGAAACACCAGGCGACTGAGAAGATGAAAAGTAACTCCTGACTTCTGGCCACATAAGCCAGAATGCGAGGAAGTAACTTTACAGAAATAAACCAGAAAAGCGGAATAAGGACTATCGCCTTAAGGGAAGTGCTTGCAATTAAACGTTCGATGGAAACCCCTGAGCTAAACCCACTAATGCCAAGCAATATCAACATGGCGATGAAGTCCTGCACGAGCAGAAATCCGATACTGATTCTTCCGTACAGGGAATCGAGATCCTCTTTATCCATGAGCAGCTTCACGATAACAATGGTCGAAGAAAACGCGAACGCCACTGAAATATAAGCGCTCGTAATGACATCGAACCCTAAAAGAATGGCTATAAGAAAACCTATGGCTGAAGTAAACAGCACCTGCCCGACACCAGCAGCAAGAGCAATGCCCCCAACATCCTTCACGTTACGCCAGTTTAATCCAAGTCCAACTGTAAACAACAGAAAGGCCACACCAATTTGTGCCATCAAATCTAAAATCTCGGGATTACCTGTCAGAGCCAAAAGACTTGGACCCACAATGACCCCCGTAATGATGTAAGCAATTATGAGCGGCTGCTTGAATCGATACATCAACATCGACAAAGCCGCCGCGATGACCAGAATAATTCCGATCTCAAAAAATAGTTCCTCCAACATAATAATCGAAGTATATCAAAATATAGTTGACGAGAGTAGTAGGCCATGTAATTCTACTTGTACATATGCGTTTCAACATTGCACAAACTAACTTCTATACACGTCCGTTGAAGAGGTTCATCGAACGGTAGGTTTTGTTTTTTTCAAAATCAAGCGTCCGGTGAATCTCTCACCGGACGTTTTATTTTGGAGGCAAAATGGAAATACTACACTCAAGTCAGATTCCATCAGTGGTTCCAGACTGGGCCACGCAGCTCGCGGAACTTACCCGAGTTTCCTGGACCTCAGCAGATGGCCACTGTCACTTCCCCTACTTGCCACTCACAGAAAAACAGGAGTGGATTGATACAGTGGCTCACGACTGGTCCACGGGGGTGATGCATTCGTGGGTCGTCCTTCATGAAGGACTGATCTGCTCGCACGCAGCGCTGCTCAACAAAGGCACTCACTGGGAACTCGGGCGGCTCGTAGCCCACAAGGCCCCTAGGGGTGCAACTCACGAACTGTGCAAGGTTCGTCTCAAACATTGCCAGGCGGGCGGCGTCCACGCACGCATGGAGTGCACGCAAGCCCACACGCGAGCACAGAATCATGCCTCACAGCTACCACTACGGCCGCGAAGACTCGCGTTTCGCAGGCTCGACTCACGACCGCTCCGATGCGTTGAAAGGCGTTGAGCGGATCATAGGAAGACTCACTGCAACAGAAGGAAACGGTGATGGAAAAAAAGAGAACTGATTCCGTACGGACGACGGTGCTCTGGCTAGAGTTCCTGATCGTAATCGTCTGCATGTTCTTCGCAACCACCTGCTCCATGAGCGCGTTCTTCTACCCGACTCAGGGCTTGTGTGGTGGTGCTGGTGAGTTCATGTGTGGTCATGGTGGCAGTCTGAAGATGGTCATCGGCAGCCTCGACTATTACCTAGTCGGCAGTTTCTCCCAGTCGTGGTTGATGTGCGTGGTCTCCATCCTAGGGTGGCTGACCCACGTCAGAATCACGACGAAGGACAGCGAACTGGAAACTACATAGACGCACGCCTAGCTTGCGACCACGTGCCACCTGGCACGAGAGTTGACTGCTCCACCCGCCAAGGGTGTGCAGCAGCTGACTCTCGTGCGGGTGGCTTTTTTGTTTCAAACAAAAACACCCAGCTTTAACTGGGTGTTTTTGTGGTGACCCCACGGGGAATCGAACCCCGATTTCCAGGATGAGAACCTGGCGTCCTAACCGTTAGACGATGGGGCCGTCTTTTGACGACGGCACGATCCTATCATGACCTTTTGTTGAAATCAAGTCTTCCTATGGCAGAGATAGTTGTATATGAACTGCTGTGCAAAGAAAAAACCGTTCACACTAGAGGTCGCCGTGGGAGGCGTCACTCTTGGTGAACGGACGTCTGTTGACCTCGTTCAGGCCGCGAGCTGCAGGCAGCGTGCTGCTGCGGGCTCGTAGATCGGGTTCTCGCTGATCTTCGTGATCTCGATGGCCTCGGTGTGCGTGAGGAAGCCGAAGTGGACGGCGAGCATGAGCATGAGTGCCTCGTCGGCGTGCTCGGGCAATCCTGAGAAGGAGAAGATGAAACGGCCGGCGCGGATGGCACCCCCGTAGCGGAACTCTGACTCATTGCGCGTCTGCCAGCTCGAGACTGCGCCGACGACACCGCGGAGGATCTCTGCGTACAGACGAGCGGGCTTTTCGCGACTGAAACCGTAATACTGGCCGGCCTTGTCTTGATCGGGAACCGTGCCGACCATCCTGGTCTCATTCCGTGTCTTACTGGATTCGAGATCCAGGATCTCCAGGACGGTCAGGTACCCACCACCACGTGAATGTTCAACGAAGCTGTGCGTACGCATGGCTCCGAGCAATTCTGCTGTCACTTCTTCAAACGGATGTCCGAACACAGGTGCTCCAATATGTGGGGAAGTTGCCAACCGAGAGATTAAAGTAATCTTCGCCAAGAGTCAATGCTTACTAAGTATGGGTTAAATAAAAAACACCCACCTAATGGTGGGTGTTTCAACGGCTACGAAATCTCGATATGATCCCCTATATTTAGATCATGCTTTTTTCTTGCACTTCCTGTGCGAGCTCCCTGGACAACAATCTCAATGAAACGATGATCGTGGTACCCAGAGCTTCCGACAATAAGTGCCGTCTGGTTGTCAGCCACATCTTTTAACTGACGTGTACAGACAACTTCAAATTGTTTATCAACGTTTACCTGAACGGTACGTTTTTCACCTGCAACAAAATTAATATCTTCCTCTGTAAAAGTGGTCTTGGCATTACCAAATGAATCGATCCACCAGATAGACGATGGGACGTCTGGAACTTCTTCAATCGACATTGGCTCTGAAGGTGCATCCTCATGATCAAACGCGATTCGTGCAAGTCGCGGCAGATAATTCAGGCTGCGAAACTGCGTTGTGGCTGCTTGTAAAACCGCTGAGTCCTCATAGCCACCGAACTTTAATATTGTTGGGATGTCCGTCACATGAATGGTCTTGGCAAGTCCTAGCTTTTTCAAAAAACCAAAGGACACCCCATCAACCGTTCCAACCACTAGCTTCTTGCCCACACGACAAAAGCCAAACGGAGAACCGTTCTCCCACTTCTTGGCTCGACCACATCGTGGGGCCACATTCACAGCAATAACCCCCGGAGAGTCATCTGACACATCCAATATATCAAGTAAGTTCCCTGCTGCCTCAAGGTCTGTCTGTGCACCGATAAAACTTATGTGCGTTCCTGGAAAAAGGTGTGCGTAGCGTGTCTCTTGTCTTGTGCGAGCATTATCATCTCGACAATCCGTAATAACCGTTACAAACATAGCGAGTGTGTCTATCAAATAGTTAAAGTAATTCCTACAGGTGCATGGTCTGAGCCCATGACCTCTGGCCTAATAAACGCCTCTTTTACGTTTTTGGCAATAGCTTGGCTCACAAAAAAGTAATCTATACGCCAGCCGACATTTCTTTCTCTGGACTGAGCGTAATGGCTCCACCAGCTGTAAGCATCTATTTGATCTGGGTGTAAGTGGCGAAATGTATCGATAAACCCTGCATCGACTATCTTGTCTGCACCTTCCCTCTCCTCGGGAGTAAAGCCTGCATTTTTTAAATTGTCTTTTGGTCGAGCAAGGTCAATCTCTTTGTGGGCAACGTTTAAATCACCACACATGACCACGGGCTTTTTCTTTTCCAGTTTCTTCACATGAGTCAAGAAAGCGGGGTCCCATTTCTTATGTCGATATTCAAGTCGCTCAAGAGAATTCTTTGAGTTTGGTGTGTAAACCGTAACAAGAAAATACTTCTCGAACTCCATGGTAATAACTCTCCCCTCTTTTAGAGTGTCGCCAAACTTATCAACTAAAGCGCCCTCCTTAACTCCGGGTAGGTCATAGATGATGGAAATAGGTTTCGTCTTTGTGAAGATAGCCGTCCCAGAATACCCCTTACGCTCAGCTGAATTCCAAATCTCCTCATACTCAGGCAAATCAATCTCTGCCTGACCCTGCTGTGCCTTTGTCTCCTGCAAGCACAAAATGTCAGGATCCTCATTCTTTACAAATGGAACAAAGACATCCTTACGGATAACCGCCCGAATCCCATTTACGTTCCATGAAATTAACTTGATGTTCTTGGCCATATGACTGAAACAAAAAACTCGACATTATCGAGTTTTACTTACTAAACTGCAATTTCAAGTTTCTTTTCGACCACCACGAGCCGTTCCTCTAATCGACTGTATTTACTGCGAAGCATAACCAGCTCTTGATCCAAAGTCTCATGAAGCTTCGCGAAACGATCAACAGATTCCATAATATCTGACTTGAATCCAACCAAATCATTTTTTGTTGCATAATCAGTTAACGTTTCATGAAACTCTCCTTTTGTAACCATGTGCTCCTGCAGGAACCCCATGATCTCATTTGTGGATACATCATTTCCCATACACATCTATTCTACCACCAACATACATATGTGCAACTCAAATAAAAATCCCTCGCTTGCGTAGCGAAGGAATCGTGTGTGATCTCAAAGTGCCTGAGCAGCTCCCACCTGGTCACGGCGGGGTGGTTCGGCCGATGAGGGATCATGGCGCTTGATGATGGCTTTGTTTAGAACGGATTCTGGAAGCGTTTGGAGGAGAAGCTGACAGCGTACGGCAAACTCGTCTCCGTCACGTGGTGCTCGATCGTGATTCAGGCGAACCACGTCTTGGAACAAGTCCAGCACGTCGAGATTCACAAGACGATCTTCCACCAACCTCCAGTGAGGGTATTCCCCAGCCGCACAGAGATGGAGTACATGATTGTAACCATGGCCAACCCCGTCGATATGGGCTACGCCGAAGTGCCCCGTGATCCACGAGAGCATGGTAAGCCCAAGGCAGTAGACATCTGACGCCGCCTTCATAGGCTTCCGTGTGGCATGTTCAGGAGAACAGCACGCGGGTGTTGCTGTAATTTCGCCTGAGTCCTTGTTCGGCTCCTCGCTGGCGTACTGTCCAATGCGGACCGACATTTCAAAGTCGATGAGCACGGGGACCAACCCTCGAAGAAGCACATTGTGTGGCGTGACATCTGCATGAACACGTCCACTCCGGTGAAGCACCCCGAGGGCCCCACCCAAGACAACTCCCCCTTCCAAAAACAGTCGAAAAGACCGAGTAAGGGGATGTTGCGCCATCCCTCTTGAAATATGGTGCGATACCAAGGCCTCACAGACAAAGCCCACCTCACCCCGTTCACCGACCACCCTCTCATGCACTCGGAGCAATCCAGGGTGTGTCTGTCGACGAAGAAATCTTGACACCATTCGGCTTCGAAGGTTCTTGACCCGAATGATCCTTGGATCTTCCGTGCGCCTTGGTCTTTCTGGATCTGCCACTCGTACAAGCTTGGCAAATCTTCCGTCGTCCAACTTGAGAATCATGTTTCGTGGCTGGATAACCACCACTTCTGCACCCATCCTCTTGTCGTTACCCGTAACCCACGTACGCTCTCCGGCGCTCAGCATTCGCCCTCCTCCATCCTATTCGTTCAACGGCTGGACGAGTATAAACCAAACCCCCCTCAGACTCAAGGGATACAACAAAAAAACAGCCCCCCCTCAACGG
>JABMNZ010000023.1 GCA_013204395.1 Parcubacteria group bacterium
TAGAGCAGGAGACTCTTAATCTCTTGGCCGTGGGTTCGAGTCCCACCCGGTGCACCAAAAACACCTCGTCTTTTGACGAGGTGTTTTTGTTTGGGTACTCTCTGCACGCCATGGAGGTGCAGATGCAAATTTCCCAGCGTGATCGTGAACTGCTGGCTGGAATAAGACTCTGCCAGCCATGCACACATAGACATCAAGACCTTTCCGTAGCAACAAGACTCAGAGCTCGAGTCTTGCTACCGGATCGGTTCCACGGACCATTCGCCCCGATCAATCATCGCAAAGGATTAACCAGATCAATCAACCCGATCGATGAGGCACTCTGTGTAGCCGAATCACAACTGGGCAAGCCTTACAAACGTAAAGCTGGACCAAACCTAGCTCCTCTCACATTCAGCTGCTCGAGCTTCATCCAATGGGTGTTCGCACAAGTTGGTGTTGCAATGCCACGTTTTGCCATTGACCAGTCCTACATAGGACGAAGAATCCCGCCTGAGGGGTTCTTGGCTGGAACGTTACTGTTCTATAAAAACTCATGGCCCATCACGGACGCAGATCGATCAATAGGTCACGTTGCCATAGCCGTGAGTGATCGCGAGATGATCCATGGTTCATCTCAAAGTACTTGCATTGTTCGTGAGAATATCCATGAACCGTTGCTAGTCACAAACGTACTTGCCAGCAGGGGGAATCTGTTGGTAGAAGTTCCAGATTCAGTTACGGGGTTAGAAACAGCCCTAGACGTTTACCGCTGGCTCCAGCGGTAAACAAAAAGACGAGGGTACGCCTCGTCATTTTTTTTGTTGATTTTATCGCCTACCATCCTTTAGCCTCAATCCCTGCCTGTGCGGCAGCCACCTGAGCCTCCTGCTTACTTGTCCCCATTCCAATCGCCACCTTCGTCTTTCCTAGATACACACCAACCTCAAAGGTTTTTTCATGGTCCGGTCCAATCTCTGACATGACCTTATACGACGGAGTGATTCCTAGGTGTTCTTGAGCGGCCTCTTGAAACCGACTCTTTGGATCTATATACAATTGTTTTTCTAAAATCTCTGGAAGTTCCTTGAGAACTCGCTCTGTAATAAATTGTTTTGAAGCTTCCCAGCCCTGATCAAGATAAATCGCTCCTATAATGGCCTCAAAAGCGTTGGCCAAAATATACTTACGGGCTTTGGAGTTACTATCTTTAGACTCACCCTTTGAAAGATGAAGGTACGGCTCTGACCCAAGTTCATCATTGAGTTTGGCAATCATCTCTGAGTTCACCAGAGCGGCACGCCAGTTAGTAAGCTCCCCCTCAGGGTTATCATAGTTGTTATACAAATGCTCTGTCACAACAAGTTCAAGCACGGCATCGCCAAGAAACTCCATGCGCTCATTGTGTCCGAGAGGAAAATCCGGGTGCTCGTTTAAATAAGATCTGTGAACAAGCGCCTGGCGTAACATATCCTTGTTTTGAAATGTGACCCCAATCGCCTGCTCCAATCCACTAAAATCTTCTTTCATATATTATTCTTTCTCTTCTATTTTCTCCTTCTTAGGAATACTTGGTTTTACTTTATCAACCTCTTTAATCTTCCCGCTCACAATTAAATCTTTATAGATAGCTCCCAACACGCCATTTACAAATTTTCCCGATGAGATACCACCAAACCCCTTTGCAAGCTCGATCGCTTCGTTAATGGCAACCTTTGCAGGAATCTTTTCCGCGATTATTAGCTCATACACACCAAGACGCAGGACATTGCGATCAATAATTGTAATCGATTCCAATGGCCAATTAGGAGCAAATTGCACAATCACGTCATCAAGCCGATCTTGATTCTCCAGCACACCATTTATCAACTCATCCACAAACCCCTCATCATCAAATTTTGGTGCAAACTCTTCTCTGTTAAACGCAATGATATCGGAAAGCTTACCCTCCGGCATTCCTAAAAAGTCCCATTGATATAACGTCTGCAACGCGATTGTTCGTGAAAGATGTCTATTTGACATAAATAAGGAGCTAAAGAGCGATTCGGCAAAATGATATCATAAAAGGCCGACGTATACTACGCGGCCCTTTATTTTATTCTTCTGTTTTTTTCTCATCTACCGGTGCGGTCGCAGGCTCCTCATGAGTGTGATCATGCTTAGGCTGTTGCTTAGCAAGGGCACGCTCGGTGTTACGAGAGTTATCTACAGTCTGACGACCCTTGTAGAACCCACATTCGCCACACACTTGGTGACTAATCGATGGAGCCTTACACTTTTCACAAGTACCGATATTAACGGGATTGAGGTGAAGATGTGATCGGCGACGGCGTACAGATGAGCTACTTTTTCTTGATTTTGGTACGGACATATTTGTTTATATAAGCGCGGGCACTCTAACAGGGGTCGCCCAAGGTGTCAATCCTAGATAAGAGCAATGCTGGCAACAGTGTCATCAGCCTTCTTAAAGCGCATTACTCGCACTCCTTGGGTAGCCCGACCTAGTACAGACACAGTTTTAAGTGGTGATCGTAAGACTTGACCTGCTTCTGTCACAACAAAGATATCTCGCTCCTCATCCTCTGCAACAACATAGGCAGAAACGATGTGTCCAGTTTTCTTTGTAATGTTTGCAGTCTTTACACCAGATCCACCGCGACGTTGAACCTTATACTCCTTAATGGCTGATCGCTTTCCATAACCATTCTTCATGACCACCAAAAGTTGTTTGTCATTTTTTGTCTTGTCGCTTGAGGCTCGGACCACACCCATACCAACAATTTCATCAGATGTCTTGAGCTTCATTCCACGCACCCCAGAAGCTGTTCGACCCATAGGTCTGATATCTGTCTCACCAAATCGAATTCCTTGACCAAGCTTACTCACTAACACCACTTCATCCTTTCCTGATGTTGGGCGCACCCACATAAGATTCTCGCCATCTTTTAGTTTGATAGCAATCAATCCAGATCGGCGAATATTTTCAAACTGCTCAAGAGGCACTTTTTTGATCGTCCCCTTGGTCGTCGTCATGAGCAAATACTTCATGTCTTTCATCTCACCAGTTGAGAACGTGGCGGAAACCTGTTCACCTGGAGCAAGTTGTAAGAAGTTTACAATCGCCTGGCCCTTGGCCGTACGCGACGCCTCAGGAACATCATAAGCCTTCAGTCTAAACACACGGCCACGTGTAGTGAAGAACATAAGGTCCTTATGTGTCGTGGTACTGAACATTTGTTCGACAACATCATCTTCTTTGGTTGTGAGTCCAGACACCCCCTTCCCTCCACGCTTCTGTGTTTTGAAGGTATCAGGATCGATGCGTTTGATGTACCCCTCACGCGTAATCATTACAACCGTGGCTGTATCAGGCACAACGTCCTCAATTGAAAATTCTTTTATTCCAGTTTTTATAATTTGTGTTCGGCGCTCCTGACCATACTTATCACGAAGCTCGGTAATTTCCTCTGCAATCACGGTCATCATTCTCTTCTCAGAGTTCAAGATCATTTCTAACGCCTTGATGATGGCAAGCTTTTCCTTATGCTCTTGCTCCACCCTCAATGTCTCCAAACTAGCCAGCTGTTGCAAACGCATATCCAAAATCGCCACAGCCTGACGCTCTGAGAGCTTAAACTTCTTCATCAAATTAACGCGCGCTTCATCCTTATCCTTAGACTTCTTAATCTCTTTAATCACTTCATCAATTCTCAAAATAGCAATTTTGAGTCCCTCAAGAATGTGAGCCCTGTCTTTTGCTTTTGCAAGGTCAAACTCAGTACGTCGACGCACAACTTCCTGACGATGCTTAATGTACTCCTCTAAAATCATTTTTAAGTTCAGCACCCGTGGCTGAATTCCATCAACGAGCGCGAGCATGTTGTAATGCATGGTCTCTTGCAACTGAGTCGTTTGATAAAGTCGATTGAGCACCTTACGTGGATACGCATCCTTTTTCAGCTCAATAACAATACGAACCCCTTCTCTATCTGACGACTCATCTCGTAAATCTCGAATCCCTTCAAGTTTCTTGTCTCGAACATTCTGTGCAATGCGCTGAAGGAGCGTTGATTTGTTTACTTGATAAGGAATTTCACTAACAATAATTCTAAAACCCCCTTTTTTACTCTCAATAATTTCCGTCTTTGCCCGAACCACAACACCACCCTTACCTGTAGCGAATGCTTGCTTAATGTCTCTTGTGCTGTAAGCGATCGCTCCGGTTGGAAAATCTGGGCCCGTCACAATTTCAGCCAAATCATCAATGGTCGCGTTTCTGTCCCCAATCAAATGCAAGGCGGCATTACAAACTTCCGTAAGATTATGTGGGGGTACATTTGAGGCCATTCCAACAGCTATTCCATAGGTTCCATTAATGAGGAGGTTTGGAAGTTTAGCTGGGAGAACTTTAGGCTCCTTATGAGTCCCGTCAAAGTTCGGCATGAAATCTACGGTGCCTTTTTCTATATCAACAAGGAGCTCTTCAGCAATACGCTGAAGTTTAGCTTCTGTGTACCGATAGGCAGCTGCCCCATCACCATCTAACGAACCAAAGTTTCCTTGACCATTAATCAATGGATAGCGCATGGAAAAGTCTTGAGCCATTCGCACAAGCGAATCATAAACAGCACTATCGCCATGAGGGTGGTACTTTCCAAGCACATCTCCAACCACAGCGGCACACTTTTTAAATTTAGCGCTAGAGCGAAGACCTGTCATCCACATGGAATACAAGATGCGTCTATGGACTGGCTTGAGGCCATCTCGAATATCTGGCAATGCACGTCCCACGATAACGGTCATGGCATAGTCCAGATATGAAGTCTGCATCTCCTCAACCAATGATTGAGGGACAACATTTTTCCGTGTCACCAAAGGCTCTGGTCCCTCATCCTTCTTTTTCTTAAATGGTTTCTTGCTTGGCATAACAATTAATTCTGTTGTTTTTCTTTTTCAGCTTTTAGTTCCTCGTACGCCGCCATCGCCTCTTCAAGAGCTTCATTAAACGTCCTTGATTCTTCGCCCACAGCCTCTTTTACCGTCTCAACGGTCTCTGCGGCCTGAAAATGATCTGCTGCTTGCTCAATGGAAGAATCTATCTGTCCTTTCATTTGACTGAACTCATAATTCAACGAAGCCTTTGTTGAAAGAATCCAGCCAGCACCTATAAGCACCACGGAAATTCCCACAAAAAACCAAAGTAGTTTTTTTCTACCAGGAGATACGGGGTTTAGGTGCACGTGCCCCTTTGCCACACCTACTTTGTCAGGGTGACAATAAGCATATCCTCATCAGGAAGGTCTTTTTTGGCAACCTTATACTTATTCATTTCCTCTCGACGACAGGATCCAAGTTCCTTACAAAACGAATCAACAGTAGCAAGATTCTCCTTCATGGCTGGCAATGCATAGGTCATTGGAATCACAACACGTGGCTCCACTTGTGAAATCACCTGCGATGCCACTTTTGCGTCCATGACCCTTCCTCCACCAACTGGAAGCATTAAAATATCGACGTTGTTCATTTTTTGAAGCTCTTCATCTGTCAAAGTTCTATCAAGAGCACCAAGATGGGCGATGCGCATTCCTTCAGCCTCAATAACGCTGACAAAATTTCTTCCACCAGCTTTCAGGTTGGCCTTCACCCCAAAAACAAAAATGTTCTTTACTTCATATTCCCCGGGGAGATCAATAAGATACGGTTCACCAGTTAAAGCGGTGACATTATTTGCATTTTCTCCTTCATGGGAACTGACAGCAAGTTCAGCTGCGATCGTTCTTGGAAACCGCAGACCTGTCGTATTTTGGTAAGGATCAGTAACGATTGTTATCTCGTCACTGCTAGTTTTTGCCCTGATTTCAAACGATGAAAGTCCGTGCCAGATGATTTGCATACGGCGAAATAATACCATGTTTAATAGTGAAGATCAATCAAAATATCCCCCGGTTTGAGGGAGATATTTGACTCAATCTATTCCTCTTCTTCAGCGAAAGTGTCCGTCCAGTATTCAACCTCTTTTTTTACCTCTTCAAGCTCAGGGTCTCTTTCTGTGAGAAGAAACCCTTCTCTAAAACTTCGGACCTTATTTGAGATCTCCAACCCTTGTTCTTCTGTCCCACCTGGGGTCAGTGCATCCAACTTATCAATCTGAGTGTGGATTTCCTGAACGTGCTTAGTCCATTTTTCTAACAACCTTTTGTAGTCATCACCATGATCGCTTACATCCCCTCTTAACGATTCTGCAAGCTTATCGGTTGCAACCAAAATTCCATCTTCAACTTGATATCTTTGTTTGGGATCAAGTTGACCTTCAAAAATCTCGCTGTTTACCAACTCTTCCAAAGATACACCTGCGTCAAGATGGGATTTGATGACTCCTCGTACCGTCTCATCAACATGCTCAATAACCATGTCCTTCATTTTTTGCTCAGCACTTGTGTGAGTAAGTTCTTCGTAAGCCTTGCGATGTGGGTACTCTTGCAAACCAATATCGTGAAAAGCATTTTTAATAACTTCCTCATTTGCCTCTGCATTCGCAGATAGCTCCTTGAGCTTTTCAACGGCTTGAGTAATTACCTCCTGTGGGACGGTTGGTACAAAATGCTTAATGGCGAAAGAAAGCTCATCTAGCATGGATTGATGTGGATGTGTCATATGCCGGCAATGGTACAGATAATGCGTAGTCTAATCAATCTTCTTATTCATGTAGCACCATATTAAGCCTTGACTCATACCCTACTTATAGCTACACTCCCACCGTTATTAATTAACTATAGCCCCGCGTGGATCCCCCTGAGCATATGCTTGGTGGCCGTCTGCCGGACTTTTTTCATATGACAACACAGACCATTTCGGAATTTGAACAACTCCTTACAGATGGAGAGTATCTAAATATTCCACAAGTCGGAGACGTGGTTGAAGGAACCGTCGTCGGTTCAGGGCGACGTGAGATCAGGCTTGACCTTGGAGGTGTAGCAACAGGAGTTGTGCGTGGCAGAGAACTTTTCGCAGAGTCCAGTGAATATGCGGGACTCAAAACAGGTGAAAAGATTGAGGCGACCGTCATTGATCTAGAAAATGAAAACGGCGAACTTGAACTCTCATTCCGTTTTGCGGGTCAACAAAAAGCCTGGGAAGAAATCCGTCACCTCTTCACATCAGGTGAATCTGTTGAAACAAAAATCATCGAAGCAAACAAAGGAGGCCTTATTGTAAGCATTCAACACATCACAGGTTTTCTTCCTGTGTCGCAACTCTCACCAGATCACTATCCACGTGTGAGTGGAGGAGACAAAACTAAGATTCTTGAAAAGCTCAAGAGTTATATTGGCATGGGTATGAGTGTTCGCGTTCTTGACGCAAATGAATCAGATGAAAAACTCATTGTTTCTGAAAAAGCTGTTTGGGAAGATAAGCAACAAAATGTTTTGTCTTCTTACGCCATCGGTTCTGTTGTTGAGGGTGAGGTTACAGCCTTGGCTGACTTTGGTGCATTCGTAAAGTTCGACTCTCTTGAGGGACTTGTGCACATCAGTGAGATTGCCTGGCAACGAATTGATCATCCACGCGATCTACTTAAGATCGGACAGATGGTAAAAGCATCTGTCATTGGAATAGAAGGAAGCAAAATATTTCTATCCATGAAAAAGCTAATCACCGATCCATGGGACAACGTCGGTGAGAAATATAACGCTGGCGACATTGTTGAGGGTCTCATCTTAAAAGTTAACCCATTTGGTTTTTTTGTAGAGCTTGACACTGAAATTCACGGACTTGCTCACGTAAGTGAACTTTCTGATAGCCCTGTCACCGACGTTCATCAAATCGGAAAAGAAGGACAGACAATGAAATTCAAGATTGTATCTGTTGAACCAAAAGACCACCGCCTTGGACTTTCACTCAAGGGTATGAGCGGTCAGAATCAAACTCTTGAATCAAAAGAAGTTGTAGAAACAGATGAACCTGCCTCAACTGAAGACCAACCAGCAGAAGAAGAAGAGCTCGTTGGAACGAATGAGGATACAACTGCGGTTGATGAAGAAGTAACCGAAACAACAAACGAAACCATTGACGAACAGCCAAAAGCGTAATATTGCCTATGAAGCCACTTTCAAAAAACATCATCATCGCACTGGTAGTTGTTCTTGTGATCTCCGCGATCTTCTCTGGAATCAACTTAAACAGTGAGTCACCTGAAGAGATCTCAATGGCCACTCTGGTCAGCGAGATTCAAGAAGGTGTCATCAAAAGTATTCAAATAGAAGGTGCTGAAATAACCATCTTGCTTCAGAACGAAACAGAACAGACAACTCGCAAGGAATCAGCCGTATCTCTTTCAGAGGTACTGATTGACTATGGAATTACACCGGAGGAACTCAAGGCAGCTGACATTACCGTCATGGATCGATCAACTCGATCGTACATAATGGGAGTTATTCTACCTTCCATGCTCCCACTCATGTTGTTGATCCTGATCTTCTGGTTCATGGTTAAACAAATGTCAGGAGCAAACAGTAAGGCGCTTTCATTTGGAATGAGCAATGCACGTGAAAACAAAGACTCAAAGCAAAAGATAACTTTTGAGGATGTTGCTGGGGCCAAAGAAGCCAAAGAAGAACTTCAAGAAATTGTAGAGTTCTTAAAAAATCCAAAAAAGTTTTCTGACCTGGGAGCCAAGCTACCTAAGGGGGCACTTCTCATGGGTAGGCCAGGAACTGGAAAGACACTTCTTGCTCGCGCCGTTGCTGGTGAAGCGGGAGTTCCCTTCTTCCACTTAAGTGGATCTGAATTTGTGGAAATGTTTGTTGGTGTAGGAGCCAGTCGTGTTCGCGACCTGTTTGGACGTGCAAAGAAAGCCGCTCCTTGCATCATCTTTATCGATGAAATCGATGCTGTTGGTCGTCAACGTGGCACAGGTATGGGAGGAAGCCATGACGAACGCGAACAAACACTCAATCAAATACTCGTAGAGATGGATGGATTCGATCCAAACATTGGTGTCATAGTTGTTGCGGCGACCAACCGTCCAGATGTCTTAGACCCAGCACTACTTCGCCCAGGTCGTTTTGATAGAAGGGTCGTCATCGACTTACCAGACATTAATGACCGAGAGGCCATCTTAAAAATTCATGCAAAAAATAAGCCGCTTGCAGATGACATTGATTTGCGCCGCGTTGGTGAACGCACACCAGGATTCTCTGGAGCAGATCTCATGAACCTTCTAAACGAATCTGCGATCCGTGCAGCTAGACGAGATGACAAAGTTATCATCCAAGAAGATATCCTTGATTCAATTGAAAAAGTTCTTCTTGGGCCAGAGCGAAAGAGTTTTGTTATGAACAAAGAGGAGAAGAAGGTGACGGCTTATCATGAAGCTGGACATGCATTAATTGCTCACATGCTTCCTGAGTCTGATCCTGTTCATAAAGTATCCATCATCGCCCGCGGCAATGCTGGTGGCTACACACTCAAACTCCCCTCTGAAGATCGACGCCTCCAAAAGCGATCAGAATTCGTAGCTGATATGGCTGTAATGCTTGGTGGATTCGTTGCTGAAAAAGAAACCTTTGGCGACGTCACCACTGGGGCAAGTGACGACCTTCGTAAATGTACAAGCATTGCCCGCGAGCTGGTCACACGCTTTGGAATGAGCGAAACACTCGGACCTCGCGTCTACGGCAATAGTCAAGAAATGGTTTTCCTAGGGAAGGAAATTCATGAGCAACGAAACTACTCAGAGAAGACGGCAGAGGCCATCGATCTAGAAGTAGATAAGTTTATCCGTGGCGCCATGGACACAGCTCGTGATATAATACGCAAAGAGAAAATGCAGCTAGATAAGATCGCAAAAGAACTCATGGTAAATGAGACGATCGAGAAGGAAGCATTCGAAGCTCTCTTTACCCCAGCTGCAGTGTAAGATTATCTTTAGGAGGATATGGCAACAAAAAAATCCACAGCCCTATACCGTCCATTCTTTCGTGAGGCATGGAACCTTACGCGGACGCGACGTGGCCTGTGGATTTTTGGTATCTTCGCAGCAATCCTTTCAACAGGTGGTGTGGTAGACGTTGCGCTGGCATCCATAAAGAAAATCAAAGGCGGTGGAAATCTTCTTGAGCAGTTGATGGACAGCACGTTTATAGGCTACGAACTTGCAGCCCAGTACATGACACAGGTGCAAATACTTGGCTCTGACACCTCAAGTGCCATAATAATCTCTTCTGCTGCTGTGGCTGGCCTATTGATTGTTATGGCAACCATCTCTCAAGGAGCATTGATTCTTGGGTTAAAGAAAAATCACGTACCAGATTCGGTAGAACTAAAGAAAGAGGCTCGTGTACACTTTTGGCCACTGTTAGGTCTAGGAATTCTTAATAAAGTCCTGACTTCCATGCTAATCGTACTCATGATGCTTCCCCTCTTTTATTTCTACATTTCAACCTCTTCCTACAGTGCCGTCCTCTTCTTTATATTAATGTTGGTATTTGTTCCTGCAATAATTGTTATCAACATCATCTACATGTTCGCTCTTATGGAAATTGTGTTGAGGGAAAAATCTCTCTTCGATTCCATTCACCTTGGGGCACAGCTTTTTGCCAAACAATGGATTGCCACTTTTGAATACGGACTCCTCCTCTTTTTCATCGTTTTCTTAGCTGGTCTTCTGTTAATAGGCACTGTTATTCTCTTCGCTGTCCCGTACGCGATTATTTTTACGGCAACCCTACTCACAGGATCCCTTTCCCTCTTTATAACGGTCAATACGGTTTTTGCAATTGCATTGGTAGCGGTATTCATGGTTTTTGGTGGGGTAAGTGTCACGTTTCAATACGCTGCATGGTATCTATTTTTTAAACGTGGGATTCACAAAGCTCATGGAAAAAAGCTTTTTTCCAAGATTCTTCGTCTTGTCCACGTGTAAACGGTGGCACTTAAGGGAAAAAGAAAGTAAACTAGGAGTGAAAGCTCCTAGTTTTTGTTACATATGGGCAATGAAATCCAAAGCATAGAAGACCTTCTCAAATATACCGGTGCAAATACCGCCTCCCAACCGAAAACAAAAGGTCAGCGAAACGCCGTAGAAGAATTTGATGAAAAGATGGGGGAGGTCCGATTGAAAGAAAAGGAACAGGAAGCCGAAAATATTGCTGGGCAGTCTGGAATGAAGTATGTGAACCTTAAAGGGTTCCCCATTTCTCCAGAGGCCCTACGTCTCATTCCTCTTGAGCGTGCGGAGCAATTAAGTGCGGTTTGTTTTTTGTATACAGGCCCTGAAATTCGCATGGCCTCTACCACACCAGACAAACAAGAAGTGAAGGATCTTCTGTTTGAACTTCAAGAAAGACACAAGGCTAACGGTGGTGTCTATAAAATTTCTGAAGAAAGTCTTCGCGTTGCCCTTAAGGCTTACGAGACATTACCGAAGGTCAATACAATTGTTAAAGGAGTAAAAGTCTCTGACGAAGAATTGGACGGTTTCAAAAAAAAACTTATCCATTACACCGACGTACAAAAAGTCATGGACGACGCTTCGGTAACTGACATTATCACAATTGTCATGGCAGCTGCGCTGCAATTTGGAACTAGTGACGTCCATGTAGAAGCTGAGGAAGAAAAAATTGCTGTTAGATTCCGTGTGGACGGCATCCTAGAAGAAGTGGCCAATCTTCCGCATGACTTCTGGAAAAAAATCGTCTCACGCATTAAGTTAATTTCGGGATTAAAAATCAATGTCACTGACCGTCCTCAAGACGGTCGTTTCACCATCTTTCTTAAAGACGGTGACACAGACGTCCGTGTCTCTACCATTCCAACAGCCTGGGGTGAATCGATTGTTATGCGTCTTTTGAGACCAAGCGCCATAAATGTTGAATTCGCCCAATTGGGTTACAGGCCTCTTGCTGAAGAAAAATTACGCAAAGAAATTGAAAAACCTCACGGAATGGTTATCACCACTGGTCCAACTGGTTCTGGTAAGACAACGACTCTTTATGCCATCCTAGGTAAGTTAAACACCGCGGATGTCAAAATTATCACCCTTGAGGATCCAATAGAATATAAGCTCGAGGGTATAAACCAATCACAAATTAACCAAGACAAAAAGTATACGTTTGCCGGAGGTCTAAGATCAATCCTACGACAGGACCCAGATATCGTGATGGTTGGTGAGATCCGTGACCTTGAAACTGCTGAGGTGGCCATCAATGCCGCTCTTACCGGACACATGATGCTTTCCACTCTCCATACGAATGATGCCGCCGGAGCCATCCCCCGTTTTATCTCGATGGGAGTTAAACCATTCCTCCTTGCCCCTTCGTTAAACGCCATCATTGGACAACGACTAGCAAGGCGCATCCACGAAGAGTGTAAGCAGGAAACTCAAATTGAACCCTCTCAACTGACCTTTGTGAAAAAGGTACTCGAGCTTGTTCCAGAAGCCTCTGGCGAAGTAGTGCCTCCAGAAACAGGATGGAAGTTCTACAAAGGAGCTGGGTGTGAAAAATGTAACAACACTGGATATAAAGGCCGACTGGGAATCTACGAAATTTTAACCATGAGCGATGAAATCAAAGCTTCATTGTCAGAAAAAATATCAGAGTACGAAGTGCGTGAACTTGCAAAAAAACAAGGAATGATAACCATGCAGCAGGATGGCGTACTCAAAGTTCTTGATGGACTTACAACAGTGGACGAAATATTCCGCGTAGCAGGAGAATAAAAAAACAGACCCATAAGGGTCTGTTTTATATTATCTCTATTTGATGTTCATCTCCCAGAATCTTCATATTGATTGTAGTGGATGCCTCGGCAAGATTACCATGGGCGCGTTCAGGCCACTCGATAAAAGTCACAACCCCTGGCCTACCAAGCTCCTCTTCAAGAGCTAGCGGAATTAGCTCTGAGGGATCCTCAATTCTGTACAAATCCACATGAATAATCTGTCTGATGATCGAATGCGTGACCTCGTACCGATTCACAATGGTAAACGTTGGACTACGGACCGGCTCAGTAAACCCTAGTGCACGCGCCACAGCACGAACAAATGTCGTCTTCCCTGCTCCCAAGTCACCATGAAGATACACAACCTCTCCCCCCTTAAGAGTTTTGGTAAACTCTTCTGCAATCACCTGAGTCTCTTGTTCATTTTTTGTTGAATGCATCATATAGCTATGCAAGTCGCATGTTTGGATCTGCTACAAGAGTAAGTGGATCAACGTATTCACCGCGCCGCGCCTTCATCAGCCCGGCCAGTGCAATCATTGCCGCATTGTCTCCAGTGAGTGACAGATCGGGTGCGTGGAAAGTGGCGCTAGGCATCTCAAGCATTAATTGATCATGTAATGTCTCGCGTAGTAGTTTGTTTGCACTAACCCCACCAGACAAGATTACGGATGCGGGTTGAATCTTCTGAGCTGCTCGCAAAGTCTTTGTAACTAATGTATCGATCGCTGCCTGCTGAAACGAGGCCGCAACATCCTCAACCGTATCCTCTGGAAACTGTTCTCTGCGAACTCGCACAGCAGTCTTAAGACCAGAAAACGAAAAGTCAAAATCGCCAGACTCTAACATTGGACGAGGAAAATTAATCGCAGCTGGATTTCCCTTAAGGGCAGCACGTGAGATCTCCGGCCCACCTGGATAAGCAAGTCCAAGCAGCTTTGCCACTTTATCAAACGCCTCCCCTGCCGCATCGTCACGCGTCATACCAAGAAGCTCATATTGTCCATGCCCTCTCATAACAATCAATTCCGTGTGTCCACCAGAAACAAGCAGGCACAGTGCAGGAAATGAAGGTGTGACCTTTTCAAACCAGACTGAATAAATATGTCCCTCAATATGATTCACAGCCACTAGCGGCTTACCCCATGCCCAGGCAAGAGCCTTTCCAAGCTCCACCCCAATACGGAGAGCTGGCACAAGCCCAGGCCCCGCCGTCACAGCCACCACATCGATTCCTTCTCCATCACGAGGGATCTCCCCCTTCTCCATCAGATCAAAAATTATGGCCGCATGTTCACGAGCGGCAACCTCTGGGACCACTCCACCATATTGAGCATGAATCCTCGCCTGGCTTGCTAGTTGATTTTTTTCTAAAACAAAACGACCACCTTCATCAGTAACGATGGCCACGGCCGTTTCATCACAACTTGTTTCTATTCCCAAGACTCTCATATCGCGCTAAAGGCTATCAGCTAATCTATAAAAGTTCAAAATGTTTTAAATGAAAAGGCCCCGTCGTGAACGGAGCCGGTAGTCGTCAAGCGGCACATCTGATGGACTCGCTTGTCATGAAATCCACTACTTTCTCAAGTAGCGGGATGCTCACGCTGAAGTACTGACACACGAGTCGACCAACCATTCGCAGGTAATGGACTCGCTTGACGTTTCCTTCTCTGGCGCTCGCCAGCAGAACGTCGTATCGCCGGTTCAACTGCACCAGCTCCGTGTAGCTGGTGTGAAACATCTCGTAGGCAGGCTCACTCAGGACTTGCGCGATGATCGCGTCCTTTCCATCGTGCTGGAGGTGGCCGTGATGCCACCACAGCAGTCGCCTACCCAGACGGATGTGCATTCGCATGGGGCGCACTTCGCGACTCCAACTGCTCACCAACCACGCCTCTATGGCTCTGTCACTCCCATGCTCGAGCTCGAGACATGTGCGGAGGAAATGAGCGTAGCGAGCTCGTGCCGAACGCAGCTTGAAGGCCATCTTGCGAACCATCTCTGCCTGGACGTCCCCTGGCGAAACGCGGAAGCACTGAGCCAGTGGAACACCGACTGAGTACTCAGGGTGACATCGAGTCAGAGTCTCGCGATAGGATGGGCCCAGATGAGGTGAGAAGTAGGCGTCAAACGCACTCACCAAATCAAGTTCGAGGTACACACGCCGATCGTCAGCTGTGCGACGAAAGTCACGGGCCATGCTTCGGGCACTACCCATCTCGCCGTTGTGTGCAACCATGAAGAGGTCGAGGTCGGATCGAGGAGCACACAGGTCTCCACGAGCAATGGAGCCAATGAATGCTGCTCCTTTGAAGATCTTTGGATGAGCGCCGATGGCGCGTAGCGCATCCTCAGCGGTTCTTTCGTAATCGCTAACAGATGCGATACGACCCTCTCGGATGTCCTTCCAAGGGATAATGAGGCCCATTGCCAGCTCTCCTAGTAAGGGTTATTCGATAAGCACCTCCAACTACACAGCATTTTTGAACGTTCGGTGTGCGTCAACTTGACAGGGTGAATGTACAAAAAAAGAGGCCTTTTGTCAATGAACCCTAGGCATATCTCCTCATCTCTTTCAGAATTTCTCCACCTTAATCTAGACATGACTCTTTCGTGTATTTTCTCTGCTACAATGACCTGTGTATGGACAAAATGTCGATTCAATCATTCACAAACCTCACATCAATGCTAAAAGAACTTTTTGGCTTTGTTTCTATTGATCAATTCTTACCGGTCGAAGGTGGGTTTGTAACAAACAACTTCTCCTTCTCATGTGGACCCAATCGTTACTTTCTAAAGCAATTCGGAACTGCAAGCACAGAACGGATTCATAACATCACCATCGCCCAATCCAGCTTCTTCAATGAAGGAATTCCTGTCATCATGCCAATCTTGAACCGTCATGAGGAAACAACTTTCTTCTTTGAAGGCACGTGGTGGGGAGTGTTTCCATTCATTGATGGAGACACTTGTTCATCCAAAGAACTGACCACAGGTCACGCGACCCAACTTGGAAACATGCTTGGCAATATTCACAAGATTGGTCTGACCTGTAACAAAGAAGATGCGCAACCAATCATACTTTGGAACAAAAGTATATTCGTATCTGAAAAACTCGCACTTGAGTATGTCTATGAACGAGAAGCAAATAAACGAGATGTGGAAACAACTGCGATACAAAACTTACATCTTCAAAAGAATTTCATATTAAATAATCCAAACTCAGTCGCCGAACTCCGTCCTGAGAACGACTGCCTTATTCACGGAGACTTCACCCACAACAATGTCTTCTTCACGCATGACGGTCGGGTACAGTCTGTCTACGACCTGGACAAGACCTGCGTAGCTCCTCGCGGATATGAAGTTGCTCGCAGTATACTAATCACGTGTTTTGATCATGGGTGGGATGAAAAAAGTTTTAAGCTTTCTGACGCATTCCTACGTTCTTACCTAGCGATATGTCCCATGTCATTTGAAGAATTCTCTCACGGCTTCAACATTTACGTTACGCACTTCATGCACACGACATGGCTTGAGAAAAAAGTTATTCTATACAAATCAAAAAGGCACGAACCTTTCATCTACTCATCTCATGTACGACTCACCCACTTACTTTCCGACTATGGCACACTTGCCAAACGCCTCTATCCAAAAATTATCTAAATCTCGATATGTCATGGTTCAAACGAGGAAAATCAACTGAGCCCGGCCAGGGTGACGGACCAAAAAAAAAGAAACCAGATGCAATGGTTTTTGAAGAAGTGGCTGATGACGAGAATGTCGAAGACATGACCTTCAAAGAAGATCCGGTTGAAGCCGCTGTGACAAAAATACTGGATCTCCAACAAAAAGCTGGCGATGCTGAAATTTCCGGAGCAAGTTCTGAGAGAAAAGCCATGTTGGCAGTCCAGCTCGCCCAGGCAAAATTTGAACAAGCACGGCTCAATGAAAGAAGTGGTCGCGGTCAAAAAGGAGAAGCTGACAAACTGCTTCAGGATTGGCAAACTAAACAAGACGCATTAGACGGTCAAAAAGGAGGAGCAATCTCAGAGGCGCGAAAAAATGCCGAATCAAAATACGATCTAAGCCCAGATGACATAGCACAAATGCGCCGTCACCAAGGACAATAATTAGACAAACAAAAAACACATCCTTAAGTGACTGGTAGCGAAAAAGTCACAGATGTGTTTTTTGTTGGTCGAGCTAAGCTCGATGGTGACCCCAGGGGGAGTCGAACCCCCCTTTCCAGGATGAAAACCTGGCGTCCTAACCGATAGACGATGGGGCCTGA
>JABMNZ010000024.1 GCA_013204395.1 Parcubacteria group bacterium
CCGTTGGTGCGGCCGGACTGGCTGCTGCCGGAGCGAAGAGGGCTCCTCTTACCAGGGCTGCCAGAGAAGCACGAGCTAAAGTGTTTGGTGGAGATGAAATGAGTCGATCTGAAAAGGCGCGAGAGAGTGCTAAGAAGCATGGAAATAGTGCTTATGGTCGTTGGAGAGCTGCATCGAAAAATAAGAAGGCTGACGTTCTTGCTCAAGCAGCAGGTTCAAATGTTCAAGATGAAGCTGAGAAGCTGAAGGGGCAGACTCGTGCGCAAAAAACTGATTCAGCGAAACGTCTTGCAGACATGAAGGGAATGCCAACCTCCATTCAGGGTGAGGCCAAAGGTCTTGCTGCCTATGGTGACATGATCAATGATCCTACATTGCAGAAAGAAATGGGGGCTGATCGCGTTGAGGCCATGCATAACAAGTATGGTTCTCGATACAAGAAATTGAATGCTGGTGATGCGGCAAAGTCTGGTGGTATAAAGAGTTTCGAGAAAGCCAATGCACATTATTCCGGTGTTGATCTTAATGAGATAGACAGTTGGGATGATGCAAAGAATCTTTCCGAAGGCGCTCTTAAAGATCCAAAGGTCCGTGAGCACCTAAAGAAGTTGAAATCTCCTAACACCAAAGGAAAGAATAAGAAGCCAATGAGCGCTTATGATTCTTTGTTGGCTGGAAACGAAGGGAATAAGAAAGCAGCTGCTGTCGGACTTAATCCAGCTGATCGGTTTGAGATGAAGACAGATAATCAACTTAATGCTGTCCCAGTGAGTGACCTGGTGAAAAATGGTGGTCCTGCAGCAATGGGTATAGCAGCAGCGGCCGCAACAGATTCTGGAGATCTAAAACGTGCACAAGCCTTAATAACAAATCTTTCTCACAAATACACTTCTGGAACAACAAGTCCTGCACAGAAACTTGAAATTTTGGGCAAGTTGGATGCACTTGGTGCGAAGTTTTCTGCTGATAAAGGGATTGGTACAAGCAAGGGCCGCGACAATGGTCGCATGTTAAAGCACCTTAATAGATTGCGTGGGGCTGCTGAAGATAAAGTTACACCTCCAGTGAGAGAGTTTGGTGAAGGTCAAAGCGGCGCTGATTATGCAAAGGAGTATAGGAATGCGAGTGATGAACGTAAGGGTCAGGCCAGAGGGGCTATGCGGGGTCACATTGAGAGTAAGACCGATGAGAAAAAGAAGGCTACAGATGAACGTGATGCCCTTGTAAACGGTCATTCTGGCAACAAAGACAAATTGATCGCTGAAATTAAGATCATTGAAGACGATGGTGGAACATTAGAGAAGGCTCGCCAGGCTGCACATAAAGAACTTGGTGATAAGGCAAATGAATTAGGGCAGCGGTATCAGAAAGCACAAAAACGTGCAGATTTTGTTAAGACTCAGCCTGGCAATTTGAAGAAAGATGTTGATGACGCACAATCTGAAGCTGAGGCTTTATTTGCCCAACATAAGGCTGCAAAAGCAGAGGCTTTCCATGGCACTACGGCAAATAAGCGTGCGGTAGAGAATCACGATTCTGTTATCAAAGTAAAAGTTGAACGCGATCAGAAAGTGAAACAAATGAATGAGATTAACCCCGATGAGATGGAGGACGTAAAGAAACTTGGTGAACGCATCGGTGTTTTGACAGAACACATTAAACAGTCTCAGGAAGCGTGGGAGACTTTAGGAGACTAATCAAAAGCACATGTCTGAGGAGCAAGACATTCAATCACCAGGTACGCTGCCTATGGAGGTGAGTGATTATTTGTGGAGCGAGGAAGTATTTGATGCTTACGAGGCTTTGCTCCAAGCAAATGGAATTGATCCATTACTTGGGATCAAACTCAGTAACATCGTGAATGATCTTGTTGAAAAAGAAATTGCTCAAGAGGTCTTCGTGGAGAAAATCCAGGGCCTAGGAATAGATCCCCAGCTATCAAAAAAGATCGCTGTGGAAGTGATAACAAATGTTTTGGTAAACGTCCGTAAGCACCTTCCGTTTGATCTAGATGCTTTGGCCACACTTTGGGGAGTTGGAGAATTCCCTGAAGGAATCGAGGTAGAAGTTGCTGAACCAGAAAAGGAAACGCCTCAAGAGTATATTCATAACTTTGTCGTCCAGGTTCCGGATATAACAGACGCACGGATTGCTCATAGACTGGAATCGATATTACTTGATTATTTAGTGGGAAAGACTGAGAGGGGGAGTGCCAAGGAGCACCTCATGCGGCCGGCTAAGATCAATGGTCTAGATTTATCAGAAGAAGCGGCTGAGGCATTATTGGGAGCGCTTGATGTGGACAGGGTAGAGAAGGGGTTTGAAATCGAAGTGCCCGCCGTGCCTGAGGTTGCTGTGGTGGAGGAAACAGAACCAGAACCTAAGATTGAGAAACAGCCTAAGCAGACAAGTGAAGTATCTGCACCAGATGTTCCAGCAGTGAAAGAAACTCCTAAACGTGATGAAGTACTTGAAGATCACAAAGAAATCGAACAGATCAAAGAAGACAAGCCTCATATAGTGAAAATGTCTGCGCCGGTGACTGTGGAGGCAATTACAGAATCTATTTGTGAGAATGAAGCCTTTAAGTTTGATGATCAGTTGCTACAGGATCGTTGTAAGAAGATTGTTGAATCTCGAGTGAGGGAGGTGAGAGATGCCCGTACTATTCGTGGGGCGATTGAAAAATCCGTGGAAAAAGGTGGTCTTGGTGTGACCGGTCGGAGATTGGCAGACATTATGGAGGCACTTGAGTCTGCTGTGGCAGCATATGAGGCCACTCAGGAAGGAAAGATGGCTGTGCGTAAACAAGAGCACGTTGAAGGAAGAATCGCTGCAAGGGAGGCGGGGGGTGATCAAGCTGCGCGTCAGGAACAGATACTTACAAAACGGTATGCGGATTTAACGGGGAAGGTGCCAACAGAGCATGTTGAGCCACTGTCACCTGGAGTTTCACGAACAAGTGTCTCTGTTAGTGCACATCAAGAAATGCTTCAGAGCGAGGGGAAGATTGATACTGAGCGAGTAAAGGCCGCACTAGAAAATGCAAAAAAGCCTGCTGTACAGCCACATGGAACGCCGTCAATGAAAGAGATTTCATTTGAAAAGCGCTTAAGTGGTCCAGTGGATGAATTGCGCACATTGAACCTTATCGATTTTAGAAGATTGTCATCGGATCCAAAACAAGCGGCGACAAAACTGAAAGATAAGGTCGATTTGATAGAGGACCAGCAAGGACATGCGGAAAAAGTGGAGGCGATTGATGCTTGGCGCTCCTCGCCGTTGTATCAACTTTACGTTTCTGTGACGCGTGATGCGGTGCTTGCTGGGATGCCCATTACTCAGATCCTTGCCCAGCAGAGGGAAAAAGGTGAGGACACGCTTTCAGACGAAGAGCTCGCCGCAGTGATGCAAGTAAACGCGGAGTTAAGATTCTGATAGAATAGATCTATGCCCAATCAATTTGTGGTGCCACAATTTATCGATGCAGAGGACAAGATTTTTGGGCCTGTTACGGCGCGACAGTTTATTATTATGATGGCATCCATTTTGTTTGATTTTATTTTATTTAAACTCTTCTCGTTTCTCTGGTTTATTATTCTCGGCACGATCGTGATTATCCTTGCGGGGGTTGTGGCGTTTGTAAAAATTAATGGGGTGACGTTTCACTATTTCGCCTTAAATGTCCTTCAGACGTTGAAGCGACCAAAGCTACGTGTTTGGCAAAAATCTCTTACCAATGCAGAGTTGAAAGATTTCATAAAACAAGAACCACCTCCTCCATCCACTGCCTATGTGCGAAAAGAATTTTCAGCCACCTCACGTCTGCAGCAATTAACGTTGGTTGTTAATACTGGCGGTGTTTATAAACCAGAAGAATAGTATGGATACGCGCAAAGGAGCCCCAAAACCCGGTCCATCAACAGTGAAGTATTTAGACATCGCTGAGATTCGTGATGACATGGTTTTATTGAAAGATGGGACCGTGCGTGCGGTTGTTCTGGTTTCCAGCATCAACTTCGCTCTTAAATCTAATGATGAACAAGAGGCCATTATTCAGGCCTACATGACCTTTTTGAATGGACTTGAGTATCCAGTACAGATTGTGATCCAATCACGGAGCATGAATATCGATGGGTACATGGAGCGCTTGCGAGAGCAGGAGAGAACAGTTCAGAATGATTTGTTACGTATTCAGATTGCAGATTACAGAACGTTTATTGGAGAGCTTGTTGAGCTGGGTCAGATCATGCAAAAGATGTTCTATTTAGTCATTCCTTACGATCCTTTGACCAATAAGAGAAAAAACTTCTGGTCGCGGCTTTCTGAGGCTCTTTCACCCGCCTCTGCCGCAAAGCTTAATAGGAAACAACTTAAAGATAGAATCGAACAGCTTTCAAGACGTGCGGAACTTACACAAGGTCAGTTGAACTCCATGGGTCTTGAGAGTGCTCGACTTGATACAGAAAGCCTTATTGAGCTTTATTACACCGTTTACAACCCTGACTTGTTCGCCTCAGAAAAGTTGAGTGATATTAATAGCGTTCAATTTGAGGATGATACACACGTGACTGAACATTAGTATGGCCATAGATATTGGAACAATTAAACAGTCCATGCCAACGAAGGCTCCTGAAAAACCAAAACAGGTTAATGTTGAGGAACAAAAAGTTGAGCAGGAGAAGATCGTTCTTGAAGAAGAGAGAATCTATCGTCGTGGTGTGGTGACGGTGAGAGATATCATTTCTCCGTCAAGTTTTGAGGTGAAACCCACCTACCTGATGCTCTCGGGGATGTATGTTCGAACGCTTTTTATCATTACTTACCCTCGGCATATTGGTTTGGGATGGTCTACTCCGTTGATTAACATGAACAAGACGTTTGATGTAGCAATGTTTTTTTACCCACTGAAGGCACAGGTAGTTCTCAAACAACTTCAAAAGAAGGTTGGGATTTTCGAGGCAAAGATTTTGACGGATGCTGAAAAGGGAGCCCCACGAGATCCAATTGCAGAGACCGCTTTGCGTGATATCGAAGCGCTCCGCGATGCACTTACTCAGGGGATTGAACATTTTTTCCAATTCTCGTTCTACATAACTATTTACGCCAAGACGGATAATGAACTAAGTAAGTTCACAGAAGAAGTTGAATCACTTTTTGGATCAAAATTGATTTATACGAAAGCTGGTTTCTATCAAGCAGAGCAAGGATTCAACTCAACAGTGCCATTGGGCAATGACGAGCTCATGATTAATTACAACATGAACACGTCACCGATTGCCGCTTCGTTTCCATTTATTTCATCTGACCTTACTTCAGATAATGGTATTTTGTATGGCATTAACCGTCATAACAACTCACTTATTTTGTTTGATCGGTTCTCGCTTCAAAATGCCAACTCTGTGGTGTTTGCTACCTCTGGTGCAGGAAAGTCGTACACGATCAAGTTAGAAATTTTACGCTCCCTAATGATGGGAACGGATGTTATTGTTATCGACCCGGAGTATGAGTATAAAGATTTGTCCGATGCGGTTGGTGGGACATTTATTAACGTTTCGCTTGCCTCAGAGGCAAAAGTAAACCCATTTGATTTACCGCGTGGGGTTGGTGAGGGGACAAAAGTTGAAGATATTATTCGCTCAGCTGTTATTACTCTTAAGGGTCTTTTACGCATCATGATCGGTCAGCCCGTGGGGGAGGGGGGTAAGCTTGGTTTTACTCCTGAGGAGGATTCATTGCTTGACCGTGCCTTGATTGAGACCTATGCAAAAAAAGACATTACACCTGATTTGTTAAAACTGGACGATATTGACCCTCCTACACTAACGGATTTTCAAGATGTGTTAGATGGCATGGAGGGATCTGGACAGTTAGTTGCGCGTTTGACCAAGTATATTGATGGAACCTTTGCGGGTCTGTTGAATCAGCCAACAAACGTTGAAATGACGAATCAGCTCGTGGTTTTTTCTGTACGTGATTTGGAGGACGAACTGAGGCCCGTGGCCATTTATTCCATTATTAACTATATTTGGAATGTCACTCGTTCTATACGTAAGAAGAGAATTTTGGTGGTTGATGAGGCATGGTGGCTGATGCAGCAGGAGGATTCAGCAAAGTTTATTTTTGCGCTCGTGAAACGTGCCCGAAAGTATTTTATGGGAGTGACCACCATTACTCAGGATGTGAACGACTTTTTACGAAGTCCCTATGGTCAGGCCATCGTGACTAACTCAGCTATGCAGATCCTTCTCAAGCAGTCGCCGAGCGCGGTTGATAATGTCCAAAAAACGTTCCAACTCACTGATGGAGAGAAGTATCTCTTGTTAGAGTCTGGTGTTGGTGAAGGAATCTTCTTCGCTGGATCAAAGCACGCGGCTATCAAGGTCGTTGCCTCTTATACTGAGGATCGCATTGTGACCACAAACCCAGCTCAGCTCCTAGAACAGGAGGGTGAGGAGGAAGAGTTTGCCGCAGAAAAAGCGGAATTTGAAAAACAAATCGCCGATGATGAGGCTGAAGACGCTAGTGATGAAGCTGTTGCAGAATTGAGTGATGAGGAGAGAGGAGAAGTGGAAAAAGTGGCCGAAGAACAAGACGCGGCAGCAGCATTATTGGCAGGGGAGGCGCAGGGGAAGGCCGAGGCAGATAAATTACGTGATTCACTGAAGGTATGATGACTCGCAGAACACGTCTAACGGTTGTTGGACTCATCCTACTCACTATCATTCTTTTGTTGGTGTGGCTTTTATACATGTTATTTTCAGGTTCTCTAGAAGTCACAGTGGTAACTGATCCAACATATGAAGAAAATGTTGAGGCTGTAAAAGAACCTGTAAAATCAATTCTTTCTAAGAAGGCTTTAGAGACAAAGCAAGAAGAACGGTCTACGGGGGCAAGTGTTGTCTCACTGTCAAAGACCTTTGTTGAGCGTTACGGGAGTTACTCAAACGAGGCCAACTTTTCAAATCTGGTAGATGTACTTCCTTTGATGAGCGCCTCATTTGCCAGAGAGACAGAACAATTCATAGCATCTAATGATCCCCCAGAGGAATATTACGGCGTTTCAACTCGAGTGATTACTGTTAATGTTGATTCGCAAAACGAGACTACTGGAAGGGCTCAAGTTTCTATTACCTCACAAAGAGAGGAATCTATTGTATCGCCTCAAAATAGTGAAACGAAGTTTCAGGACATTGTTCTTACGTTTATCACGGAGGGTGGCTCATGGAAGATCGACTCAGCAACTTGGCAGTAAAAGCTTTTTTCCCACGTTTTTGCGCATCCTGTCGTAGTGAAGGGTCACTGATGTGTGAAACGTGTTTAGCATATTGGACACCGGTGCCTAAACCGGTGTCTTGTGGTTTTTGTGGTCTGATAGGCTCTGATCGAATCTGTGGAACGTGTTGTCAGGATACTTATCTTGATGGGCTGTCTGTACTTGCGCCGTATGCTAATCCTGTCTTGAGATCGTTAATTGGCTCATGGAAGTATCATCGCGACAGGTCAGTGGAAAGAGTTCTTCAACGTTTCTTAAGGCAGGGCCAACCGTATATGGCGCCACCAGCTCACGCTTGGCATGTCACAAATGTTCCGCTTCACGGACGACGAAAGAGGGCACGGGGCTTTGATCAGGCAGAACAGGTGGGAAAATGGACGGCGGCACTCTATGGTTTGCCTCATGCCAATTTTCTTACACGTGTGATCCACACGCTTCCGCAAGCTGGTCAAACGGGGCGTCAGGTGGGGGAACTTGATCTGGTATTTGCTGCAGTTCCCGGAGCACAGATTCCAGAATATGTTTTACTTTGCGATGATGTGTTCACTTCAGGGGCCACCATGGATGCCTGTGCCAAGGTCCTAAAGGACGCTGGGGCAAAACAAGTTTGGGGGTATGTTCTGGCAAAAGGTGGTTAATTCTGCGTCACGCATCTTCAATATGTAAGACCGATGCGTGACGTCTGTAGGTGGGGTTTGGGTAACAAAAAACCCGAACTATGTTCGGATTTTTTGGCGGAGGAGGAGGGATTCGAACCCTCGAGAGCTATTAA
>JABMNZ010000025.1 GCA_013204395.1 Parcubacteria group bacterium
ACACCAACAGTGCGAGCTACCCCGGCGCGCCCGAGTCCTGCGATGGCGAGGACAACGACTGCGACGGGTCCATCGACGAGAACCTGTTCACCAACTGGTACTTGGACGATGACGGCGACCTCTACGGTGCCGGTTCGCCCGTGGCGGTGATCTGCAACGGCAGCTCGTCGACCTTGGTCGACAACGAGGACGACTGCGACGACACCGACTTCTTCATCAATCCCGGTGTGGTCGAAGACCCCACCAACGGGATCGATGACGACTGCGACGGGACCATCGATTGATCTGACTCCGGGTTCCACAACCCAACGATCCGCCTAGTGCGGATGCGACTACCCCTGCGGTAGTCGCTTTTTCTTTGCACACATTTCTTCTTATATTTGTTCTTTGGGCGTGTTAAACTACTTCTATGATCAACTTACGGAGGGTGTACAGACGTGCAGAAGAACACACGGCGGCATTTGCTGCAGGGCTTTTTGGATTACTTGTTTTCCTGATTGCTCTTCAGACGATATTTTCCCCATCCTTGGTACTCGCTGGGGTAATCGTGTGTAGCATTCTTGTCCTTACGGCCGTGCGCCCACACTGGACCCTTGGGGTCTTGGCGGTCTATTTGCCGTTTGAATCATTGATCTTAAAGTTCACGCCTGATGAGGTCTACGTATTTGCAAGATATTTTCCTGAGACCCTTATTTATGTTGTGGCAGCGGTTGTTCTATGGGGGATATTTTCTGGAAAGAAGCCTTGGCGATCTACTCGTTTTGATTTGCCGATGGCATTACTTCTTCTTTCACTTGGTGCCAGCGCTCTCGTTAATCTAGTGGATCCAACGATAGCCATTCTTGGCCTGCGTCAGATACTCAGGTTCATTCTTGTTTTTTTCTTGGTTGTACAAATGGCACCTTCCAAAAGGTTTGTCATGAATCTCACTTGGGTGATGTTAGGGATTGTTATTTTTCAATCAGGATTAGGAATATTGCAGTCATTGGTAGGGGAGAGACTAGATGCTTTTTTGCTGCCATCTGATGTAAGAACTCTAGGGGCCATTATACTTACAGAAGGCGTGCAACAGTTTTGGGATCCAGGCTCTCGTGTCTTTGCCACGCTTGGACGCTATGATCGTCTGGGGAATTTTCTTTATATCTTTCTTCTCATTGCCACCGGCATGATCTTTACAGAGAAGGTTTATAAGAAGCACCCGTGGCTTGTCTGGATATTTGTAGCGGCTGTACCAACGCTTATTCTCACTTATTCAAGATCTTCTTGGTTCGCTTTTCTTCTTGGTTTCTTGTTCATCGGTCTCATGATGAAAAAGGATCCTCGTGTTCTAGCGGGTCTTACGGCCTTTGTTGTTTTCTTGGTCTTAGCCTTAGGAGCCAGTGGACTAAACGTCTCATTGATCACAGAAACTCCAGGCCAATCTCTCTCAGAGCGATTCTATGAAAGTTTCAGCTATGCTCGTTGGCGAGGTGAGTATTATGGCCTTGGTCGTGTTTTTTGGTACGTGCACACCCCTAGAGATGTTGTGGCAGCCTCACCAGTGCTTGGGTTTGGACCAGGTCAGTTTGGTGGTGGGGCGGTTTCGGCTCTACACAATACATCTGTGTACGAGAGTCTCGGGCTCCCGTACGGAGTTTTTGGGACAGAGGGTTTTATCGATAACAACTGGTTCTCTCTGTGGGGAGAAGGGGGAACATTGGGTCTTGGATTGTACCTTTGGTTGTATATAGCAATCTTTTTGTACGCTATACGAGTTGCCCGAACACATCACGATGCCTATACGCGCGCGCTAGCTCTTGGTGTCTGTGCGATGTTGATTGGGGTCGCGTTTAATGCGTTCACGTCGACGATATTTGAAATTAGGACGTCGGGATACTATTTATGGCTGTATGCTGGGCTCTTGTATGCACTTGCTAGTCGTGGGAAACATGGGGTTGTATGAAGATTATCCAGGCCAACAAATTTTATTTTCAAAAAGGCGGTGCTGAAAAGTACATGCTGGATTTATCTAGCTGGCTAGAGACGCAGGGTCATGAGGTTATTCCGTTTGCCATGGCACATCCAGATTCGATTCAGACGCCGTACAAAACGTTCTTTCCATCTTTTGTGCACACAGAAAAGACTTCTTTGGGCTGGCAGGGAATGAGGACTATGGGGAGGATGTTGTACTCAGGTGAGGCAAAAAGAAAAATGCGCAAGCTGATCAAAGCAACAAAACCAGACATCTGTCACGTTCACAATATTTACACTCAGCTATCTCCATCTATTCTTTCTGCGCTGCAAGCACGTAATGTTCCAGTTGTAATGACCGTGCACGACCACCATCTCATATCACCTCAGTACAATATTTGGGCGTCAGGATGCGGTGAGGATTACAGGAATGTTGGATTCTTTGGCGCCATGAGGTCTAGGTTCCACAAAGGTTCGGCACTTGCTAGCTTGGCTCAGACAGCGACTTTTAAGTTTCACAAGATGTTGGGATTGTATCGGAATAATGTAGATGTATTTATTTGTCCGTCGCAGTACATGAAACGCCAACTTGTTCACGGAGGATTCCCACAAGAAAAGTTGCGGGTTGTTCCATACGGAATTGAAAGTCACCACATTGAGCCGCGCTACGATCATGACTGGTACTTTTTGTATGTTGGGCGCCTGAGTGAAGAGAAGGGTGTTGATACGATTATTCGCGCGGCAAAAATTCTTGATGATGTACCCCTGAAGATTGTTGGTACGGGCCCGCAGAGCGCTTGGTTACATAAGTTGGCACACGGGCATGAGAATATTGAGTTTCTTGGATATCGATCTGGCAAGGAGCTTGATGATCTTTATAGAGGGGCTACAGCCCTCCTACTGCCTTCTAGAGTCCACGAGAACGCTCCTCTGGTAGCTTTGGAGGCAATGTCGCATGGAACCCCAGTTATCGCCTCTGACGTAGGTGGTGTGAGCGAAATGGTCCTAGATAGACAGACAGGCATTCTTGTTGATCCTGCCGACCTAGACGCCTGGACAGAGGCCATGCTTAGGACATATCATGATAGTGAATTTACACAGCAGATGGCTACTGGAGCCAGGGAACGTGTTGCAAGATCGTTTTTGCTAGAGCGCCATTATCAGGAGGTGATAAACATTTATAACGAGTTAATTTGATAAACCAAAAACACCCGGCAGCTGCCGGGTGTTTTAGTTTGTTTGGATTGAGAGAACAGGTTCTAGTTGGACAAGTTCATAGAGGTACTCAGTCGTCTCTGCAATATCCTTCCAGTCATAGTTCTTTGCAACATGGATGCGAGCCTTTCGCCCAATGGTTTCAACGCTATCAGGTTCCTCTAGAAGCTGTACAAGCTTTTTTACAAGATCATTGACATTGTTTGTTTCAAACGTCAGACCATGATTCTCGGTAAGCTCCATGTTTTCTGGAATGTCAGATGAGAGCACACACTTGCCGTAACTCATGGCTTCTAGTACGGCGATTGGTAGTCCCTCTGACTCGGACGGATGTACAGCGGCGTAAGCTCCTGCAAAGAGTGCATGAAGCGTCTTGCCAGTCTGGTTGCCAGTGAACACTATGGACGGGTCGCCCTTGGCTAGTTCGTGTAGCTCACGGACATAATCGTCCGTAAAGGCACTTCCACCCACAATAGCCAGCTTGAAGTCCTTTGTGAGTTTGGTGTTTGATCGCTTTAGCTCCTTGAAGGCCTCAATGAGTACGTGCGCACCCTTGTGGCGGACAAGACGAGAACACATCATGAAGTACTTTCCAGACTCAAGGCCAAACGGTTTGAGAAGGGCAGGGTCAGAATCTTCACCTGGCACCTGTGTTCCATTAGGAATGTATTTACCATCTCTTCCATAGGAGAGTCGGATGTACGTTTCTAGTGTCTTTGAGACGGCAATGGTGGCATCAGGGGCAGAAATGGCGAAACGTTCACCGGTGTAAAGCATTAGACGTGCGAACCAATTCCACTTTTTGTGATGACGGTCGATACAGTGAAAAGTTACGATAACCTTTGCACGTGGGTTCAAAAGCTTTGGAAGCCAGCTTAGTAGAGCCGGGCCCACACCGTGGAAATGGAAGATATCAACCTTTTCACGTGTGGCGGCAATGATGGATGTAAAAGTGGCTGTTATGGCGTCGAGGTGCTTGGTTGGGATAGATCGAGTTTTGATACAGCGAACTCCACGATGATCGCGCACAGGCCATACATACCAGGAACGACAAAATACGAGGACTTCATGTCCACGTGCTGCCAGTTCGGCTGAGAGCTCTTCCACATGCCGTTCAATGCCCCCAGACCGGGCTGGAATTCCTTTTTGCCCAATCATTGCTATTTTCATATGACCGGGAATACTACCAAAAAATAGGCATTTTGTCAACCCTTGGGCCACAAAGATGCCTATTTTATTGCCTATTCTACGATCGCTTTTCCGGCTGCCATGAGGTCCTTATTAAGGACAGTTGTTACCTTTGAGCCTCCTGTGGAAATAATGGCTCCGGTCCTAGAATCGACTCCCGTTAGGGTTATATTAGATAAGAGGGTGGGGGTAGTTCCAATCATTGCATCCGATGGAGTGAGACTAACCTCAAAGGCAATTCCAATGACTTTGCTATTAGGCGAGAGTGTTGGAGGGAGGCTGTTAGAGCTCCAGCTCACTGTTTGGGTGGTTGGATCGTAGTCTACACCCCCATTTTGAGAGGATGTCTGCCGTCCCGTGAAAACAACTCCCTCACCAAGAGTTCCTTCAATGGAGAGGTTTGTAATTTCATTTATAGTTCCGCTTAGGTGCCAAAATATCCAGTATTTTGTTTCAATGCTCGCTCGTGGGGGGAGTGGTCCACGCCCAAGCTGGTCACCACTTGCTGTGGCATATCGACCAAAGGATTCAAAGAGAATAGGACTTGTGATAGGTGTTGTTACCTCACCCCCCCTTGAAAGGACTTGCTGTCCCGTTCCATCTCCAAGTGTATAGCTAGCCAAGGCTCGACTATGAAGATCGATGGCTTCGTACACATCAGTTTCACTCTGAGTAATAGAGGGATCAAGTAGAATCTTTATTTCCATTTCTCCACGCTCTCCTGGTGCCAAGGAGTCGATGGGCTCACTTTCCCATACGGGTTTGGAAAAAAATGGACTGTCAGATTCAATGCCAAGGACAATGTCGGTTACCGTGAATTCACCTGTGTTCTCGTAGAGTAAGGTGAATGTTGCTGTTGACCCTGGGCGCACAGATCTTTTTAATACACTGTGCTCAACCTGCATTTGTGGTGGGACTACTGGTGCTGCATGTATAAGAGTTTTTTGTTTGTAGCGAGTTGTTTCAAATGTAAACGATGGATGAAATATGAATGTGACCTTTTCACCAACATCACCTAGGTGCCCTGTGAAATGCATTTCACCTTGCTCACCGGCGGCTATGGCCGGGAGTTGGAAAGCACCATTGCTTGTAGACACATCACTTGATGAAAAAGCGAATCCGTCTGGCCACTCTGGTTCGATTGAAATAACAGGGAAGTCTATTTCTCCAGTGTTGTTGTAAGTGATTAAGCCGTCCACATCCTGAAATGCCACTAGCTGATTTGGCAGATTCAATTCTATGGTAAGTGTGGATGCTACTGGTGAGAATGTATGAAGATCTGTTTTATATCCGGGGATATCTCCGTCAGTGCCGTGGATGAAGTTGAGTGTGCTTGTGAAGGTTTGTTCACCACCGACGTCTCCAAACATGACACCTCGAATACGGACGGATCCAGTACCACCAATTGGGATCAATCCAAGTTCAATAAAATCGTTATCAATCACATCGTTGTCTGTGGATAACTCTTGAAGTAGAAAGTGGTCTGGAAACGAGAGGCTAAGGCGACTGTCTCGGAGCTCCTCTTCAGTGTTATTGGTATATCGGATGATTAAGGTTGATGGAGCACCCGCTACGATTTCTCGTGGGGCAACGGTTGCCTCGAATAAAACATTGTCTTCAAACGATGTTGGAACATGCATCCATGAGAATGTTAGTGCTGTTAGCAGACCAACCAGGACTCCCAGGAGCACTAGATCAAAAGAAAAGACTAAACGAGCAAACTTATACCGATGTTTGTATCGTTTTTCAAACCACCTAATAAAAGGGAAGACAGCCATCTTTCCAGGGTGCACAGAAAGACAAATTGCGCGTCCCAATATGGAATCCGGTTTACCTACACTGTCGCAGGCAACTCCTTTTTTTATTTCTTCTTTGAATGACATAGCATTATCGTATCGTTAAAAGCTGCTCAAGGTAAACACGTCAGTGGTAAGACCGATTATTTCAGCAATGCCATCACCATCCAAATCAGATGCTACAACCTCTAGTCCGTCTGTGTCCGTTGTGTCAAAGACATAGAATTCAGATTTCATGTTGCCATCTCGATCATAAACACGTGCAAGGGGAGACCCACCAAAACCTGGACCGGTAACAATTTCATCTATTCCATCTCCGTCCACATCGCCAACAGAAACGTTTACACCTCCACGGAAGCTGGTGTCATAGGCAAAGAATCCTGGGTTAATGAGGGTGCCGTCTTTTTTAAAGACACGTACGTGCGGGCCACCATTATAACCAGCACCAGTAATGATTTCTTTAATTCCATCGCCGTTAAGGTCTCCAATGGAAACATTCACTCCTCCACGGAAACTGTCGGCGTAGGCAAAGAATCCTGGGTTAATAAGATTACCATCAGAATCAAAGACACGGATGTGTGGCCCACCACCATTTTCCGTTCCAGTAACAATCTCAACGGTCCCGTCACCCTCAAGGTCACCAACGGAGATATTGATTCCTTGATTGTAGGTTTCTGTGTATGGAGCGAATTGGGTGTGTAGAGTGCCGTCGTCATCAAAAATATAGACGTAGGTCTCATCGGCCACTATTGTTTCTCTTGCACCATCATTGTCTGTATCGAAGGCAATAACTTGAGTTCCTCCTCTATAAGAGCTTTCGTATGCGAAGAACCCAGTGCGCTTTGTGTCACCTTCAATATCAAAAATACGTGCGAATGCTCCATTGAGATACGTTGCGTCTACAATTTCTTCAATTGGACGTAGCAAAATAATTCCATCTTGTGAGGGGATTGTTACTTCATAAACAATTCGTCCATCATTGACGGTTGGGTCTTGTGTTCCATGTAGTTTTTCAAATTCACCATCTAGTCTAATGGTCTGTTCTTCAGCGGTCGCATTCACGATCACTTGTCCTTGCTCAAACTCTCGAAACAAAACGTCTTGTGAAAGGTTTGTACTTTGAGGATTTAATGCACTCTGCAAATTACTCTTTGGAGCACCAAGGAAGGCTTCGAACTCATCGTACGCCCAGATGACCGCATGGTTATAAGTACTTTCATCGTAGGAGAAATAACCATTACCCAGAAGAGTTGTTGTGATACCAAAACGAACAGATTGATAATCACTCCGATTTCCGTTTCCACCAGTGTTATCAGTATTAACATTAATCATGTTGATTGGCTCATAGCCAACACCATCTTCCACAGTCAGATATTCATTGGTCATGTTATCCCATTCATTGAGGGTATTGTGTGAAGAGGGGAAGGTTTCAAACATTCGACCGTTAACGTATGGGAAAAACTCTGAATTCGAACTTCCATTTGTCATGATGATGTAATCGTCGCCAACAAGCTCTCGAGTTGTTTTAAATAACTTCTCATAATTCGTGGCCCAAAGCTGGTCAGCCTCTGAAGCTGAATCTTTTACTCCGTCTTTGTTAACATCGGTTGAGCCAAGCCAACTGATTGAATCCTGCACCTCGTCGTAGAAAACACCATCCCACAGTCCTGTTGAGAGTATGTCATTTGTAACGTGTGCAGAAAGATAGTCCACCCATTCAGTATTAAGGTTTAAAGTTCTTGTGTTTGTCCACACGGATAGCTGATTGCCCTCATGGTCCTTTAGCCACCAGCCTGGCTGTATGTCCTGATACATCTGTCTGTGAAGATCATCTACCCAGTAAACATCATTCCAGCTAACCGTTGCTACATAAGGTAGAAGAATAATATCTGGGTTCAGTTCACGGATTGTTGTAAAAAATGACGGATTCCATAGCTGCGCCTCTACTGGTACTACTACCAAATCAAACCTAGAGAGAGCTGCTGTATTTTGATCTAACACCGGACCACCCTCAAGAAAAATACTTGCTGTTTTTACAAAATCATTTGTTCCAACACTTGCTTGAGCATTAAAAGGAATCCCTGAGAATATCAGGATGGCCATTGCGATTAGAAGTGAGGGGATTTGAGTCATAATCAAGATTTAAGCTTTTGTGGCTCGAATCAAGAAAGTTAACACGTGCATGTCAGCTTCTTTATTGCGGAAGCGACGAGCAAGTTGTGGCTGAATAGTTTTTACGTACTCAAGTGGAAGCTCCTGGAGTGGAATGATTTCCACATCTTTCCAACCATTCTGCTTAAAGATTGTTTTGTACTCATTAGGTCGCACTCGATTTGGGATGCCGGAAAAATTCATCAGTCGATAGAAGATATTTGAGTACCGAAAGATATTAAGCGGGTCACGTGATCTTACAACTCCGGTGTGTGTCATTAGATCAACTTCCGCAATTAGAACACCGCCTTGTTTAACGACTGGGGTGAGGTCACGCACTGTTTGTTTGATGTCTGAAAAGTGTTCGAATGCAGCTTGACTCACTACCAAGTCGACACTATCCTTCTCTAGGTTAGAGAGGTCAAATTTTGGATCGACTAAGTACTGAATTCGATCGTCATTTCCAGAAAGTGTTTTGTCGAGCTCACTCTTTATGGTCTCACTGTTGTCTAGAGATTTTAGTAGCTCTGAGTATAGAACGTATGGGGTCTCGTCGATAAGTCGATTAGCATCAACGGTGATGTATTGCTTGGCATCATTATCTAGCAAGAACAACGCGGGTCCAAGATCTGCTCCTGGCCCAAGTTCTAAAACGGTCTTTCCTTTCACTGTCCTATTGCCATACTCTCGTAAAGCATCGAGCCAGTTTGTGACAACTTGTCGGTCGTAGGTGATTGCCTTCTGGAACTCAGAAGTGGCAAATGGTCTTGGTTCGCGATATCCTTTCACCGCGTAACGAAGTTTGTTTATTGCTAGTACCACCATGCCCATCAGGTGGAAAATGATTCGATGAGGAGTTGGAGGTGCTACCATTTTATGTTCAAACATAAATGCAAAAAGATTATTCACCTTCTTCGTCAAGACTCTTTGGGTTAGGGGAGTATAGCTTTCCGCTAATGCGCCACTGGTCTACATATTGACCAAGGCCAACTTTGTCTCGCTTGTTCTTTACGGTGGTGGTTCTTTGTGACCATTTCAAGAGAGACTCAAAGTTGATCTTGTATCGACCCTGAACCACGACGTATGTCACTTCATCTGCCTGAATGGCTCTACGTATGGTTCGTTGGCTTACACCGAACATTTTTGCGGCCTCAGATACGGAAAGGCGGATTACAGACTTCATATAACTATGTTGATAACTATGTTTGTCAATGCCAGTGTAGTCAAAAAATACCAACCTGTCAACCCAACCCTTGATTTTTTCCTTTATTTCCGGTAGTTTCCTCCTATTGTCGTAATACTTTTCTAAATAATGATGCTTCATCTGTGAGCAACGAAAAAGAAAAATTTCTTTTGTTCCGTATCCGGGCTTTTAATGATGAGAATGCCTTTAATAAGGTAGTTGACCTCTATAAGGATAAGGTCACAAAGTTTCTCTCATTTAAACTCCCAACCAGTCATGATGCGGAAGATGCAGTTGCAGAGACGTGGATTCGTTTCTGGAGATATGCTCGAGGAACAAAAATAGAATCCATCTCAGGCATCATTTTCACCATTGCAAGAGGGGTCGTGTATGACTTCTATAAGCTGAAAGAGAAACGTAACGAACAAGCTCTTCCAGCAAGTGATGAAGCGCCTGAGCTCAGTGACCCACTGCATGAGCAAATCATCAATCAGGTGGACGTAAGTATCCTTAAAGAGTTGATCGTACAGTTAGACGAAGAGGATGCTCACATCATACTTATGCGTCATGTCCAGCAGATGAGGATTAAGGACATGGCAAAAGAGCTTGGACTATCTGAGAATGCAGCTTCAGTGAAACTTCATAGAGCAATTAACAAATTCAGAACAAGTATCCTGGAAAAGTTTGGAGAATTATGAACGACCACGATATCCAAAATCTATTCGACAACATCTCTGAAAGTTCAGAGTTGTTTGTGTCAGTGGATGATGCACGGGTACGTGATTTAGTTTTTGAGAGAACAGGATTAGATGTATCAAAGGAATCAGTGTCATACGGCATGCGCGACTATCTTGAGTATCACATGTGGAATTTTTCACATGCAATGCTCAGGCCAATGGCCGCAGCAGCAGCCGTATTTTTGTTTGCTATCACCGGTTGGATCACAATGGCTAACGCTTCACAGAACACACTGCCTGGCGACAACCTTTATCCAGTTAAGATTTCAGTAGAGAAGGCACAAATGATTCTCGCATTCAGCTCTGATCAGCGGGCAGGCCTGCAGATGGAGTTCACCAGTCGAAGATTGGATGAAATGGTGGAAGTATCCGCACGCTTGCATGAATCAGAGCCAGAAGCAGTTCGCTTGGCAGTAGATCGTTTCAAGAGCGAAGTTGCAATCATTCAAGAGGAACTAACAACAGAAGGTGCAAGCACGGAGCTTGCAAAAGCAGTCGGTCGCAGAGTAGAAGGATATTCCTCAGCTGTAACAGCTTCATCCGCGGAACTTTCTCAAGAGGTGATCGATGAGGTGGAAGAAGTTATAGAGGAGACAAAGGAGCAGGCAGTACAAGTCATCATCACTTCGCATGAGGCTGATCAGAATGAAGATGATGCAAGAGAGCTGGCCATAACATTTGAAAAAGAACTAGCACTTGCACTGGAAGCTGGTGCTGACGAAGAAACACTTGCAACGGCACAGGCTCTGGCAGATGAAGGAGCCTACCGACGAGCCTTCCAAGTTCTAAAAGAGTTCAACCTATTAATCCAAGAATAAACTGAGCCTTGAATCGGGCCAGGTGCCTCTCATTTAATGAGGGACCTCTTGCTCGCTCATCCATTTGTGATCACCTGGATGAGCATTATTCACTGATTCGCGAAGTAGCTATAAAAGGTCGAGACCCATGAGGTCGCTGCTCGTAAATTAATCAAAAGCCCTGAACCAGGGCTAAAAAGGTTCGCCTGCCCCACAAATAATACTGAGGGCGGGTAAAGTACCCAGATACAAAATATGACTAATTCTCTTCAACTGAAGAAAGCAATCACAATGTTTATTGCTGCTGCAACAATTCTTGCTACAGCAGGTTTGACAGCATTTGTGCCTATGCAGGCTTCTGCCGCTTCTTATGGCGACCTGATCATGGGAGAGACTCTCTCAACTGTTTATTACTACGGTTCAGACGGTCAGCGATACTCATTCCCTAACGAGAAGACCTATTTCTCTTGGTACATGAGTTTTGACGATGTTGTACAAGTTACCGATGAGGAGCTTGCTGACATCACACTGGCAGGAAACATTGTTTACCGCCCAGGTTCACGATGGATCAAAATTCAAAGCGACGAAAAGGTATACGCTGTTTCACCAAGTGGCTCAATCCATTGGATTGAGGACGAGGCTACAGCTGTTGGCCTTGCTGGAGACGCTTGGAACACAAACATCGATGATGTTCCAGACGTATTCTTCGTCGACTTCACTGTTGGTGACTCTCTTACAGACGCAGCAGCCGGATATGAGGGCATGCTCTGGACAGACGGTACTAACAACTACCTCGTACTCGACGGCATGGCTAGCATGGTCGACGACGGAGGTGCAAACGGTTACCAGGCAGGCTTCTGGCTTACTGGTACTGGATTTGACCCAGCTGGTCTAACAGCAGGTACAGCTGTAACTGCTGAGCTCGCTTCTCTTACAGACGCAGCACAAATGGTTACCACTGACACCGTTGTAGAAGCTGCAGATGTTTCAGTAAGCATCTCAGGTTCTCCATCAGCTTCAACCTTGATCGCTGGTCAGGGAATTGCAGATCTTCTGCACGTAACCCTTACAAACAACTCAGGTTCTTCAGTGAACTTGAACACATTGACCCTTACCCGCAACGGTGTGTCTTCTGACACAACATTGGCAAACATTTATCTATTTGATGGATACATTCGTTTGACTGACGCTGCAACCATCTCTGATGGAAAGGTAACTTTCAATGATAGCTCAGGTCTTTGGACCCTGGCTGCAGGTGCTTCTGCAACATTGGCTGTTCGTTCAGACATTGCTGCAAGCACAAATGGTCAGACCGTTGGTCTTTCTGTTGTAGCTAACACTGACCTAACATTCTCAAGCGCTGGTGCTGCATCAGGTTCTTTCCCAATGACTGGATCTGTTCACACAATCGCTACTTCCCCACCCACATTTGGAACTGCTGACTTCACAGGAAGCACAACCCCATCTGCTGCTTCAATTGATCCACAAGATGACTACCGCGTATTTGAGCGCACCTTGTCTGTTGGTTCAAACGAGCTTGATCTATACGCAGCTCGCTTCCGAAACATTGGTTCCATTGACGCTGATGATATCAGTGGATGGCAGCTTTATGTTGGAGGTGTGGTTCGTGGATCTACCGTTGCAGCTGAGGATGCAGATGGTTACATCTCATTCGACCTTTCAGCTGATCCATTAGCACTTGCTACTGGTAATCACCAGGTTAAAGTACTTGCCGACGTTATTGGTGGGTCTGGACGAACCGTTACTGTTGGTCTACGTAATAGCGCCGACTTCGTCGCTATGGACCAGGATTACGGACAGCCAGTGCTCTCAACTGTTGGGGCTTCTGCCTTCGCAGCAATGGACGCAGGTGCTCAGACCATTAATAGTGGCTCACTAACCTTCACCAAGTCTACTAACTCACCTTCTGGTGATGTTACTGAGACTGCTTCAGGTGTAACTCTTGGTAGCTGGTCTGCAAGAGCTTTTGGTGAGAACATGAAGGTTGAAAGCCTCCGCTTCGCTTTCACAGAAAGTGACGGACATGACGTAACCCTTCGAAATGGTGCTGTGTTCCTTAATGGTACACAGGTTGGTTCCACAGCTGGCCTTGAGGCCAATGCTGGTGCTGGAACAGATTACACTTCATATACATTCGGATCTTCTTTCATTGTTGTGCCTGGTACTCCAGCTACTCTTGAAATAAGAGCTGATATCTATGACACAGATGGAACTGACAGTATCGAAGATGCAGATACAATCATTGCTGAGATTGTTGACATGAATACTGTTCTAAATGTTCAACAAGTTACATCTGGTGGTTACATCGACGCTCCAGACGGAGCCGCTGTAACGGCAAATACTCTTACAGTAACAGCAGCATCTCTCAGCGTTGCTAAGAATGGTGCGTATGCTGATCAAACAACTACAGAGCCAAGAAGTAACTATAAGATTGGTTCATGGTCTGTAACAGCTGGAACATCTGAAGGAGTTAACTTGACTGATATCAACGTTGATTTCGACGGAGCCTCTGATACATCAGAGCCAGCAGGTGGTGACATGTATAATCTTTACGTGATGTACGGTCCATCAGCTAACATGACAACATCTAGCACAAAGGGAACAATCGCTGAGACTGCCAACTCATGGTCAATTAACTATGCATTGGAAGCCGGTGAAACCATTTATGTAGATGTTTATTTGGACATTGACGCAGCTATCACCACTGGTGAAATTATTCAAGCTGTTGTTGATGTGAATGGAACAAGCATGCTCTCTGGTTCATCTCCTACAACTAATGAAATCACTGGTCAGGCGATCACCACAGCTGCAGGTACATTCACTGAGTTCAATGATGACCACCCAGTTGACGCCATTGTGGCTGGCAACCAGGAGGTTACAGCTGCAAAGTACCGATTCAGTGCAGCTAACGAGACATACACCATCACTGAAATGAAGACGTCTGTTGCAAGTGCTACAGCCGCTGGATTAGTAAGTGCTGTTAGTTTGTATGACGGAAGCACATTGGTAGGTACAACCATCCTCGACGAGGACACCAACACTTCTGGAACGTTTACTGGTATGAGTATCGAGGTTGCAGACAATGCATCTAAGACTCTTACATTGAAGTACACGTTGACTGAGGTTGGAGTAGGTGGAGGAACATCACAGACTGATGTTCAGAACACTCTTGAGTCTGTAAAATTCCGTGACAGTAATGGAACGGAGACAACAGAAGCTGATACTAACGCTGTTGACTCTAGTGGTACCGCTTCATGGACTAATGACACAATTCTTGGAAACAACCTCTTCGTGTTCAGGTCCATCCCAACTGTTACCCACACCGACCTCACAAACTCAACACTTGTGAACGGTCAGGCAACAGATCTCTACAAGTTCACTGTCACTGCTGACGCTAACGGCGCTGTTGCTGTTAAGCAGTTCAAGCTAACAGCTTCTTGGAGCGATGGTGGTACTGCAGACACACTAGAAGTTGAGTCCTTGAAGCTTTACAAGAATGGATCTGACATCACTACTTCTGTAGTAATTCAGGACCAGGATGGAGCTTCTCTAGAGAGCACAAGTGGTTTGCTAGAGGCAGATTCTGACCTTGTTGTCACATGGGCATCTGAGGACACCGTTTCTGCTGGTGAGACAGTTACTTATACTGTTCGTGGAACTCCACAAGGCTTCCGCCTTACTGGAGACGACACCTCTGGTGACTCTATTAGCCTCTACTTGGCTCAGGACACCTCTTCAAACAGCACAAACGTCTACCTAAACGTTGGTGATACAACTGTCAGCGTTATCGAACTCTTCACATCTGCAGCTGCAGGAAATGCAACTACAAATGAGCCTGAGTTCATGTGGTCAGACAACAGTGCTTCAGCTCACTCTTCAACTGCTGGTTCAGCCTCAACAGGTGACTGGCACAACGGATACTTGGTTAAGAATCTTGACCTTGGATCTGAAACTTGGACTAAATAGTTCAACGCTCTAACAAGAGCATCTCTCCACCGATCCATACTTTTCACGAGCATCTGACTGAAAGCTTCGGCTAGACGTCTTGGCTCACCGAGAATGGGATCCTGGGGAAACAGTAAAGACCGTGCCTTCGGGCACGGTCTTCTGTTATACTTATCCCATATGAAACTTCATCACATTATTTTTGGTTCAATGTTCATGTTCGCCTTAGCTGTTCTTCCTGCACACGCGGAAGGTTCTTGGGTGCAAAAAGAATACGGAACAATCCAAGGGCTCCAAGGAATCGCTCAAATAGGGGACACTTATTTTGCTGCTGGTAATACTGGAAACATTATTCGCTCAACGGACGATGGGGAGACATGGTCAGCTTTTGACCAGTCAGCAAGTGTCTATTGGCAAGACATGGGAGTATTTGGAAGTTATATCTGGGCCATTGGTGAAGGTGGTGCAATGCGCGAGTCTCAGGACTCGGGTAGCACATGGGCTGGTGTGACAACGGGAGTAAGTGAGGTGCTGTATGACATGGACACATCCACTCTATATGGATACCTCGTTGGATCAGGAGGAAGGATTATGGCATACCATACCGACGCCAGGCTTTGGCTTGCTGTAACTTCAGACACGACAAGTGTTTTATATCGCGTTCAAGACCGTGGGGACGCTACAGCTTGGGTCGTGGGTGGACAAGGGATTTTGCTTTATACCCTTGACGCCGGGCAGACATGGACAAACAAAGGAAACGTTGCAACAGATGATCTCTATGGGGTGTGGTTCACGTCTGCTACTGAGGGATATGTAGTTGGTCGCAATGGAACATTTCGTAAAACAATTGACGCTGGAGCGTCATGGACAACTATCGCTGTAAGTGGACTCTCAAGCCAGTCACTTTATGACATTCGTGGATCGGGAGATGATTTGGTGATCGCTGGGGATAAGATTTTAATTAGATCCGAAGATGCGGGAGTCACGTGGTCTGTTACAGATTACACAACTGAGAATTACACATTCCGCAACGCTCTTTTTTCTGATGAGGGTCCTTGGGTGGTCGGAACAAATTACGACATGGCCTCTGTGATGCTCCGTTATGAGCAATCCGGCGGAGCCGGATCCGGCTCCGCCGGAGAAGAAGAAGTGGTCGAGGAGGAAGAGGAAACAGTTCTACTCGTTCCCGTTGAGGCTGAGCCGGGTACTTTGATTAAAAAAGTTTGTCTCGAAGGAGCAACGGCTACTGATCCTTGTCGTGCTGTTTACTATTACGCAACAGACGGAATGCGCCATGCATTTCCAAATGAAAAAGTTTTCTTTACCTGGTTTGATGATTTTGATTCTGTAGTAGACGTAAGCGCAGACTTTCTCTCTGATATCCAACTTGGTTCAAACGTGACATATCATCCAGGGACGCGAATGGTGAAGTTTCTATCAGTACCAACCGTTTACACAGTATCTATTGGTAGTGAGCTCAGATCGATTGCCAGCGAGGAGATCGCGGTAGGTATGTATGGCGATGATTGGAATCAGCAGATCGATGACATCTCAGATGCCTTCTATGGCAACTATTCTTTCGGGGAGCCAATTGAGGCTATTGAGGACTACATACCAGAGCTGGCATCTGAAGCAGTATCAAGTTTGGATGACAATTTCTAAGAAGACCGATACAATGCCGCTACTGATTATGCGGCATTTATCTTTATTTACGGAAGCTAAGCTTCCGACAACAAAGGGTTTTTTTGCGGGGCTAGTGATAGCTTCGCTCGTTTTAACTACTTTTCCTGCGCAGGCTCAGTCAGGTGATCGTTTTGACGATGAGTTGTGGTACCTCGATCAAATCTCTTTAGATCAGGCTGACATAAAGACTGGGCTCTCACCGACTGTCGTTGCTGTGCTTGATGCTGGGTTTGATTTTGATCACGAAGATCTTGATGGTCAGTACTGGGTTAATACAGACGAGACGGCCGGTGATCAGACTGATAATGATGGTAATGGGTATGAGGATGATGTGATGGGATGGGATTTTGTTGATAACGATCCAGATCCGTCCCCAGACACAACACCACCTATAAGGGATTCGGTTGTGTCTCACGGAACCGTTATTGCTGGAATAATTGTTGCTAAGCAGGGGAATGGTTTTGGTATTCGTGGCATTGCGCCTGAGGCTAAGATCATGCCACTACGTGTATTGAATCGCGACGGAGGTGGCTCGACAATTGATGTCAGGCGTGCTGTCCGCTACGCAGTTGAAAACGGTGCGGACGTGATTAATCTCAGCATAAACTTTACTACCTCAGATCAGAGGCTTCGTGAAACACTTGAGTGGGCACACGACCAAGGGGTGATTATTGTTGGGGCAATTGGCAACGGCAATACTGACACAGATCTCACACCAGTCTATCCAGCCTGCTATGACGGCGAGATTGGAAAGAATATTGTTATTGGTGTTGGCGCAAGTGATCGTTTTGATAAAAAAGCTGAGTTTTCAAATTTCGGCAGCAAGTGTGTAGACCTTGTCGCCCCCGGCGTGGATATTTTTGCAACCGTGTATCACGATCCGTCACAACTCTTACTAAGTACTGCTTACTCGTCGCCGTGGGAAGGAACATCTTTAGCAGCTCCTATCGTGTCCGGAGCTGCAGCACTTTTACGCGGCATGTATCCGTCCATTACCCCTGACCAGGTTCGCAATGTTCTTAAACTCTCTGTTGATCCAATAAAAGAAACATCTCTTGAGGCGCGAATACGTCTTGGTGCTGGTCGGTTGAATGTTGCAAAGGCACTTGAGGTAGCAAAGATTGTTGTTGCTGGCCCACGTACTTCTGTGGCAAAGCAGGATATTTCCACCACAAGCTTTGCGATTGCTCAGGCCCATGGGTCAAGTCCTCAGGTTCGTCGGTATGATGGCAGGGGGAATGTGATCGCAGATTTTTATGCATACAACAAAGCATTCACAGGAGGGGTGCGTGTAGCTATGGGGGATGTTGATGGTGATGGTCAACTTGAAATAGTGACGGGCGCTGGACCAGGTGGGGGGCCACAGGTTCGAGTGTTTGATTTAGATGGTCGACCAGAAAGACAATTTTTTGCCTTCGAGGAAGGAGGACGTGGCGGAATCTATGTGGCTACAGGCGACACAAATGGAGATGGTATTGATGAGATAATTGTAACCGCGGACCGTGACAGCACTGGACAGGTTAGGATCTTTAATCAGCACGGTCACTTAAAGGGTTCGTTTTTCCCGCTTGGAAGAACAGATGCAGCGCTGGCGGTGAGTGTTGCTAATCTAGACGATGATCCTGAAGAGGAATTGCTTATCTCTACGATGGCCGAGTCTGATGGAACGGTTTGGGTTTATGATGGTACGGGGGTTTATGTCCGTTCGTTTGTTGCTCTTAATGGTGAAGTGGACAGCTTAACTACTACGACAGCGGATTTGGATGGTGATGGTGTTTCGGAGATACTCGTTGCATCTGGCCCGGGTCACACCCCAAGGGTTTCCGTGTATAATCAACAAGGAGTGTTGTTGGATACTTTACTTGCGTTCGCATCGAATTTTATGGGAGGAGTATCTGTAACCGTTGGGGACATTGATAACAATGGCCGTAAAGAAGTTTACACAGCTCCACTCACAGCTGGTGGGCCACAGGTTCGAATTTTTAATCAGACGTTAGATCTCATTGGAGGTTTTTTCACTTTTGACCAAGGGAATCGTTATGGAACATTTGTTTCGATGTAGTCCGTTCTTTTACAAGGCAAAACAGGGGGCCATTTTTTGTTTGCTCTTTATTATTGCTTTGCCGGTTTACGCGCTGACACCGAACGATGATTATTATTCCGAGCAGTGGTACATGGAGACCATGGGAGCGCAGATTGCATGGGACGAAGAGACTGGTGATGGTTCTGTTGTTGTTGCTGTTTTAGATACTGGAATTGATTTGGACCACCCCGATCTTGAGGATAATATTTGGGTGAACTTAGGTGAGATCGCGGGCGATGGTATTGATAATGACAATAACGGTTATATAGATGACGTGAACGGTTACGACTTTGTCGATGAAGACGGAACTCCGGTTCCAGATCGCTTTGGGGGGTTTGATGTAGACGCTGTTTCTCATGGGACTGTTATAGCCGGCATCGTTGGTGCAGTTGGGAATAACGATGAGGGGATGGCGGGTATCAACTGGAATGTAGAACTCATGTCTGTAAGAATTTTGGATAGCAATGGTGTGGGTGATTCAAATCTCGCAACTAATGGTGTTGATTATGCCGTAGATAATGGGGCAGATGTTATTAACTTAAGTTTCACTGGGTTTGACCACGATGAGCGATTACGTCTTGCCCTACAACGGGCTTTTGAAGCTGGGGTAGTAGTTGTGGCGGCTGTTGGGAACTCTGATAACGGAGGGGTAAATATTGATAACAGACCAATCTTTCCTGCGTGTTATGGAGAACGAGCGGATGAAGATTGGATTTTAGGTGTGGCGGCAACGGACGCAAATGATGTGAAAGCAGATTTCTCAAACTACGGAGCAACCTGTACGGATATATCTGCTCCCGGTGAGGATATTTTTGCCACGATCTATCAAGACGACGATTGGCCAGGACTTGAGGAGGGATTTTATCAATCTGGTTGGTCAGGGACATCTATGGCGTCCCCAATGGTGGCAGGCGCTGCGGCTTTGTTAAAGTCTCACTATCACTCTCTGACACCAAGCGATATCAAAAGTGCTTTGAGATTATCTGTGGATCCTGTGAAGGCAACCGGTGATGCTGTTGGGAAAATGGGATCCGGGAGATTAAACATTTCTAAAGCACTTATCCTTGCCGCTTCTTATGCAGATGAGGGCGATGGGGATGATGATGAAGTAACCACAATGACCGAAACAACGAGTTCAAATTCGAGCTACAGAATCGCAGTTGCGCCAGAAAGTGGTGGTCCACCAACTGTGAGAGTGTTTACAAATTCTGGAGACGAAATAGTCGCGAGCTTCAATGCCTATGACGAATCTTTTACTGGTGGAGTTCGACTGGCTATGGGAGATGTTGATGGCGATGGGGAGGAGGAGATTGTGACCGTGCCAGGTTCAGGTGGTCCCCATGTTCGCATATTTGATCTAGACGGAAATCTTGAAAGTGACTTTTTTGCATTTTCGACATCCATGAGATCTGGGTTGTATGTGGCAACGGGGGATATTGATGGAGATGGACTTGAAGAGATTGTTGTGAGTACTGACGAGGGAGGTGGCGCACTTGTCAAAATTTTTGATAACAACGGTGATCAAATCGGCTCTACTATTGAGCCGTTTGAAGATGTGCCAGCGCCGCGCAGTGTGCGTGTGGCCATGGGAGATGTAGATGGTGATGGCGAGGACGAGGTGATCACAACATTGGGTGATGGTCATGAGCCATTGGTGCGTGTGCACAAAGCTGACGGAACATTTCAAAGCGAGTTTCTTGCCTATGCACAGACCTATGACAAGGGGGTCTTTGTGGCTTCAGGTGATCTAGACGGCGATGGTGATGATGAGATTGTGACAGGTACAGATAATGGTGGTGGTCCACAGGTGCAGATTTATGATGGCGAGGGAGGGTGGCTTGGAACGTTCTTTGCCTATGATGATCAGTTCCGTGGAGGGGTTCGTTTGTCTGTAGGGAATCTTTCTAAGTGGCCAGGTGCATCAATTATTACTGCCGCAGGACCAGGGGGAGGCCCACATATCCGAGTTTATAATGGATACGCCTCTTTAATAGGAACGTTCTTCTCAGATGACGAAGGTGATAGAGGGGGGGTTAACTCTGGAGCCTGGAGTCTCTAAGTTTGCTATACTACTGACATATGTCTCAAGAACTAAAGTTTACAAACAAAAATATCCTTGTGACCGGCGGTGCTGGTTTCATTGGCTCGCATTTATGTGAGCAATTGCTTCGCGATGATCATAGGGTGGTTTGCATAGATAACCTTTCAACGGGCACAGCAAGTAACATTAACGCACTTTTACAGAATCAGAACTTCAGATTTATTCGTTTGGATATCAACGAGCCATTTGATTTGGAGAGTCACGCAGAGCTCGCTACTTTCAAGTTACCTTTTCAAGGAATCCAAGAAATTTATCATTTAGCTTGTCCAACATCGATTAAAAACTTTGACCAGTTTAAAGTTCAAACACTACTTTCAAATTCCTTGGGGAATTATCACGTGCTTGAAATTGCGAAGAAGTACCGTGCGCGCGTCATGCTGGCTTCTAGTTCCGTAGTGTACGGACAAAGAGCGGAAGGAAGTGGCATGGTTGAGGAGTCTGAAATGGGTTTGGTAAATCAACTTTCTCAGAGAGCTTGTTATGACGAGGGTAAGAGATTCTCGGAAACCATGTTTGAGACTTATCGTCAGGTGCACGGTTTGGATATTCGTATAGCAAGAATTTTTCGCACGTATGGACCGCGCATGCCACTGTTTGATGGACAGCTCATTCCCGATTTTATCTTGAATGCCCTAGATGGAAATGACCTTGTCATGTACGGAGGAAAAGATTTCAGCACATCTCTCATGTTCATTTCAGATTTGATTGACGGCCTTGCTCGTATCATGGACGCCCCGGAATACACGGGTCCCGTGAACATTGGAAGTGATGTTGATTTGAATCTTGTGGATGTGGCGCAGCAAATTATTGAGATGACCAGCTCATCTTCTAAAATCGTTGATGGAGATAATTTTGCCTTTCTTTCAGAGTTGGCTTTGCCAAGAATTACAGCGATTAAGGACCTTGGCTGGTTCCCCCTTGTGCGTTTGCCAGACGGTCTACGTCGCACCATTGAATACATGAAGGCAAATAAGTTGCTTCTGACAAATGTATGAAGGTGATTGCTCTTATCCCAGCGTACAACGAAGAAACAACACTTGCGGTTGTTTTGGAAAAAACAGCTTCGTTTGTCGATTTGATGTTAGTTGTAGATGATGGCTCTACAGATAGAACAAGTGAGATCGCCTTAAGTCATGGAGCGACGGTTGTCAGCCATGTGATTAACCGCGGCCTGGGTGCAGCCATTGGTACTGGATTCGCCGCGGCAATGATGCTTAAAGCGGATGCCGTCATAACCTTGGATGCAGATGGGCAGCATGACCCATCGGAGATCCCATTATTTGTTGAAGCCATTAATGATGGAGCTGACGTCGTCATTGGTTCAAGAATGCTTGGAGGTACGGGTATGCCATGGTATCGACAGGTAGCGAACCGTCTTGGAAATCTAGTGACCTTTCTTTTGTTTGGCGCTCTTGTCACAGATAGTCAATCTGGTTTCCGTGCGTTCACCGCCTATGCCATTAGGCAGATCGAAATCAAGACTAATCGAATGGAGGTTTCTTCAGAATTGATCGCGGAGTCTCGTCGGCACAAGCTTCATCTTGTAGAGGTTCCCATAAAAGCGATTTATACGGAGTATTCTCTCTCAAAGGGACAAAGCTTCCTTGTGGGTATCAAGACACTTATCAAACTTGTCTTGCGCCGTATCAGTCAATAATTGATCTATGACCGTAATCCAGATTCTGATTGTCGTATTTGCGCTTTTTGCCATCTCTCGAACAGTCTGGCAATTTAAGAGGGGGTCACTCACCATTGCTTGGCTTCTTTTTTGGATGATCTTTTGGTTGGTTGCCGCAACGGTTGCTGTGCTGCCGCAGACCACAGACACGGTTGCAAGATTTGTGGGTGTTGGCCGTGGGGCTGACGCAGTGATCTATTTTTCATTGGTAGCATTGTTTTATCTGGTGTTCCGCACATACGTGAAGATCGAAAAAACAGAAAACGAAATCACAAAGCTTGTTCGCAAGCTTTCCCTAGATGAACTAGATGACAAATAGTATGCACCCGAAAGTTTCCATTATCTATCTGGCTTACAACACTCATAAATACCTCGACGAGGTATTTTCGTCTTTACGGCAGTTGAACTACCCAAAGGACAGGCTTGAGATTATTGCGGTTGATAATGATTCAAAAGATGAGAGCGCCGCGTGGCTGCACAAGCAAGATGGAATCACGTTTTTTCCAAGTGAGACGAATCTCGGGTTTGCGGGTGGAAACAATCTTGGGATCACCCATGCCCTGCTAAATGGAGCAGACTACGTTTTTCTTCTTAATGGGGACGCAAAGTTAGATCCCGATGCCATCATGGGGGCCGTGAAGGTGGCTGAGGCAGATCCTTCGATTGGTTCGGTCCAGTCCAGGATTATGCTTTGGGAAAAGCCTGAGATTGTAAATGCGACTGGTGGCATGGTGCACTTTTTAGGATTCGGATTTGTAAAAGACAACGGGCTTCCTTGGAAAGGATCCACACAACCAAGTGAGATTGCTTATGCTTCAGGGGCTGCTGTCCTGTATCGGGCATCCGTTTTGCAAAAAGTTGGTTTACTTGATCCATTCTTTTTCATGTATCACGAAGATCTGGAACTTGGTTGGAGGATTCGTCTAGCTGGAGGGAAAAATATGTTAGCTCCACAATCTGTCGCCTATCATGATTATGAGTTCTCTCGATCCATTCAAAAGTTCTACTGGATGGAACGAGCTCGAGTTCTTGTTCATTTTTCACATTTGACATGGAGGTCACTTTTAATTCTCGCCCCAGCAATGGCGTTATCAGAACTCGGACTACTTGTTTTTGCCATCAAAGGTGGTTGGCTCAAAGAAAAATTTCTTGTCTACGCTTCTTTACTCTCACCTAAATCGTGGAGATATATTTCACGCAAGCGAAAAGAGAGCACTGCTATTCGATCGGTGAGCGATAGAGAAATTGCTTCACTTTGGACGGGTCGCATAGAACATCAAGACACAAGTAGCCCAATTGTGGATCGCGTTATCAATCCTGTTATGTCGATCGCTTGGTCGGTTATGAAAAAATTTATCTAAATGGACAAGCAAATAAAAATTGCGCACGTTGTTTCAACTTATCCTCCTTACCGAGGTGGAATGGGGAGGGTTGCTTTTGAATATGTGGAGCGACAAAGAGCAAGAGGTTATAGCGCGCATGTGTTTACCATTGCTGGTGAAAAAGTTGAGGACGACCCCCGTTATGTCCATAGGGTCCCGTCGATAATGCATATCGGTAATGCTGGCGTACTGCCGTCACTGTTTAAGCGACTTTCTGGTTTTGATCTTGTTCATCTTCATTATCCATTTTACGGTGGCGCTGAGCCCACTATTGTCCGTAAGGCTCTTCGTCAGAACCAAGGTCTGGTTATGACCTACCACATGGATAACTATGCCCCTGGACTTAAGGGGGCAATCTTTTCTGCTCACAGGCGTCTTTTGTTTCCATGGCTCATGAATCGTGTTGATAGAATCTTGGTGAGCTCTTTAGACTATGCAAAACATTCAGCCCTTGCGGAACTTAATCTAGAAGACCGTATCGAAGAGCATCCGTTTGGTGTTGAGTTGGATCGATTCAAACCAGGTGAGGAAACACATCTACGGTCAGATTTGAATCTTGATTCTGACATTCCTGTCCTTTTATTTGTTGGGGGTCTTGATGCGGCCCATCATTTCAAGGGACTCACGGTGCTATTTGAAGCTTTGGAAAAGTTAGTGGCACAGTCTTGGCATTTGGTTGTGGTTGGAGAGGGTCCACTTCGGGAGACATACAAAGCAAACGCGGACGCTGCTGACCTTTCACAAAGAGTGACCTTTGCTGGTAATGTTTCAGATGAGGATCTTCCTCGTTACTATCGCCTAGCTGATATGCACTTGTTTCCTTCGACGGGCAGGGGAGAGGCATTTGGACTTGTGGCTGCAGAAGCGGCGGCTAGCGGAACTCCATCCATTGCTTCGAATCTTCCTGGTGTTCGCACGGTTGTGAGAGATGGGGACACAGGGCTCCTCGTAACCCCAAACGATGTAGAGGAGCTGTCTAAGGGCATTTTAACGCTTCTGGAACAGCCTGAGGTGAGGAGAAGGTTTGGATTATCGGCTCGCATTCATGCTGAGCAACATTACGGTTGGGAACCCATTATGGATCGTCTTGAGGAAACTTATGAATCCGTCTTAGGACAACAATCAACGCGCGCCTACTAATATGAAAATCGGGATTGTCTCAAACTTGTATCCACCAGCCGCTCGTGGTGGGGCGGAGCTTGTGGCTCAACGCATTGCAGATGAACTGTATATTCGTGGCCATGAGGTTTTTGTATTGAGCAGCCAGCCCTATGATGGGGTACGAACTTTGTTCCCGTCTATACGTGAAAGAACATTAGAGGCGGTGTACCGGTTTTTCCCCTTGAACTTTTATTATCTCCGACATGATCACTCCATTCCTTTTCCTATTCGCGCCCTCTGGCACGTAGTCGATTTGTTCAACCCGTTTTCTCGAGGGGCAATAAGACATTTGATTAAGGACGAACAACCGGATGTTATTTTTACGCATAATTTGAAAGGCATCGGAATTTCTATTGGCAAGGAGATTCAAAAACAAGGGATCCCACATATCCATACCCTGCACGATGTTCAGCTAAGTGTCCCAAGTGGACTGTTGATTGCCGGTGGTGAAGACGCTTGGCAGAACACGTCTTTTTTACGGAGGTGGTATGAGAAAGCGGTGATGTCACAGATTGGGACTCCAGACATGGTAATTTCTCCGTCAGAATTTTTGCTGAAATTTCATCATGATCGTGGAATGATGACCAACTCTCCATCAGAAATTATTCCAAACCCACTTCCACCAGGGATGATCAACCCTCGTGGTGAACGGATAGATGGACCAACAAGGTTTTTGTACATTGGTCAGCTTGAAAAACATAAGGGGATCATCGAACTTTTTGATGCTCTAGAGCAGCTTCCAGATGATGTGCAGCTTCACATTGCTGGCGAAGGGACCCTTGGTGAGTATGTCTCACAGCGTGCTGAGCGGGATCGTCGCATCAAGTATCATGGTTTCGTGTCGCTCAAACACTTGGTGAGCATTCTACGTTCCACCGATGCCGTCATTGTTCCGTCTACCTGTTATGAGAATTCTCCCACGGTTATTTACGAAGCGTTTCTTATAGGTGTGCCAGTCATTGCCTCGCGCATCGGGGGGATACCCGAGTTGATCGAGGACCGTGAGACAGGGTGGCTTGTGGAGCCTGGGAACGTAGACGAATTAGCCGCCGGCATGCTTCGTTGTTATGAGCGCCAAGATGAATGGTGGGCCATGACAAAAAAGATCCGCGCTAATGTGGAGAAGTATTCTGTAAAAAATTATATTGATCGGCTAGAGACACTGATGCAAACCGTTATTAAATAAGAAAAACCGAGCGAACGCTCGGTTTTTGGATTGACAAAATCTATTAAATAGGGTACTTTTTGTCGTTCGCTCAACCAGAAAGGAGGTCCATTTGAACTTCTGGAAGCGATATTGGGCTCTCACGAGTCCGTTCAAGCGTGACATTGGTTGGTCCATCGGTTGGATCGCTGTGGCAACGTTGATGAGCCTTGCGGCTCCCTACGTCAACAAGTTGGTCTTTGACTTGGTCAACATCTGGTGCATGCCTCAGACGGGATCCCATGTCGGGGTCATCGAAACTCTGAGCGGGTGGATGCCCAGCGCGAACACCATGTGGTGGCTCGCCGGCACAATCATCCTGATCAAGGTTGTTGTCGAAGGTCTTTCAAGCACGGTGGGAATGCTCAACCAGCGCAGCTGGCTCAAGCTCATCCTGCTCATGAACGAGCGCATGCCCGTTTTGACCATGAGTCACTTGCTCAAGCTTTCCATGGGTCACCACATCCGTGAGAGTACGAGCAAGCAGATCACCAAGCTAGAGCGCGGTATCAACGCCGCGAGCCAGCTCACGGATCGTCTCTTCGGAAGACTCCTGCCCGAACTCCTCGTCATTCCAGTCTTTTCAGTGGTCCTCTTGGTCCTTGATTGGCGTGTTGGGGTGCTAAGCCTAGTGCTGGGGGTGGTGAGTGGAATTTGGTCGGTGTACGATTTCCGGTCACTAACCCCACATCGCAAGAGGATGGAGACGCTCTACCAACAATCGAGCACCATCGGCTACGAAGCCATCAGCAACATCGCGACCGTTCAAGCATTCGGTTGCGAGCAGCACGAACGTGGAAGGATCAAGGGCATCCTCGCGAATATTCGTGCGGTCGAATGGGCTCAACTGGCACGTGCCATGTTCGGTGGGTACCTACGAGACGGGATGTCCAACATCTCCGGTGCTGCCGTCATCTTGATTGGTCTCTGGGGACTTCAGTCCAATGCCATGTCATTGGGAACGATGGTGATGCTACTTCAACTCAACGGTCGGTTTATCCGTTCGTGTCGCACTGTGACGCGGGAATGGATGGAGATGGGGCGGAATCAGGAGTCGCTCTCACACCTCATGGACCTGCTGGACAAGCAGCCTGACGTTGTATCGCTTCCAACAGCGGTTGACGTAGGTTCGTCGGTTGGAGATATCGAGTTTGAACAGGTGGTCTTCTCCTACGACGGCAAAGGTCCTGCAGTACAAGACGTCAGTTTCCTGGCCAAGGCTGGGGAGATGGTGGCGATTGTCGGTCCGTCAGGATCTGGTAAGTCCACTCTGATCTCGCTTCTGCTGCGCGCCTACGACGTGGAATCGGGTGCAATCAGGATCGGGCGACAGGATCTCCGTGTACTGAGCCTGGACAGCTGGCGCTCCAAGGTGGGCATTGTTCCACAGAGCGTGGAGCTGTTCTCCATCTCTATTGCTGCCAACATTGCCTACGGGCGACAAGGCGCAACGGATGAGGAGATCATGGCGGCAGCCAAGCTTGCTGGAGCTCATGAGTTCATCTTGGCCAAGCCAGACGGCTACGACACCATCGTTGGTGAAAGGGGCCTGGATCTTTCCGGTGGCGAGCGCCAACGGATCGGGATCGCACGCGCGATCCTCCGGGATCCACAGGTTCTGATCTTCGACGAGGCAACTAGCAGCTTGGACGTCATTTCCGAGGCTCACATCCAGGAAGCACTGGAAACGCTCCGCAAGGACCGAACGACCATCGTGGTCGCTCACCGGTTCTCAACGATCAAGAAGGCTGACCGCATCGTGGTCATGGACGGCGGCCGAATCGTTGCCCAAGGAACGCGCGAGGAACTGCTCGAAGGCAGCCCGCTCTTCACCGAGTTGGCACGCCTGCAAAGCGAACTCGCAATCCGCGACTGACCGAGCCTGTGCTCGGTCGAGGGACTCCACGAGTCCCTCTTTTTTGTTGCCCGTCGGAAGCTAAGCTTCCGGCCTGTATAGAAAAAAACGACCCTATGGTCAAAAACCATGCATTGAATGCAACAATCGATACTAAGTTTAGTTATGAATCATGCATTCAATGTGCGATATATTGTTTGTCTGACAAATAAAAAAACGACCCGTATGGTCGTGGTGGTTGGGGGGCGAGTTGGTGGAGAGCTAGGAGAAGAAGCCTCGAGTGAGCGAGATCACTCGGTCGCGACGTTCGGAGTTCAGTGCCATTGCAGCGACGATGGCGGTCTGGCCATCGAGCTCATGCAGGCCTTCGGGCACAGTCGGCGTCACAGGCTCGGCGCTCTCGATGACGATGCGGGTGTACGAGCAGATGCCGCCATCGATCATCTTGAAAGGCAGGATGTGAGCGCAGCGCGTGCGCAGGGAGATTTCTCCGATCACGGGAACGCTGTCGGTCATGCCGGTGCCCAAGGCAGCCAGCACGATCATGGCTTCGGCGAGCGCCTCGGGGGAGTCGAAGGTGACTTGGTGGTTCTCAATCACCTGACTGAGCTCACCTCTTTGAAAGACCAGGATCTTGAAAGCGAGTGTGAACATGGTGGGTCTCCACGGTTGGTGTTCGGCAAGAGTAGATCACAATTGCCGCGGTGGGTCAATATTTAAGTGGAAATATGGCCGACGAGTTTATCCACATTCTTAGTCTACTGGGAGTCTGTATAACTAACACAGCGCATAGCCGTAGGGCGTTAAGTGAAATAATAATACATTCCTTCCGTCACTATCGTGGTGGTTGGAAATCAAGATGATTTCCCTTTGCTATTTCTAAACTAAAAACCCCTTCTTCTGAACATCACCTTTTTGATGTGCAAAAGAAGGGGTGGGGCGCAGCTTGTGGCTGCGCCCCGACGATTCGTTATCCCGCCGAAGCAGGATGTATCATCACCCCCCTGCGTCTTTCTTGTGTCTCACGTTGTGGTAGACGCTGTAACCGACGCCGTAGACGAGGAGCAAGGACAGCATGATCATGGGGATCAGCTCCAGCGGCTCCTCCTTCCACAAGCCGGCGTGGACGTTCCATCCCAGAATGAAGACAGCCGGGCCAAAAATCCCGACACCAATGGCAATCTTGGCGATGAACCTGCTGGACATAAGGTCCTCCCTTTTGGGTGATGATGTTGTCAGTAAATACCTGTTCTTGGTTCGCCGACAACAGGGTTGCGAGCAGTACCATGAGATACAGGATAGGCAATTCAAACATTTCAAGGCGTTTAAGTCAATAGTCGCGCCCCATAAAATTGCTCAAATAAGCAAGATCTTAATACCCAGGCAAACAAAAGACCTCTCAACAAAACTAATATTCAAATATGTATTCAAACATATAGACTTGGCCGTCTTCGCCTACGGCGCGCCAGTCGTCTGCGGTGTTCTTGGCTGTTTCTATAATGCGTGGCGCTTGCCACCAATAGTTGTTTACAAGGAAATAGAGTCGCTTAACATCACCGTGTTGTGGTACTAGATCAAGGGCTTGTTGCGCAGTTTCTCGCGTGGGGGATTCGTTCATGGCGAGGAACACCTCGTAGAGAGGGCCGCCAGTTGGGATTGGGTAGAAGAACAAGTCTCCGAAGTAGTTGAAGCCGATTTCAGAAATCGCCGCCGCGCTAACAGACTGGTTGGCAAGCGTTAGGTATGGTTTACCCCCTGAGAGGGTATCTACCATGTGTACTGCATCGATGTCTGATTGGGAGACGTTAAAGCCACGGTTATTTTCATACGCGTCGCGCCTTGGGTAGGCCATGTAGAAGCTTGAGCTTGCAACGGCAACAAGGAGTACGAGAGCGCCAGCGCGTAGAACAACCGGCTGAGTTTTGATGTTTACGAAAAGATGTCCCAAGGCCAGGATCACATACGGCACAAGAAAGAATCCTATGAGTGGGAGCAGGCGAGTTGCGTAGTTTGATCGCTCGTAGTCGATGAGGAAGGTGAACTCGATGGCCCCTGACAAGATGAAGTAGTTAATCGAAAGGGCCATGACCATTAGGGAGATGGCACGGAATCGGCGAGAAAGTTCTTTGCGATATTCAAACCAGGCAAAGATCGCCAGGATGCCAAGGACCACCATGGTGTTGAGGCCATAGAGGTACACGAGGTCCAGGAGAGGATCAAAACGATTTTCAAAAAAGACGGTGAGGTTTAGCTGGGAAAACCATTGCAGTGGATTGAGGGCGGCTAGGTCTATACCAAGCGACTGTCCACTGATGAGCGCGTTGATAACAAAACTCAGTGGTAGGACAATGCTGGCAAAAGCAATAAGTAGGATTCGTACCAGACGATTGGTTGTAGGGGTGCGAGGGTTTGTGCGCGACGGGTCTGTAGATAAGAACATGAAGTACAGAAGCGCCGGAATTCCTGCGATCGGATGGATGAGTGCTGTGGCCATCGCCCCTATGGCTAGTACGCGCAGGCGTGGGTGCTCATGCTCAAGCAGGTACGGAACAGACGCGAGGATGAGCAAGAGAGTCCAGAGGTTTGCGAGGCCCTGGGGGGTGGTTACGATGAAGTTTGAAAGTGGAACAAGGAATAGTCCTGTGAGGGTCAACATTGCCACGGACTTCTTTCTAACAATATGTGCTGCAGCAAAGTACCAGGCCATTGGAAGTAGAAGGGCCGTAAGGATCGGCACAAGGAAGGTGTCCGCCAGATCAACAGGAATGGAAAATCCGTGGTGGGCAAACAAGACAAGCGCGTACTGCCCGATGTAGTAGAACGGTTTAGGAGTGATCGTTCCAAACTCTGCCAGGTGCATTTCTGTTGCCTTGTGAATGAACGAGTCAAAACCGAACCCGATTGGAAAGGCAATGGCCGCTACACTTACGGCGGCAAAAAGAAGGGTAGAAAGTAGTACTAGCGATAGGGATCGCTCCTTTCCTCTCCAGAGCATGGCAAAGATTAAGGCCGTGGCCAAGAAGAACAATAAGAACAGTCCGCCTGGCAATCTTTCCCACACAGAACGTACGGCGTCAGTTACAAGAGACTCAGAGAGGGTAGAAAAAAACAGTGTAAGAAGAAGGAGTGTAGCTGCAGCCACGATCCACACGGCTCCTGGGACATGATGCTTTTTTTCTTTCCAAAGATTGTGGGCGTTAGAAAAAAGAGAGTGGTGTTTGGTTTTGCGTGCGGCCACCAATAGTACTGGTGGAGTGAGAAGAATGGTTACGTGAATGATCGTCGGGGTGATGGCCCAGATGTAGTAGCTTGCGGTGATGATGATCAGCACAAAGCTCAGGAGAATCCAGATTCCAAGCCACCACCGGAGCACGGCTTTTTCATTTTGAGTTACAACCCCACCAAGCTCCCATCCAAATACCCCTAAATACATGATAAGAAGCAAGACACCAAAAAACACGCTTCCCACGAGGAACGTGTTGATGACAAAAAGTGCTAGAAACAGCACTGCAATGATGGTAGCATGGAGTCTGTGGAACATAATCTCCACTAAGTTTACTATGTCAGAGCGCGATCCGGCAAAGTTGTTTCCGCACGATCATGTCATGCGTTACACATTCGTCGCTTTAGTGCCACCATTTGTCACGCCAAACATGATCACCATGTTCCGGATTGTGATGACTCCGGTGGTACTCTGGTTTTTGTATATTGGGAATTTCGAGGTGGGCGTACCACTCTTTTTGTTTGTAGCATTTACTGACGCCATTGATGGATCAGTAGCAAGAATCCGCAAACAAATTACCCAATGGGGATCCTTTTATGACCCTCTTGCCGATAAGGTCCTGATTGGTTCTGTCGTGCTTCTTGTTGTAGTGCAACATGTAAATCTGTTTTTTGCCCTTCTGATCGTGCTGATTGAGGCCATGTTAATGACTGGGGGAATTGTTAGAAGGAGACGTGGGATAGAGGTGAGCGCTAATGTGTACGGCAAGACGAAGATGGTTCTTCAAGTACTTGGAGTCACCATGCTTTTGATTGCTTTGTGGGCAGGATTTGATTTGTTTATACCGATCAGTGTAGGAACACTTTCATTGGCAATCGTTTTTGCCGTGATAAGTTTATTCACCTATGGGATCTAAGAAAAAGAAACAATCTAAGAAAAAAAACTGGAATGTGCTGGTGATGTCAGTTGTGGCAGCTTTATTTTTTGTAGGTTCACTTGTTTTAGTGAACCCATCGAATCTTTACGTGTCACCAGATGAAACAGCAAATGCGTTCTTTGCACAGGAGTTTGCAGATCATGCAGATTTTCTTGGGGGGTATTTTCCAGCCTTGGTAGGATTGGAGGATCGTATTCATCCTAGGTCAACGGCGATTGGGGAGTTTTACAGTTTGGCTCCGGGGAGTTTTCTTGGGCTTCCGTTTCTTTATGGAGTTTTGGCGATGGTCTTAGGGGGTTGGATCTTATGGGTCCTGACGCCTCTTGTAACCATCGGAGCGGCACTGGCATGGCGAAAGTTGGTTGAGAAGTTTACAACGCCAGCCATAGGCCTCTTAAGTTTTGGTTTGTTTCTTTTGCATCCCGCCGTTTGGTATTACAGCGCGCGCGGGCTGATGCATAATGTTTTGTTTTTAGATCTTTTGATTTTGGGAGCATGGCTATGGGTGTGCAAGCCAAAGCGGCTTGGACCCTGGGCTGATCTGCTTGCTGGCTTGGCCTTAGGGCTCGCCTTGATGGTCCGCACTTCAGAAGCTGTTTGGATTTTTGGCGTATTGATCGTGGCAGCATGGATTTGGCGACGGGCTTTAACATGGCGGCGGTTACGAGCGGGGCTGCTTGGCTTAGCTCTTGGGCTCGCATTATTGTTTGGAATGAATTACGCGACCTATGGCCATCCACTAGCCACGGGATACACGACTCAGGCAGTGTCGCAGGCGATCGATTCAAGTGTAGGAGATTCACTTGATGCGTTTGAGCTGCTTCCATTTGGTTTTCATCCAATGAACGCCTGGAACCATTTTAGTGCCTATGGTGTTGGTATGTTTTGGTGGCTAAGTGTGTTGGCTGCAATAGGATTGTTCATTTTATTTTCACAAAAGAAACACCAGAGAGATTTGCGATGGATGATAGCCCTGGCGGTAGCTGTAAGTGCTTGGCTGGTTTTAATGTACGGCTCATGGGAGATTCATGACAATCCAGATCCGTTGCAGATCACCATGGCTAACTCGTATGTACGGTATTGGCTGCCTCTGTACTTGTTTGCTACACCAATGATCTCGGCATGTATTGTATGGCTCTCAGGCTTTGGTCGAACAAAACTTGCAAAAGGTCTGTTGGTGGCAGCTTTGTGTACGGCAGTAGTCGGCTTGAATATCAGTGCGGTTTTTGTGCAGGGCCAAGACGGTCTTCTGAAAATGAGTTCTGAGCTTCAGCGATCAGGCGAGATTCAAGAATCTGTCCTTGGTCATGTTGAGAAAAACGCAGTCGTGATTGTGGATCGCTCTGATAAACTATTTTTCCCACACCGTCGGGTCATGTATCCACTCAGGGATGATGCAACGTATGCGGCCATGCCTATAGTTCTCGAGTCTCTACCGTTGTATTATTACGGCATCACATTTCCTCAAAAAGATATAGATTTTCTAAACGATTCTAAGTTGGCGGATATGGGCCTGGCGATCGAGCTGGTCCAAACCTATGATGCAGAGTCGCTCTATCATATTTATCGACCATGACATTCATTACACGAATCGCACAATTGATTATCATATTGGCTCCAGTGGTGATCCTTGGCTGGCTTGCAACACAATGGTTTGTGCCATCTGGAGTATTTTTTGTTGAGCATATTGTAGGGGATGAGTCGCCATTTATCGACGAGCTTGGTCCATCTCAGCGTGTTAGCGATGCTGTGGACGGGGAGCAGTCAATCATTGCAGACCCTGCGTTTTTCTTTGTGCACCCACATCGTGACTTTGAAGCAGTTCAACTTGAGGTGTGGTTTCAAAATGAAGATCTCCCAATTGTAGAACTCGGGGCACTCTCTGGACTTGATCCGGAAGCTTACAAACTCTTACCTCTCCACAACTTGTTGATCGATGAGAGTAATTGGTCTCGCATGGAACAAGATGGGCTCTTGTTGTTACAGCGAGAGAAGACATACGGTTCCATTGCCGATTTTTTTGCTAGCCCTCCATCAAGAGATCAAGTTGCTACCTACAGGACCGGTTATGACGTCCCTTATCGTATAGACGGATATAGTCCTACGGACAGGTGGCAGGGTATAGATGTATCCCTTAGGGGTCATCATGAGTTTAAGACTTACATCAAAAATGAGACTCTGCGTTTCAATTTTGAGTACATGGACATGAATCGGGACGAGGGCGAGGACGTTGTGCGCATCACAGTGTTCAATGAACAAGGTCAGCCAGTTGCAGAAGCGCGTGCGTCTGATGACGGAGACAGCTCAGATGATGCTCGGCCGAGCGGCCTGGAGTCTTTGGAGCTAACCGCTGGTGGGCTAGCTGAAGGCGTGTACAAGGTGGTCATGTCTACCACAAGGGATGTCTTTTTTAGAACAATGAAAACCCCGCAGCAAAAAATCGTATTCTTGAACACGGTATTTATTGGTGATGAGGTTGGTTTCAGTGAACCACCTCGCGGCGCCAAGCTCTGGACTACGACAAAGTGGCTACGAGCACAGACACGACATGCAGAAGGTGTACAAACCCTTACGGGGGATTCAGCCTCGGTTGAGATTGATCAACCATATGAGTGGTACCCACTCGAGCTTACTGGATCGGGGGTTGAATCTGTGGAGATTCCGTTTGGAGACATAGAGATTGTGACCGAGGGGAAGATCGCTTTTTCTTCATCACAATATTTTGATCCAGACCCAGCTCCTTTGAGCGCGTATGCCACACTAGATCAAATGGAAGTTGATTATGTTCTGGCGCATTACACGTCGCCTCGCCAGGAGGGGGAGTGGTTAGTTGCTGACATAGGTTTCCTCGTGGATGATATCGTCAATGATGAAGGAACATGGAAGTTCAGTTTCTCTACGCCAGGAATATTAGATCTTGAGGCAGAGATGATCGTCCACAAAACAAACCTTTGGTTTTATAAAGATCCAATGGGATTATGATCTGGAAAACAAAAACATTTTCTGCAGCTGAGGCGATATCGAGGACTGGGTTTATTGTGTCTACCACATCGTATGTATTGTTTTGGTTGATTGATCTTGCTCAGCCAGGTTTTGTATCGAGATATTTTTCTGTTCACGCCTTTTTACTCTCAGCGATAGTATTCGGAGTTTGGTGGTCGGCAGTTGTTAGAGATTACACACAAAGGCCATGGCTTGAGTCGGCAGTTGCTTTGGCTTTAGGTCTCATTCTCGCTGTGATAACCTGGGGCGCATCAGATGGCATTGAGGGATACAGACTCTTTTTGACCCTTATGGCCGTCTTTACGCCAACCATTATTTACGTGTTAATCAAGGATTGATATGTCTGACTGCCTATTTTGCAAAATTATCGCCGGGGAGATTCCTTCGGTAAACGTATATGAGGACGAGTATGTCCTGGCGTTTCTTGATATCAATCCAGTAAAAGCTGGCCACACACTTGTGGTTCCCAAGAACCATGCTGATGATGTGTCACAGTCGTCTAACGAGGATCTTGCACAGGTCATGGGGGTAGTGCTAAAGATTGCACCAAAGATTCAGGAAACTGTTGGAGGTGATGGTTTTAATCTCATGAGTAATGTTGGAGAGGCTGCAGGGCAATCAGTTTTTCACACGCACTTTCATATCATTCCTCGATTCAATGGCGATGGATTACCAATGTGGGAGCATGAGGGTGCAACAGACGAGGGTCGTGAGGCTCTTGGTGAAAAGATTCGTAATGCCTTAATTCATCAGTCTGATACTTTACCCCCTGAGCCTGTCGAAGGGGCATCATATGAAAAAATGGAAGAGAATAAGTACAGAAGTAATTAATAAAAATCCGTGGACCGAGTTCCTTCACGATCGTTTTGAGACACCTGATGGAAGGCAAGGAGATTATTATTACATGAAGACTCCGGTTGGATCTGTTCTTATCGTTCCACTTCTAGATGATGGTCGACTTGTTCTGCACCGAGAGTATCGATACTTGTTCGATCGGATAAGTCTTGAGTTTCCTGCCGGGGGAATCAAAATTGAACAATCTCCTGAACAAGCGGCAAGAGCAGAGTTACAAGAAGAGACGGGGTACACCGTTAATCATCTTGAGGAGATTCAAAAAATAGCTCCCGGTAATGGATTATTCTTAGAGTATACTCATGTATTTCTTGCCAAGGAACTTACCGCTGGTGAAACGAGCCCGGATGAATTTGAGGAATTTGAACCAGTCTTAATGACGGTGGGAGAGGTTGATGCCGCGATTCAAACTGGTGAGATTTGGGATGGGTTTAGCTTGTCGGCTTGGTGTCTTGTCAGACAAAGGGTTTTAGATATTCTTGAAAAGAATTTATGAAGATACTTTTGACAGGTGGCGCGGGGTTTATGGGATCAAACATGATCCATTATTTATTGCGCGAATATAAAGATGTGGAGATCGTAAACTTTGATGATCTTACTTACGCAGGGAACCTGACAAACCTTTCAGATATACAGGATGACCCTCGTTACAGATTTGTTAAAGGCAACGTTGCTGATTCTAAAGCTGTCGACGCAGTGGTTAAGGGGGTGGATCTAGTGATCAACTATGCGGCCGAGACTCACGTTGATCGAAGCATCTTGGAGCCAAAGGCATTCATCGATACAAATATTTACGGTGCTTACAATTTGCTTGAGGCCGTGCGTAAGCACAAGATTCCTAAAATGGTGCAGATTTCAACTGACGAGGTTTATGGCGCTGTGATGGAAGGAGAGAGCGACGAGGAGAGCAAGTTTGAACCACGCTCGCCGTATAGCGCATCAAAGGCTGCGGCTGATCACTTGTGCAGCTCTTATGCGGTCACATACGATATGCCGGTGATTATTACGCACTCGTGCAATTTCTATGGTCCGTATCAGTTTCCAGAAAAGTTAATTCCTTTGTTCACCATGAATCTACTCGAGGGCAAGACCGTGCCTGTCTATGGCGATGGTCAGCAAATAAGAGAGTGGATTTTTACAGAGGACCATTGCCGTGCCATTGATGCGATTGCCCAAAAGGGTCGCTTGGGAGAGACCTACAATATCGGAACTGGTTTCCGAGTGCCAAACATGGATGTCACTAGAAAGTTGATGGAACTGACTGGTCGAGGAGAAGATGCGATTGAGTATGTAAAAGACAGGCCTGGCCATGACCGTCGCTATGCAATCAACTCAAACAAACTCCGCACAGAAGTAGGCTGGGAGCCAAAGATTAGTTTCGAAGACGGACTTGCACAGACGGTCGAGTGGTATAGGTCCAACCACCAGTGGGTCGACGCCTGCCGCACCGGTTCTTATAAAGATTATTACAAACAGCAATATGTCGACCGTTGAAGATGTGGCAAATAAGAAGGAGATTCAATACCAGGTGAATACTACTGCTGGATTGATAATCGGGTTCGTTGCTGTCTTGGCTGTTTTCCTTATGATTTTTGGCATGGCTTTTGTAAGTGGAGATTTCAGCAGAGAAAACATTGTTCTGTATCTCGTATTGGGTTTGTTTGGGTTAGTGGTTTTATCCAGCATCCGGAATATTCTTCATGGGCTTCGAATGGTGAAAATTATCGGCAATGAGGTTGTTCTTGAGTATAAAGAAAAGACAGAGCATGTTCCTGTGTCAGAGATTTCTAGTGTGAATACAATGCGGTTTAAGGATAAGAATAAAAACAATTTCAAAGGGGTTGTGTACTTTAAGGTGTATCAAGAGACGAAGAAAGGATTAACGTTTAATACGCATAAACCTGGAGGATTAGAAGCATTCGAATGGTTTGAGCGTCTTCAGAAATCACAAAAAGAATTATGAAAATACTTATTATCGGAGCGGGGTACATGGGGCAGCGTTGTAAGGAAGAGTGGGGGGATGAGGCTGAACTTTCTGAAAAGATTATTGAGACCAAACGGGACGCACTCGACGAGATTGAACGGGTGAAACCTGATGTTGTGTTTAATGCCGCAGGCGTTAAGGGGGTACCGAATGTTGATTGGTGTGAAGATAATCAACTGAAGACCATCCTTGGTAACACATTGGAACCGATTGTTTTGGCGCAGGCGTGTCAGGAAAAAGGTTTGTACCTGCTTCACATGGGGTCTGGTTGTATCTTCTATGGCGACGCTCCTCATGAGGACAAGGCTTGGCGTGAAGATGACTTTGGAAACCCACGACCTGTTTACTCACGAACCAAGTGGGCAGCAGACCTGGTCTTGTCGACATTGCCAAACGTAGGGATCGCTCGTATCCGAATGCCGATCGACTGGAAGCCATCACCCGGCAATTTGATAAACAAGTTGGCTGGATACACAAAGGTGATCGATGTAGAAAACTCTGTGACGATTGTTGAGGACATGATTGACGTGTTCCATCAGCTTTTGGAAAAGAAAGCTGAAGGGATTTTTCACGTGACAAACCCTGGGACCATGCGCCATCGTGAGTTCATCGGGCTCTATGAGGAGCTCGTCGATCCAACTCATACAAACGAATGGATCACCAATGACGAGCTTGTCGGACAAGGGCTCGCCACCAAGGGGCGATCAAATAATTTCTTAGCCAACGAGAATCTTGGCAAAGTAGGAATCACAATGCGGCCGATATCCGAGGCACTACGTGAAACGTTCGTGAAGTACGCAAAGGCAAAAAAAGTAGATGATGAATAGGATTAATTCCTGTTACGAAAAGGATTTTGAGAGCGTTATCTAGATTCATTCATTGACAAACCATAAAAAATCTGGTTTCATAAACATACAAGTTTAAACCCCCTGTCTATAACGACTGGGGGTTTTGTGTTTCAAATATCTCAAACGAAACATACGACGGCCGTCGCATAAAGCGTTTTTTTAGAAACATATGTCAAAGAAAAGAATTCCAAAAACAAGAGCGTATTTGCAAAAACTTACAAGGCGAATAGAACGACTCGAATCAGATATACCTATTAGTTTTGGGGCACGTGGTACAGGGGTGAGAGCAGGATCGTTTGAGATCGGTGCAAGAATCGAGAATCGAATTCAAGCAAATAAACTTAGAGTCGAAAGAGATTTGGTCAGAAATGGACTCCTAGAGATTCAGCAGAGAGGGGCTGAGACTACTTTTAGCTTGACTGTAGCGGGATTATTACAGGTATTGAAAGACAGGATTGTTCTGGAGAGGAGAGAGATGCTTGAAGATGAGCGTTGTTTTGTTATCTTTGATGTTCCAGAAGATATTCGAAAAACCAGAAATACATTACGTCACTTTTTAAAACAAGCCGGATTTAAGCAAGTTCAGCAAAGTGTTTGGGTGACAGATAAGGATGTTGCTGATGACATGAGACAACTTGTTGAAGAACTTAAGATCTCAGATTGGGTTCGAGTGATAGTGGGGCGTTTGATCGAGACGGAATATACGACGGCCGTCGTATGAATCGTTTGTTGGAAATTTGTGATTTTATTTGGACATGTTGGCAATTAGAGATTTCTGTAGTTGAGTTAATGATTGACAAAGAGGTGTCGCGCTGCTAAGTTCTTTCTCTCTGTCATCCGGCAGGGGTTTGCTAAGGAGTCTCATAATAAGATGAGTAGAGACAAACGTGACGGTGGGATGGTGCTGCTCGAGGAGCCGCATTTTGATCAAATGAATCCATGGGGACAGCCGGTCGTTGGCTGGCTCCCAACTTCTCAAGGAGTGGGAGGGATTCAGAACCATCGCGGCTGGGCCATGCTCAGGACCGTGCTGTGGAAGCTGGACGAGGGTGGCAACCCCATTCCTCTGTACGACCAGCCCGTGATCGTGGAGAAGCCGGGTGCCATCGTGATCGCCACGGTGGGAGATCGGATCGGTTTGATCCAGAGCTACCGCATGGTGGCCGAGCGACTCATGCCGGAATCGGGGAACGACTACATCCGTCGTCTTCAGAGCGAAGAACGATGGGGTGAACTGGTCGAGAGTACCGGAAAGTGGATGTGGGAGGCCCCTCGCGGTCTCATCGATGGCGACCCAAAGGAGATGGACGCAGAAGCGTTCGTGATCAAGTCGGCGAAGCTGGAGGCGGCTGAAGAGGCTGGTTTCCGTCTGAAGGGAGCTCGGCTTGTCGGTCGAGTGAACGTGAACCCCACCTTCTACCTGCACTCGCAGTGGGTGGTTCACGCCGAGATCGAATCCGTTGGTGATGCCAAGCCGGAGAACCTCGAGATCATCGGGGACAAGCGCCTGTTCACCATGGATGAACTTCGTGCGGCGAGCATCGACGGCACATTCGACGATGGACTTACTCTGGCGGGCATGGCCCTGTGCGGAATGAGTCTCTGAAGCGAGTCTGTGTTCCAGAATGAGTCCATACGAGGACTAATTCTGGAGTAAAGATTTTCTACGCGCGGTCTGAAATACGGCTGCTTTTTTGTTTGAGTCGAATTGTCGATCTTATACCTTTACGATTGACAATAAGTGAAATGGCTGCTAATTTGAGTCCTCTCTGTCATCCGGCAGGGTTTTGCAGATGCAGCTCTGGCCCACCAAGGTCAGTCTGTGCGAGGTTCACATGGGAGACGAAATCACAGAGGTTCCACCCGAGATTCAGAGAGTCGCTTGTTTGGCGATGACTCCTGAGGGGCAGGTGGTGTTCGACCACACAGGTGACAGGGCGGAGCTCAGGCTTGTGCAAGGTCAGCTGTGGGCAATGGAAACGGCAGAAGAGTGTGCTCAGCGACGGCTGACCACAAGTCTCTTCGTGCGCTCAGGCTCCGAGATGAGTCTTCATAACCTGGGGCTGATCAGCCTCGGATCCGAGAGTCAGAGGACCCAGATGGTCCTGTTCGTTGCAACGGGAGTCGATCTGAGAAAGGAAGGTATGCGGTCCATGGACGGACTGCAGGAAAACGACGAGCCTGTCCTACTGTCGCTCTACGAGATCTACAAGCAGATCAGGGAAGGGGCTATCAGCGACACGCTGGTCCAGACTGCCGTGATGCGGATGCTGGTTACCGGACTCATCAATCCACCAGGGGTATTGCCACTGGCTCGATTCACGCCGGTGCACTCGATCACTCACCACTGGTTCTCTTCATTCATGGGCCATGGGATGACCTTGACCGTCATGTCTGATGGGCGCATCAGGCTTTACGACGGGTCAGATGACTTCTGCTCGATGCCTCCGTCGGTCTTCGGAGTTCTCGCCACGGACCTCAAGCCGATCATTCGTCGGTTGAAGCGTCAGTCGCGTCGCAAGAGTGGTGTCTGGAGCTTCCGTCTCTACTTCTACCACGGCTACACCTACGACTACGCCGCCAAGAGGGACCGTGGAGGCAATGGTCCGCACCTGACGTTGTACTACGAGGTCAAGGAGCTCGAAAATGCACGTGCGCTCGCCATCAAGTTCCAGGAGATCCTGGATGCTCAAGCGAAGCTCCCTCAACTGAACCGACTCTGGTTCTTCTGAGAATCTCTAATCCCGAACCTGCGCTTAGATGTGCAGGTTCGGGATTGTGGATTTTCTACGCGCGGTCTGAAATACGGCCGCTTTTTTGTTTGGTTGGAAGTTTGACGACATTTTATACACATCGTAGAGTATCGCCGTATGAAAGCACTCATTGCAGCAGGTGGGCACGCAACACGTTTGCGGCCTATTACATGGACGAGAAATAAGCATTTGATACCAATGGCTAACAAGCCAATGCTTTGGTATGTTCTTAAAAAGGTTACGGATGCTGGAATCAAAGACATCATCGTTAATGTGAATCCTGGCGAGGTAAAGTACATGTCTGATGCCCTGGGTGATGGCAGTGAGTTTGGTGCAACCATCACGTACTTGGAGCAGCGCGGGGGTGCTAAGGGGTTGGCTCATGTTGTGGCCAATGCTGAGGAACATCTCAAGGGTGAGCGATTCCTATTTTTCTTGGGCGACAATATTATCTTGGGATCCATCAATAAGTTTGTTGATCGATTTCAAAATGAGGAGCTCGACTGCATGATTGCTTTGTCGCATGTGAAGGACCCACATCGTTTTGGTGTTGCAGAGTTTGGTGTTGATGGAGAACTTACACGGACGGTTGAAAAACCAAAGGATCCACCATCACCATTTGCCGTCACAGGAATTTATTTATTCGACGAAAAGTATTTTGAAGCTTTCAAGAACATTGATCCATCTCCACGAGGTGAATATGAAATTACGGATATCATTACCTGGTATATCCGTAATGGAAAAGTTGGGCACGAGGAGATTACTGGATGGTGGAAAGATACTGGAACACCAGACGCACTTATTGAGGGCAACGCTCTCATTATGGATGACATGGAGCGCGGTGAATTCTGCGTGGACTGTAAGCCTCATGTGGACGCACAGATTCAAGGACTTGTATCCATAGGTGAGGGGTCGGTTATTTCAAGTGACTGCTTGATCCGTGGACCTGTAACCATTGGAAAGAACTGTGTGATCGAATCAAGTTTTATCGGTCCGTACACGGCCATAGGGGATGGTGTGACGGTTCGCAATACAGAGGTTGAGCACTCCATCGTATTTGAGGGAGCAACGATCGATACCACAAGACGTATTGTAAATAGTCTTATTGGCACAAACGCAACGCTGGTAGATCACAAACGGTCGCATCCAAAAACCAGCCATAGGCTGGTGATCGGTGATAATAGTTTTGTAGAGCTGTAAAAACAATCAGGTGAAACAAGTCCTTATGGGCTTGTTTATTTTTGAAGCTCTCTTTGCCAGATGGTTCCATCTTCTCCCATAAGAAGCATGACGTCTCCTTCGTCTAAGATTAGAACTTGCCCAGGAGTATCTGTGATTAATGGAAGGTGATCTGGTTGAGGGTCTTTGATGGCTAGGGCAAACGTGGTACCCGCCGCTTGATAGAGAACCACGGACCCCTTTGGGTACCATGCAATTTGATCGATTTTTTCACTGAGTCGCGTGATGGTGTGGGTTTGGTGCTGATCTCGTTGATAAAGTCGTAAGTCGAAATCACTTGTGTAGAGAAGTTGTTGGCCGTTTTTGTTCCATGTCCACCGTACTGCCATTTCATTGAGAAGAATTGGCTGCTCTCTGTTATTGGTATCAATGAGAATCAGTCGGTTGTGTTGAGAATCAAAAAGTCCAATGAGGGGTGATGGCGTAGGAATAAATGTGTAGTTTCCCAGTGGAAGATAGGTGATGATCGAGGCAATCTCTTCATCAAGAAAAGAGAGGACTGATCGATTGTTGTGTTCTGAGAGAATGATATTTCGTTCCTCAAACGAGGTTATTACAGACAGATCTGTGATAATGAGTTCCTTTGTGTAGGCTTTGATATCTACCTTAAGGGTTTCGTTGTCTGCCTTTACGTATAGCAAGTTGTCGTCTTCAACATCCCACCAGTAGGAGTCAACGTCTGCGAGCTCCATTGAAAGAGTTGATGGAACGTTACTATTTGTTTCAACTGGGACAAGTTCATGAAGTGATCCATATTCCCTTACTAGGAGAACATAGTCACCCTGAGGAGAAAATGAAATTGTGTAATGACTTGAACGGTTAAAGGAGAGTCTCATGAGCAGTTGAGTTGAGCTTTCATCTCCCTCTGTGCTCCACATTTCGAGCCAAGAACTTTCTTGGGTGAGGTATATGAGTTTATCTCCAGAGGGGCTTACACCTGAAGCCAATATATTAAGATGCTGGACCGGTACAGGCTCTTTGTCTAGAAAAAGAATGACATCAGCGAATGTTGTTTCTCTACTTTTGAAGAATAGATTTTGTTTCCAGGAGATATACTCATCTTTTTCCAGCTTGATTTCATGCTCCCCTGGCAACACCGTTTCAATAACTGATGGAGTACGATCATATTCTTGTTCTCCGTCTATAAGCACATTGGCATTTCGTGGAACAGAGGTCATGTTGAGCACGGCGGTGTGTACAATGCGTCCGGATGCAATATCGAGTCTATAGCCAGCTGTATACAACACCAAAAGTGGTGCAGCAATCAAAAACATGAGAACAAAGGTTAGAAAAATGATTAGTCGAAGTTTGGATGACATACGAAGGTAGTTTACACCATTCTCAGATGAGGTATCCTATGAATCGTTAGATACTATTATGCTTCCAAGAAAACAACAAAAAAATAAGCAACCATTTCCAAGATCATTTACAGTTTTACTTCTCCTCCTCGTAACAACGATTGCCTTCAGCATCGGTTTTTTTGTTGGGGAGACAAGTAGAGCACGTGAGCTGGTTCCAGTTGGAGAGGGGGTTGTTACTGAGAAAGGGGATGTGCCTCCATATTTAGCGGATGATATTTCGTTTGAACAGTTTTGGAGTGTGTGGAACTTTGTCAAAGAAGAGTTTTACAAACAGCCGGTAAGTGATAAGGATTTGTTTTATGGATCTCTAAAGGGGTTGCTTTCTGGATTAGATGATCCGTACTCTGTCTATTTTGATCCAGAAGAAAGGAATAAGTTTAATGCAGATCTTGAGGGGAGTTTTGAGGGAATCGGGGCTGAGATTGGAATTAAAGACGATCAGTTGCAGATTATCGCACCTCTTTCGGGTATGCCAGCTGATTTAGCTGGTTTGTTGCCGGGAGATTGGATTGTAAAGATTGATGGGACAGAAACAAGAAACATGAGTGTTGAGGCCGCCGTCTCTCTTATTCGTGGTGAGGGAGGAACAGAGGTGGTTCTCTCTATTTATCATGAGGGATTAGAGGCAATTAAAGATGTGACCATTGTTCGAGGCAAGATTGTGATCGATTCCGTAAAGTGGGAGACAGATGAGAATAAGATCATGGAGATCTCTATCTCTACATTTAATCACGACACAAGTGGGTTGATGAATGAGGCTATTCAGGAGGCGCTTTCTACAAACGTAGAAGGCATTGTTCTCAATCTTCGCTCAAATCCAGGTGGGTTGTTAACCACAGCGATTGATATAGCCAGTGCCTGGGTTGGATATGACACAGTGGTAATAGAGAGAACTAGAAGTCAGGCAAATACCTTTAATGGTGTAACCGCTCCTCGACTTCAGGATATCCCAACGGTTGTCCTGGTAAATGGTGGAAGTGCCTCTGCTTCTGAGATTGTTGCTGGAGCACTCCAGGACTATGGTTATGCGACTGTTGTTGGGACTCAGACATTTGGAAAAGGATCCGTACAGGATTATCAGGAGCTCTCTGATGGTTCTGCGGTAAAGATCACCACAGCGGAGTGGTATACACCAAATGGGAGGACAATAAATAAGACTGGGCTTTCGCCGGATATAGAAATCTTGTTTACACTTGAAGAGTATGAAGCGGGGATCGATCCTCAGTTGATTGTCGCCAAAGAGATCATTTTGGGAACGTATGAACCAACCGAAGTCACAATCGAAGAAACCGACCCCACCGAGAACATCGAAACCGAATAAAAAAGGAAAGCGAGAAAAGGTGCAGAGAGAGCTCTCCGCGGGTGGTGTGGTGTTTAGACGCTCCGGTAATGGAGTCTCGTTTGCGATGATGAAAGATTCCTATGGCAAATGGACATTTCCCAAGGGGCATATTGAAACAGGTGAGGATATTGAAGAGACTGCCGCACGTGAAACACTTGAGGAGCTTGGTCTTGAACAGGTTAGATTACTTGAATATTTGGGTTCAATTGATATTTGGTTTCGTGATCGATTTGAAAAGAAGGGACAGTTAATCAACAAGGACATTCATTACTATTTGTTCGAGGCCCCATCAGGAAGCCAGCTGGCACCAAATCCAGATGAGCATGCTTATGATGCTTCCTGGGTACCAATGAGTCGTGTTGAAAAAATGTCTAGTTATCAGGACATGATTCCAATTGTAAAGAAGGCACTCGCCCATGTAAAAAGGCTTGGGCGTTGACCAGACTCACGTGGTCTGATCTACTAATAGTGTATGCAATTATCATTCCAAGGACGTGTGGTACCAGGAGAGGGAATGGCGCGTCGACTTGGTTGTCCGACTGCGAATATTGCGGTTGAACAAGGTGTTATTATTCCAGCTCTTGGGGTTTACGTTGGTGAGACTGAGGTAAATGGGAGGCGTTATGGATCATTGATTTGTATTAATGATGGTCGAACAGGCTATAACCTAAAGATGGAGGTTCACCTATTGGGGCAGGACATTGAGCTTAATGGGAAGCGCATTAAAGTAAGGCTTGTGGATAAGATCAGAGACCTCATTCCTTATCCTGGCGAAAAGGAAATGGCGGAGATCGTTCAGCAAGATATGGTGAAGGCAACAGCTTGGATGCAGGGTCTTGAGACTCAAAAAAGCGCGGTATGAAACGCGTTTTTATTGTTTATTAGGAGTGTGAATCATGGTTTTTTTTGATCTTGATGTATAAAGTGGATCTTAAATACGGTACTGAGTTGAGTCAAAAATTGGGTGCTGAGTTGGTTGTAGTTTCGGGCAAGAAGCACTTCTCTGGTCCTGTTGATAATGAAGAGAGTTGTGTGGAGCTTCCTCAGGCTCTAGATGCCGTAGTGGATATCTCAAGGGCTTGATATTCCCAAAAAATTAACATCGTGTTAACCTAATCCGCGTAAACATTAAGTTTTTCACACCTTATGGCCAAACTTACCAAGAGCCAGTTCATGGTTGCGTTCGGTGAGCAGCTAGGACTCTCTAAGAAAGACGCTACAGAGAAGTGGGAGGCGTTTGTAGAACTCGCTTTGCGCGAGGTAGTTACAAACGGCGAATTCCCACTCCCAGGACTCGGCAAGCTCGTTAAGAAAGAACGTGCAGCCCGAATGGGTCGCAACCCAATGACAGGGGAGTCAATCTCGATTCCTGCAAAGACCGTTGTAAAGTTCCGTGTAGCAAAGTCCGCAAAGGACGCGTTGCTTTAAAAGGTTCAGTACAAAAAGCCGTCCCTCACGGGGCGGTTTTTTGTTTTAAGTTTTTTAATGATTGAAGCATTGGTATAAGAATGGAGGATACACCTGTCGAAGTGGAGGGTGTGAGACAGGTTGTCTCAGCCGTCATCATGGAACTCAGTTTCATCATGAGACACTTATAGTGCCCATCAAACCTGGTTTGATTCACGTAAGGTTACTTGCTCCGATACGACATCGGAGTTTTTTGTTATGATAGCCGCGCATGGAAAAAGAAAAAGCAATACTAGTGGATTTGATACATCCTCGCATGGATAGGCGCCATGCAATGGATCGAATGCAGGAATTAGAAGAATTGGTTAATACCTATGGGGGTATTGTCGTTGTGAAGCAATGGCAGAAAAGAAGTGCCCCTCATCCAAAGACGTACATTGGCACAGGAAAGGTTGAGGAGTTGGGTAATGAGGGTAAAGAGCATGGGGTGAGTATACTCATTATTAATGATCAGCTAAGGCCACGTCAGGTTTACGATGTTGGTGAGATGCTCAGTCCGTTTGGGATTCAGGTATGGGATAGGATTGATTTGATCTTGAAGATCTTTGCCAAGCACGCAAAAACAGCAGAAGCCAAGCTTGAGATAGAATTGGCTAGTGTGAGGCACATGGGTCCACGGATCTTTGGTATGGGAATGGAACTCTCTCGACAGGGAGGGGGCACAGGGACTCGTGGAATCGGAGAGACAAACAGTGAGAGAATGAAAAGACACCTGAAAGAGAAAGAACGTCGTATTAAATCGAAGTTGGAAAAGTTTAAAAATGGGAGGAGCCTGGCACGCCAAGGACGTCGACGCAGAGGCCTCAAAACGGTCTCTATCGTTGGATACACCAATGCTGGGAAGACAACACTCCTTAATGCGCTCACAGGGCGTAAGGAGTACGTCGCCAATGAGCTTTTTGCGACCTTAGATACCCGTGTGGGGCAGCTGTATTTGCCAGAGAGTCATTCGACCGCGCTTTTGTCTGATACTATTGGTTTTATTAAGGACCTGCCACCCGAACTTTTGAACGCTTTTTCCTCGACATTGTCTGAGGCTGTTGAAGCAGATCTTTTGCTGCAAGTGATTGACGTTAGTGATAAGGACTATAAGCAGCACATAGAAGTTGTGGATGATATTTTGGAAAGGCTGGGCCTAACGGAGACGAAGCGACTGTTGGTTTTCAGTAAAATTGACGGGATAAGTAAAAAAACCAAACTAGAAATTCAGGAGCAATTTAAAGAAACTCAGCATGTATTTGTCTCAGCACTAAAACGCACGGGCCTGGACACATTAACCAGCGCAATAGAAAACAGCCTCTAGTGAGGCTGTTTTCTATTTCTTCGATTCTTTCTTTAGGGCCATGAGGTCATACGTCTTTCCTTCGCGATCCCACTTGCGCAATGTGCGCAGGCCACGAGTTGAGATGGTGACAGTCACGATTCTACCGGTCGCTGGATTACGCAGGCGCTTCTTCATCAGATTGGCCTTGAGTTTGCGTTTTGTCTTCACGTTTGAGTGAGAGACATTGTTTCCAGAGATCGTCTTTTTGCCCGTTACGAGACAAGATGTAGACATAATCTATAGGTTAATTGACGTCCACGAGTATAGCCGAGAGTTCATTTTGTGTCCACCCCTGTGATAGACTTGGGGTATATGACAAATCAAGTACCAAAGCTTTGGATCTTTTTCTTTATTATTATCGCCGGACTTATTGTTGGGTTCGCCTTGAGTAGTCCCGCCGTTCAGGAACAGGAAGAAGTTGTAGACTTTCAGGAAAATGTTGAAATGACGGGGGTTAGAGAACAAACCTTCGGTGCGATGTTGGATGGTGGGGGTAATGCTATTTACTTAGAGAACCAGTTGTCCGGTACTACGGGTGTGCAAGTTGGATTTGCCGTCCTGGCTAGGCCTGGGTTTGTGGTGATCTTTGATGATGACGATGGTGTGCCCGGGAAGGTGATAGGGGCCTCTGATTATCTGCAGAATGGTGGGGAGCATTTAACCGTCGCATTGCAAACGTTTTTAATTGACGGAGCTGTGTACTACGCCGTTCTATATCACGACAACGGAGATCTTGTTTTTGACGAGAATGCTGACTCACAAGCACTGGATTCGACAGATTCTGTAGTCCTTATGACCTTTCTTTCAACCTATGAAGCACAACCTGAGGTTGGTGCGATAACGCCTTGACACCTTTGTTTGCGGAGCGTATCTTCATTACTCGTTGGCGCATCCCGTGCTGACAAGTGACAAGGAGAGCTCGTGTCTCGAAGAAGTCGAATGAAAGACAGGCCCAAGAATCCCCGTCAGCGCATGCTTGAGGAGCTGCAGGAATTGCTGGCGTTGGCTCGTGAAGCCATCTCCACGGAGACCGATCCGCTGCTGATCAACGCTGATCAGCTCGCACCGGTTCTGGAGTTGGCGGAGCGGACCGCGAAGATCGCGCGGACCTACACGATTCAGCGTGAGCTGATGATGGAGATCTACGGGCTGTTGATCAGTGGGAAGTTCAACTTCCGTCTGCTCGACGAGATCTTCCAGGGACGTCGTGGGAAGAGGCCTACGGCCGTCTTCGACCAGAGCATCAAGATCATCTCGATCCAGGTCGCTGGTCGCATCCCCGTGAACGAGGCACATGTTCGTGACCCGCTCACCGGTGAGAGCATGCCGGCCACGGAAGTCCGTGTGGGTCTGATCGAGTTCCTCACGTCCATTGGGCGTCACGTCGAAGCCGGAGCCTTCGCGCTTTAGGCCACACGACCACAACACGCAATCCCGGTATGGCACCTGTCATCCGGGTTTTTTGATAGAATGGTTTTGATATGGATATTCCAGTTAGAAAAAGTAAACGTGCCAAGAACATGTCTATTGTGGTTCATTCCGGTGGGCGATGGGAGGTTGTGGTACCAGCTCTTAGGGGTCCGTCTGACAGAACGATCAAAAGACATGTGGATAACCATCGTGACTGGATCGAGAAACAGGTGGATCGTATGAGTCGGGAAAAAGAGCGAGATACGCTCTGTCATGGTGGTGTGGCACGAAGCGTTGTTGAAGAACAGACATTGCAGATGATCGAGGCAACAGTTTTGAAAATGAGACGGGTTCATCCTGTAACGATCGAAAAGATCCGTCTTGGAAACTGGAAGAGGCAGTGGGGGAGTTGTAGCAGTGGTATGACCCTTGGTTTTCACTATAAGCTTTCTTTGCTGCCCACACATCTCGCAGAATATATCGTCGCTCACGAACTTGCCCACACAACCCATTTTAACCACTCAAAGGCCTTTTGGGAGCTGGTTGAGAGACTTTGTCCCAATGCTAAATCTTGCCGAAAAGCTCTGCGACAGTTCACCTTGTGATGTGATAAACTATCTCTACTATGCCAACGAAAAAATCAAAATCTAAAAAGAAAGAAGTTGTCCCATCTCACAATACTTGCCGGATACCCCTGGCAAGTAATGAGAATATTAATGAACCAGTTAGGATTTATGAAATCTCATGGAGAATCTTTAGGATCATGTCAGAATTTGTTGATGGATTTCAATTTTTGTCTGAATCCAGCAGAGAGGTGACATTTTGGGGGTCTGCTCGTTTAAAACCAGCGAACAAGTGGTACAAGGTTGCTGTTCAACTCGGTGAGATGTTGGGTGAGTGCGGATTTACAATCATAACGGGAGGTGGTGGTGGCATCATGGAAGCTGGTAATCGTGGTGCACAGAAGGTTGGGGCAGAATCAATTGGACTGAACATTCAATTGCCTTTTGAACAAACAGTAAACAAGTACGTAACAAAGAGTCGAACATTTCATTATTTCTTTACCCGCAAGGTTCTCATGGCCGCGTCAGCGCAAGCTTATGTTTTTTTCCCAGGGGGCTTTGGGACATTGGACGAGTTTTTTGAGATCGTAACACTCATTCAAACAAAGAAAATGCAGTCCACCCCCATTGTGTGTGTCGGGCATGATTTCTGGGATGGATTGTTTGAGTGGTCTGCAGATGTTCAGCGGGACAACTTTCACACAATCGGACCAGATGACCTTAATTTATTCACTGTCGTGGATACGGCAGAGGAGGCATATAAAATAGTTTCTAAATCTCAAGAAAGGTCATTTTTCTAGTATGCCGAATCATTCACATACACATTCAAAACAACAGGCTTGGATCATTGATGTAAACATGGGATATGGGCATTCTCGCGCTGCCTATGCATTAAAGGATTTATCTAAAGGACAAGTTATTTCAGCAAATGACTACGATGGAATTCCCGAAGAAGACATGAAGCTTTGGAATGAGAGTCGAAAGATATACGAAGCTATTTCTAGAATGAAACCTATTCCCGTGATCGGAAACTATTTGTTCGAGGCGCTTGATTACTGGCAACAAATTGAAAAGTTTTACCCAAGGAGGGATTTATCAAAACCAAACATTCAAGTAAGACAGATTTTTCAAATGATAAAAAAGGGTCTTGGTAAGCACCTTATTGAACAGCTTTCTGAGAATCCACTCCCGTTCGTCACCACTTTTTTCATTCCAGCGTTCTTTGCTGAGTATTATAATTACCCTGGCGATATCTGGTGTGTAACGACTGACGCAGACATTTCTCGTGCTTGGGCTCCAATGGACCCAAAGCGATCACGAATTAAATATTTAGCAAGCAACGGACGAGTGGTGGAGAGGTTGAAATTGTATGGAGTCCCTGCAGAAAATATTTTTGCCACAGGTTTTCCTTTACCAAAGGAACTTATTGGTGGACCAAATTCAAAGATTTTAAAGGACCTACTCACGCATAGGTTGTGCAATCTTGACCCAAACGGAATTTTTCATAATCGATATGCGGATATTCTTAAAGCAAAACTTGGTGCAGCTCGTTGTAAAACTGAAAGTGCTGCTCATCCTTTAACCGTGACCTATTCAGTTGGTGGGGCCGGGGCGCAGCGTGCTCTTGGAGTGAAGATTATGAAGAGCCTCAAGGCAAAGATTGCTCGACATGAAATCCGCTTGAATCTTATGGCTGGATTTCGAAAAGATGCCATAGATTATTATCGTAGCGCCGCCATAAAATTAGGATTAGAAAATGAGCTCGGTACATGGATTAACGTTCCAGAGCATGAGAGCCGAGCCTCTTATTTTTCTGACTATAACCAGGTTCTCAAAACCACAGATATTTTATGGACGAAACCGTCAGAGATGTCGTTTTATTGTGGGCTGGGGATTGCGCTTATCATGGCTCCGCCAATTGGAAGCCAAGAAGAGTTTAATCGTATCTGGGTTGGGTATGTTGGTGGTGGAGTGCCTATGAATGACCCTCGTTATACAGATGAATGGCTTGAAGATTGGATCGAGTCTGGTGGAGTTGCTAGGATGGCCTACAATGGTTACATTGAAGCCCCGACGCACGGTACTTATCGTATCGAAGACCTTGTTTTAGGCAGAAAAAGTGAAATTCAACCGTTACCGTTGATTGTGTAAAATATGGATAAGGCCCTTGAACATCTTCTTGCTACCATCGCTCAGATGAAGCGAGAAAAAGATGACACAAAAAATAATGAGGATGTTATCAAAGTCTCAGACACAGTGTCTGTGGCTGCTTCTGTTTACGAGACGGTTCGCAATACACTTGAGTACGATGAAGAGCATTTGCTCAGACGCAATGCTATTCGTCGCATTCTTAAGCGCAGCATGATTGAGGGTCCCACAGGCGAAATGGCGGGAAAGTTAGTGAGAGAACTTATCTGGGCGAAGTACATGCCCAATGCGAGTGTTCCAACCAACATGATCGATAAGGTTGCTGGGATTTTAGAGAAGTACAAGTTCATGTTTGGAATTCTTGAACCTGAAAGTCCTGAAGGGCAAAAAGTCTACACGTGGCTTCTAGATGTACTGTCTGTTGAAATCGAATATGTCTTGGGCCCGCCGTGTATTGATGAGGCTCTGGCAAGTTATGCTTATCAAGAGCTGAAGAAACGTGTTGAATGGCAAACGCAAGTGATTTCGGAAAGTGATAGAGAGCTTCAGCTTTATATTGCCATTCACCGCTCCGTTTTGAAATCAAATCTTGCAACTTTGCGTTACAGAATTCTGACGCTCTATTATCCAAATTGGAGAAAAGCAAAACCAGGAGACCATGTTGTCAAAGAGATTTCCATGAACCTAGTGAAGGTTATTGATTCTGTTGAGGGGCAAATTTTGCACCATGCACAGGATTCAGTTTTTCGATTTGTGCGTCGGCATGGAATCGTATTTCATTTACTTTCTGATATTGCAAAAGATAATCCAGACGCGTTTGCACAGGCCATACAGGGTAAGGATGTGGCTAGTATAGACACAGCTATCTCAAAGGCGGCTCAAGAGCGATATAATACTTTTAGAAAGAAGCTAACACGAACGGTATTCCGTGCGGCCGTTTTTCTTCTGTTGACCAAATCTATTTTGGCGATCTTGGTTGAATATCCATATGAGCTTCTGATTCTACGCTCAACGGATTACTTACCATTGATGATTAATATTTTGTTTCCCCCATTGCTTCTTGCAGTGGTTGGTTTAACGGTTCGTATTCCAAAAACAAAGAATACGGAAAAGGTCCTTGAAGAGTTGCATGGCCTATTGGGGTTTGGAGATGACTTTACATTGATCTTTAAACGTAAAATGCAATGGACCAAGGGGGCTATTTGGTGGATCTTTAATAGTCTGTATCTGTCCGTGTGGCTTGTGACTATTTCGCTCATTGCTTGGATGCTCCGTGTTGGACTAGATTTTAATGCTTTGTCGATAATCTTCTTTATATTTTTCTTGTCCCTTGTTGCCTACTTTGGACTTCGTATCCGCAACACACGTCGTGAGTTGATTGTGATCGATGTCTCACGTGGATTTTTTGGGAGCATCTCGGATATTTTATTCCTTCCGATTGTCAGAGCAGGACGTTGGGTTGCCCTAAGGGCACCTAAGGTGAATATCTTCCTGTTCTTTTTTGACTTTATTATCGAAGCACCATTTAAAGCCGCAATAGGAATTATTGAAAGTTGGCTAGCATTCTTGCGTGAGAAAAGAGAGGAGATTTAATAGGGTTCAAGTTCGATGGGGGTATGAAAGAAAAACATCTACGAATAATGCTCGTTATAGCTCTCATTGGTGCGGTGGGAGTGTTTACCTTCGCGTCATTTTGGATGAACAACAACCCCGATATAGAGCCTAATTTTGGCGTTACATACTCGTGGCTGTACGCAGAACAGCTTGGATTAGATTATAAAGAAACCTACAAGGCGCTCGTGCATGAAATGGGAGTGAAATCTATTAGATTACCAATCTATTGGTCTGATATCGAGTCTGCTGAAGGGGAGTATGACTGGAAAAAGCCAGATTGGTTGATTGATATTGCTGAGGATAATGATTTGAAAATAACGATGGTTGTCGGGGCAAAGGTTCCAAGGTGGCCTGAATGCTTTGTGCCTGATTGGGTGGAAAAGTTGAATACAACTTATCAGCAACAAGCTACACTTTCGTTTATTGAAGAAACAGTGAATCGGTATAAAAATTCCTCGGCTATTGTTCGTTGGCAAGTAGAGAACGAACCGTTTTTTCCATTCGGAGAATGTCCTAAAGTGGATGTGCCTCAGATTACTGAGCGAGTTGATTTGGTGCGCCGTCTTGACGATCGACCTATCCAAATGACGGTGAGTGGTGAATTAGGATCCTGGATAGATTCAGCAGAGGCTGCTGACATACTTGGGATCTCCATGTACAGACAGACTTGGAATGATCTCTTTGGATATTTTGTTTATCCACTAAGTCCGGAGTATTATTATTTTCGAGCAAAGCTGGTGGACGGTCATGTTCAGCAGGTAATAGTCTCAGAGCTACAGGCAGAGCCTTGGTTTAATGAGCCGATCAATACTCGGTCAATTGCCGATTGGTATGATGCGTTCACCGTTGAAATGTTCCAAGAAAATATTAGCTTTGCCCGTGAGGCTGGTTTGTCTGAAGTCTATTTGTGGGGAGCTGAGTGGTGGTATGCCCTTAGGCAAGCCGGAGAAGATCGTTTGTGGAATGAAGCTCAATCAATTTTTGAATAACATATGCCAAAAGTACCCTCTTACGACGTGATTGTTATAGGAACAGGATCCGCTGGGTTCTCTGCTATTGAAGCCGCTAGAAGTCTCGGGGCTTCCGTGTGTGTGATAGAAAAGGATCGGTTCGGGGGAGAATGCCCGAATTATGCTTGCGTGCCTTCTAAGGCCATTTTAAAGGCAGCAGCAGCCTATAGATTCATGGGGCACGCTCGTGAATTCGGTATGGAGATCGGGGGTAGATCTTTTGATTTTAAAAAAGTGATGAACTATCGACAAAAGGTTGTGGACACCATTACGGGTGGTGGAGAATATGGAGATCGGTATGTAAAAATTTTAGAACAACATAAGGTTGATAGTATTATTGGTGAAGCGAGTTTTGTGGACCCACACACCATTGAAGTGAATGGAAAGAATATTTCCGGAAAAACCATTGTTGTAGCAACAGGGACGGTCGATTTTATCCCACCAATTCCAGGACTTAGTGAGATTAAGTATTGGGGGTGGAAAGAAGCTCTCGCACCAAAGCGACGGACAAAGAGCATGGCGATTATAGGTGGCGGTCCGGTCGGTTGTGAAATAGCCATGTTTTATGTGAGTTTTGGAACACGAGTGATACTGTTACAAACAGCGCCGGTTGTTTTACAGCGAGAGGATTTAGAGATTTCAAAATTAGCGGAAGAGGCTCTTTTAAAAGCCGGTGTTGAAATTCATGTGAATGTTCAGATTCAGGAAGTCATCAGTGCTAATGGTGGTGTGACTGGGATTAAGATTCATGCCGCTGGCGGACCACAGATGCTTGCGGTTGAAACCGTTGTGGTGGCAACTGGAAAGAGGCCAAATATTGATAGCTTAGGGCTTGAGGACGCCGGTGTGACAATGGATAAAGATGGAAGATTTACAACAAGCAAAGATCAGCGAACAAATGTAAAACATATTTTTGCTGCGGGAGATGTTGATGGTGGACTTCAATTTACACACACAGCTCATTACGAAGGGTGGATTGCTGGCAACAACGCTGCACTTGTTGCAAAACGAAAGCGCACGGCACCAGATAAGAGAGATATGCGTGTTGTGCCAAGAGTGACGTATATCGATCCTGAAGTTGCCTCTGTTGGTATGACCGAGACTGAGGCTCGTAACCAATACAAAAAATTGTTAATCGGTAGATATGATGTTGCTGCACTTGGCAGGGCGGTCACTGATAATAGTCGCTTTGGTCTTATAAAGATTATTGCTCATCCAACAACTAGAAAAATCCTAGGTGCACATATGATAGGTGAAAGATCTGGGGAAGTAATTCATGAAGCTGCTATGGCAATGTTTCTTGGTGCAAAGATCGATAAGCTCGCAGAGATGATCCATGCGTTCCCAACGTATTCTGAGGGGTTAAAGGCAGCTGCGGCATCTGCTAGCTTGGAATAATTATGATAACGATTTACCTCTACAGCTTATTTTTCCTGATGATTGTATTGATGGGAATCATTGGGATGGTGGCCTATTTTTTGTTTAACGGAATTGTCAGTGTTCCATGGGTTCGCACGCCAACAAGACATACGAGTGAGATGTTGACTCTTGCAAAGTTGAAGCCGGGAGAAAGAGTGATTGACTTCGGGGCAGGTGATGGCACCATAATTATTCAAGCGGTGAAAGAGTTTGGGGCCATTGGGTATGGCATTGAAAGGTTGTCTTTACTTGTGTGGTGGTCTAGGTGGCTTGCAAAACTTAATGGAGTTTCAGATCGAACCACATTTGTAAAAGGGGATATGTTCGCCAAGACACCTCCTCCAGCTGACGTGATTACCAGTTACCTGTTTAGTGAAATAAATAGCAAGCTCGAGCCAGTATTAATCAAACATTATCCAAGTGGAACAAGAGTGGTTGCAAGGGTTTTTAGTTTTCCTGGTCTTAAACACATTAGGTCTCAGGTCATTGATTCAGACACGATTCACTTGTATGAGATCCCATAATAAGATGTGCTATAATCGGTCACGTTATGCCAAATAAAGAAGTTGTTTTAGACATAGAAACACAAACCGCTGCCGGCCCTGATTTTAAGCAGATGAAGATATCTGTTATAGGGGTCTATTTTTATGAGACGGATTCATACGAATGTTATGAAGAGAAAGACTTCGCTCGCTTGTGGCCACTTCTTGAGCATGCTGATCGAGTAATCGGATACAACTCTCGATACTTCGACATGCCAATCATGAATAATTACTACCCGGGTGACCTTAATGCATTTCCTCAATTGGATATGTTAGAAGAAATACGCAACTCACTTGGGTTCAGATTGAAGTTGGATGACGTAGCAGCTGCCACGGTGGGGTATCGCAAAAGTGGGCATGGACTTCAGGCTGTCGACTGGTGGAAAGAGGGGGAGATTCAGAAGATAAAAGATTATTGCCTTCAAGACGTAAAAGTAACCAAAGGGGTGTATGAGTATGGTCTAAAATACAATGCTTTGGCCTATGAAGATCGTGTGGGTGGGAGGAAGGCAATCCCAGTTGATTTTGCATTAAAAGAGGAAGCTCCCGCCATCAACCTAAGTATGGGGTTTTAGACCCAACCTGTGTCTAGTGTCGTGAAAATGTGTGGATAACCACCTCTTTGACACACAACATATAGTGGCCTATCATACTAACTGACCACAAGATGTAGTGGTGGCAGTGGGGAAGAGGATCTTTAGATGGTGCAGACCCTTCCAGGAGAATATATGATCCCAACGTTGGATCGTATTTTTATCTGCCAAGTATCAGCCAAACATTTCTTTCAAAAACTCGCCTAATCAACCTAAGTTCCTCGCTTGTTATGCTAGACCAAACCAACATCAAGGTTAATGACCAAACCGTTGATACAAAAGCGATATCAGAAACAGTTTGGGATTTTATGACATCTGTAAAAACCGTTCAGAAACGTAGCGGCGAAGAACAATCTTTCGACCAAAAAAAGTTGATGGATTCAATCCAGCATGCACTGCATGCTGCAGGAATGAAGGATGGACGGTTGGCACAAAAGATTACAGAGCAAGTGCTTACTCGTCTTACCCGCCAGTTTGATGGTCATACAATTCCATCTATTACAGACGTTCGCGAATTTGTTTACCTCACGTTTATTGATAATAACTTGGTGCACGTTGCAAAATCATATAGTTCATTTAGGAGCACAAATCGTGAAGATGACCGTAATGAGAAATATGGGCATGGCATAAGTACTTCACGTTACTTTACAAAACAAGGAGTTCATCCTTATGACGAGATCGAGTGGGAAAAGCGAGATGCGGTCATTAATGATTTCAAGGGAAACATAGTTTTTGAACAAAAGGGTGTAGAGGTTCCAAAGACATGGTCACAGACTGCAACCAACATTGTTGTTTCAAAGTATTTCTTTGGCACAGTTGGAAATGAAAACCGAGAGTATTCAGTCAGGCAGCTTGTTGGTCGAGTTGCAAAGACTATTTCAAATTGGGGGCGCAAGGATGGTTATTTTCAAACTCAAGAAGACGCACAAGTATTTGATGATGAGCTACATCACATTTTGGTAAACCAGATGGCAGCGTTCAATTCACCGGTTTGGTTTAATGTAGGTACAACACGTCCACAGCAGTGCTCTGCATGCTTTATCAACTCTGTTGAGGATGACATGCGTTCAATTCTGAACCTATGTGTTACCGAGGGCATGCTTTTTAAAGGTGGTTCTGGTGCAGGTTCAAATCTTTCAAGACTTCGTTCTAGTCATGAGTACCTTGGTGGTTCAAATGGAAAGGCCTCTGGACCAGTGTCTTTCATGAAAGGATTAGATGCTTTTGCTGGTGTGATCAAGTCTGGTGGAAAGACACGTCGAGCGGCAAAGATGGTTATTCTAGATATTGGACATCCAGACATCGACAAGTTTATTACCTGTAAGGTGGCCGAAGAGGAAAAAGCATGGGCTCTTATGGATGCTGGGTATGACGGTTCTATTGATGGACCAGCTTATGCATCGATTTATTTCCAAAATGCCAACAACTCTGTTCGTGTAACAGATGAATTCATGCAGGCTGTTGAAGATGATGGTGATTGGGAGACAAAAGCTGTAACGACTGGAGAAACAATGCAGACTTGGAAGGCACGTGAGCTCATGGCTATGATGGCTGAGGCTGCATGGAAGTGTGGTGACCCAGGAATGCAGTACGACACAACCATTAACAAGTGGCATACCAGTAAAAACACGGACCGAATTTACGCATCAAACCCATGTAGCGAGTACATGTTCCTAAACGATAGTGCTTGTAATCTTGCTTCACTTAACCTTTTGAAGTTCCGTAAGGAAGTCAATGGTGAATTGATATTTGATGTAGAGGCCTTTAAGAGGGCTAACGAGATCATTATTACAGCCATGGAGATTCTTATTGGAAACTCTGTGTACCCAACACCTGCCATCGAGCAGAACTCTCACGACTACCGCCCACTTGGAATCGGCTATGCCAACCTTGGGGCCTTGCTCATGAGTCGTGGTTTAGCTTATGACTCAGATGAGGGACGAAACTTGGCTGGTGCCATCACCTCGTTGCAGAGTGGACACTGTTACTATCAAAGTTCAAAGATCGCGGAAAAGATTGGGGCCTTTAATGGTTACGCCAAAAATGCAGAGCCTGCCATGGAGGTCATGCGCATGCATCGTGATGCCGCTTACTCAGCGAGCAACGCCGGTGTCCCCGAAGAGCTCATGACAGAATCTCGGAAGTCTTGGGACAATGTGGTTGAGCACGGAAGCAAGTTTGGTCTTCGGAACGCGCAGATTTCAGTGCTTGCCCCAACGGGAACGATTAGTTTCTTGATGGACTGTGACACCACAGGTGTTGAACCTGATATTGCGCTAGTAAAGTACAAGTGGCTTGTAGGTGGCGGAATGATGAAGATTGTAAACGGAACCGTTCCTGAGGCGCTCACACGTCTTGGTTACACAGATGTTCAAAGAAATGAGATTCTTGCCTTCATTGAAGAAACAGACACTATTGAAGGAGCTCCTCATGTGAGACCAGAACATTTGTCTGTATTCGATTGCGCATTTAAAGCCGCGAAGGGGACACGAACAATTCAGTATATGGGTCATCTTAAAATGATGGCCGCTGTACAACCGTATATTTCTGGTGCCATCTCCAAGACTGTAAACATGCCTCACGAGGCAACCGAGCAGGAGATTGCCGATGTGTATATGGCTGGATGGAAGCTTGGTCTTAAGGCTATTGCTATCTATCGTGACGGATCTAAGCGTCAGCAGGCGCTTACAACATCTAAGGAATCAGATGCGAAAAAGCAGAACACGGATCGTGATCAGGAGGTTGAGGACGAGAAAGCACGTGTCATAGAGACTGTGAAGGTCATGAATGATAGGAAACTGCGACGACGACGACTACCAGATGAACGTCGATCCATCACACATAAGTTTGCCGTTGGAAATCATGAGGGCTATATCACCGTTGGACTTTATGACGACGGAACGCCAGGTGAGCTATTCATGACAATGGCCAAGGAAGGTTCAGTAATATCAGGTTTAATGGATTCGTTTGCTACGTCGATTTCGATCGGCCTTCAGTACGGGGTGCCACTGGAGGTATTGGTAAACAAGTTCGTCCACATGCGCTTTGAGCCATCTGGTTACACGAACAACCCACAGATCCGTATTGCCAAGTCCATCACGGACTACATCTTCCGCTGGCTAGCGATCAAATTCCTGCCACGTGAGAGTCAGTTGTCAGTAGGGATTAATGTGGTAGATGAGGATGTTGATGAAGCAGCTGTGTCGGGGGGCACAGGGGAGGTGGCAAAAGAAATGGTTGCAGACAAAGCTGCTGATCAACCAAATCTTTTCCAGGCTGCTCCTGAACAGAGTGCAACCCGCGCTCACACACAAACCTTTGACAACCAGTCCGACGCACCAGCCTGCGACACATGCGGCTCCATCATGGTCCGCAACGCTGCCTGCTATAAGTGCTTGAACTGCGGTGCAACAAGCGGTTGTTCATAAGAGATAATAAAACGAGGTCCTATGGCCTCGTTTTTGGTATACTGAATAAAATAGTATTTTTATGAAAAGATTTTATTTACTCCTACTTCTTACCCTTCTCATTATCCCAGGGGTGATCTATGCCTTTAATCAAGATCTGACTGAGCGGCTACATGGGTACATCTTGCTCCAGGTCGATCAGCATGGGGAAGCATGGTATGTGCGGGACACGGATGACAAACGCTATTACATGGCCAATGGGGATGCGGCGTACTCAATGATGCGTTTCTTTTCTTTGGGGATTACAGACGCTGACCTGGCAACGATTCCTTCTGTTTCTGATACCACAGAGATGTTGGCATCTGCGTCGGCATGTGATTATAACTCCCTCGCTAACAGTCTCAAGGGAAAAATATTGCTTCAGGTCGAGCAACATGGGGAGGCGTGGTACATCTATCCGGATCGATGTCGGATGATTTACATGGAAGACGGAGCTGCGGCTTACACCATCATGCGCTTTTTGGGACTTGGAATTGCGGATAATGATCTTGCACAAATAGAGATGGGAAAAGTGGATGGCTATACCGAGGTTCAATACGATGATTCGACATCGATAGACCCCAATGAGACGAGTGAGTCCACGGCCGTATCATGGCCATCAGATATAGGAACGTCACATTTTGGTCGGCTGACAGAATTTGGACGGATTGACTCACAGCTTGAGGGGGGATGGGTGCGCCCACACTCAGGACCGTTTGTTTGGGATTGGATTGAGGGTACTCAGGGCACCTACCAATGGGATCAGGCCGATGAGGTCGTTGCTAGTCTTCAGGGGGATCGTCAGGCCATTCTTGCTACGATCTGGGGATTTGCAAACTGGGATCAGGAGCAATGCCATGACAGCAGCGACGATACAAACAATGGATTCATTCGCACCATGGATTGGATGCATGCACCGTGTGATGAGAGTGCTTATCTCGCTTGGTTAAGTGATGTGGTTGAGCGCTATGATGGTGATGGGGTCGATGACATGCCGGGACTTGAATACCCCGTCAGGCATTGGGAGATTTTTAATGAGCCGTCAATGCAAGATGGCACCGTCTTCTTTCAGGATGATGCTCAGACCTATGCTGAACTTCTGGCCGTTTCGTATGAAGCGATTTTAGCCGCTGATTCAAATGCCATCGTCCTTCCGGCGGGGCAAGCTGGAATGCATGCAAGTTCAGTAGCTTATTGGGATAACGTCCTTGGCGAGATTAGTGGCGTATTTGATATCGGAAACATTCATTCAATTTCATCGAGTAATGTTTTTTGGAGCGATGACTATCGAGACTATCTGGACGATTTTGGGTATGCAGATACCGATTTCTGGGTCACCGAAGCACTTGTTGGCGATTTTTCACAGAATCTTTCAGATGATGACGCGGCACAACTGACGTTTACAAGCTATGTCAACGCCTTTGCAAACGGAGCCTCTGTTATATTCAACGTTGGCGCTCACGATCCAACGGGTGGGCCTGGAGAAGCCTCTGAAGAGACATTCGAGATGATGGCTGCCTTCATTGGTGCGTTTAGCCGTGTTGAACGCATGGACGATACGACCGTCCTTTTTCAGCTACCTGACGGAACAACTGTTTACGCAATATGGGACGGAGCCTCGTTACCAAATGGAGTCACCGGGACAATGAGTGTCTTGGAGTATGACGGTGATAGCTATCAGGCAGAAGCCGATCACGTCACTAGCACCATTCCATTGTTTGTTTATTAGATTCAGTTATTAGTGAAGAAAAACATTCGCCATGAGGCGGATGTTTTTTGATGGTGACATGGTGTGATTATGAGCAAATCAGTCCCGACGGAAATACCGACGGCCGTCGTATAAATGGTTTTAGATCTTTCTCAATCAGACAACCATTTAAATGATCCATGTAAAGAAAAAAGACCCCTGCGTTGGGGTCGGTCGTGGGGTCAGGGGGTGTCGGACTTGAGCGGTGGGAGGTTCAGCGGTTCGCCGATCCAAACGATCTGGTCGCGAACACGTTGCCTCACGTGGTCGTTGAACGCGATTTCCTCGCTGTAGATGAGGAGGCCTCCGGTGTGTTGAATCCGGAGTCCGCGCTCTGTCAGGATGCACACGGCGGGGATCCCACCGGAGACACATGGGCGGACGTTCTCTCTCCAGGAGATGACGGCCGGAGTGACGGCCCTCTTGCAGTTTCCCGCGCCCCAGATGTCGGCGTAGGCTTCACTGCAGATCTGCTCGACGATCATGTCGATCTCAGCTTGCTCTTCCTTGTCAGGGTTGAAGATCCATGACACTCCCCCAACAAGCAGAAAAAGCATCCAGCCGATGAGTCCGGCAACCCAGAAGTATCTCAATGGATTCATTGTGTTGGTCTCCCAGTGGTTACGCCACGAACCGTTCGTTGTGGGACTACTTGAGTAGTAGCTTTCTAGGCTTACCCAGCCGTAAGGGGGTCTTGGCTTGCAAGAACGAGTTAATCTAGCCATATTTTCGTTCTTTGTCAACCCAAAGAGATCATAGGGTTGGTTATACTTTCTGATATACTACTTTCCATATGGAAAAGAAATACGTTGCTAATAAGGCGTTTATTGTGAATCAAGCTGGGAAAGTTCTTATGCTTCGCGATGCTGGGAAAGGCGATCATGTAAATGCGAAAGGGAAGCTTGGGTTTCCTGGTGGGCGCATGGATCGAGGTGAGACACCTCAAGAGGGTCTATTGCGCGAATTAAAAGAAGAGATTGGGGTTGAGGAGGGGGCACTCGATATCGGCCCACCGATTCATGTGAGTATCTGGGGTATAGGGGGAGATGTCCTTGAAAAGCCAATCATTGGAATTCACTATTTGTGTCGACCTCGTGGAGAGCTCACGATCACACTCTCTGACGAGCATGACGAGATTGTCTGGATTGATCCAAGGCAGTCTCTTCCAGAGGAACAGACAGATCACGACCTTAGAGCTCTTCTAGAGGCGTATAGGGCGCATGAGGGTATTGTTGTGGCGGCAGATGTGGCGATTAAGGGTCGACAGGGATACGGACTTATTCAATTATTCACAGGCAATGGTAAAGGTAAGACAACGGCTGGTATAGGTGAGGCGATTCGGGCTGTGGGTGCGGGTAAAAAAGTAGGAATTGTCTTTTTTGATAAGGGTGGTGACGATCATTATTTTGAAAGATTGGTGCTTGAAAAGCTTGATGGTGTTGATTTTGTGGCTACAGGTAGGGACAGAATTCATCCTTCCACAGGAGCGTTTGACTTTTCAATTCAGGACCTAGATTTGGTAGAGGCGCAGCGTGGCTTGGGGGAAGTCCACAGGATGTTCACCGAAGGATACGATCTTGTCATCATGGACGAGATTAACTCAACAACAGACCTTGGTATGATCTCTGTGGAATCTGTTTTGGCAGCACTCGACAAGAAACCTGAGGGTACTGAGCTCATCATGACTGGCCGAAATGCTCCTCAGGAATTTCTTGATCGTGCGCATCTTGTCAGCGAGATGAAACTTAGGAAACACTATTTTTATTCAGGCGTGAAAGCACGTGAAGGCCTTGACTACTAATGGTATTCAAAACTCCCCCGCGTAACGGGGGAGTTTTTTGTTACCGATACTTTTCAACGAATCTACGCAGGATTTCCATAGGCACGGAGATCTCCTCTTTTTTACACCTTTCTTTTAAAGCCTCCGCTTCTTCAGGTGGGAAGTAGCCTTCATTTTTGTAGACATCGATTCGATCACAGACCCCTACGTTATCCAGCTCTGGGTGAAACTGAGTTGTGTAAACATTCTTTCCGATTCTGAATATGTTGTAAGGACATTGTTCAGATGATGCTAGCCACACAGCACCATTGGGTAGTTCCTGGCAGGCTTCTTTATGGCCAGTGAATGCTTGAAATGTGCTTGGCAGCCCCGTGAGAAGAGGATCGTCTTGGGCTTCAGGCTTTAACTTTATGGTGACACTCCCAGCGGCTTCCCCATACTTTTCCTTTGATACGAGACCTCCATGTTCTCGTGCAAGAAGGCCAAGTCCGTAGCACGCGCCAAAATAGGGAAAGTCCTTTGCGACAACACGTCTGAGTATTTCAGACAGCCATGCTTCTGCGGCAAGCTGGCGCTCGGACTTTTTCTCCTGAGCGTCGCTAACATTCCATGGTCCACCACCAACAATGATTCCTGAATAATCTTCAAGATTAATATCAGTAAGCTCGTCAGAGTCCATACGCATTCGAAATACATCTTCGGCGTTCATGTCGCCGTATTTCAAAATCGCGTCGAACTCGCCTTTAGAGACAAGGTCATTCTTACGTAGCTGTAAAATCAAGAATGGTTTCATATAAGATCAATAATAATATTGAGTTCGAAGTTTGACAACTATTTATTCTCACGTATGATGATTCTAGGTATGAATACACAGATCCACACAACAACTTCACGCCGCCGCGGTCGCCACTAGGACGATCCGCGTTTTGTTATCATGCAACCGAGAGTCGTCCATAGGGCGACTCTTTTTGTTTTATCTAAAAAGGAGACGTCCATGCCGACGATTCACACACATCCCTCATCTGTCCCGGATCACGTCTGGGACATCATCTCTGTGGCCACCACAGCAGAGCCAAAGATCGATTCCACCCGCAACACCCCTGAGAACCTCAAGGGTCTCTACCAGCGCCACCTTGCTGTGGTGCTCATGGCAGAAGGGGAGCCGGTCGGATTCATCGCGGCCTGGCCGGTGGAAGATGGTTTCGCGGAGATCGGCTCCATCTGGATTCGCAGTGATCATCGTGGCAGGGGACTCAGTCACAAGCTATACGATGCCGTGGCAGGTCTCAGAGGAATCAAAGAACTGGTGGCCTTCGGGGTCACAACCAACCCTATTTCCGTTCACGTCGGAAAGCGCGTAGGGCTGACGATCGTCGATGACTGGAGCCGCCCGGTTCCCATGCATCTGACCTGCGGGCCTTGCGAGCTCATCGCACTCGCTGATCAGGCTACGTGTCCAAAACGAGGGACATCATGTTGGCTTAGGGTCATGAAGCCTAAGTAACGCCCCGCACCACCTGCCAGGACATACGGTCACGGCAGGTTTTTCTTATCTGTCGGAAGCTAAGCTTCCGGCCCGTGGGGGTTTTCTTAGCCTTTCTCGTTCCAGTGCAGGTTGTTTATGTAGGTATTTAAAAACCCCGATGTCGTATCGGGGGGGGGTGGATCAGAGTTCCGGGTAGCGGTCCTCGATCCGGCGCACTAGTCGTTCGAACTCGGGCAGTCGGTGGTTGTCTGGTCTCCAGGCGATGGAGTCCATCAGGTTGATCTCCTCTACGATCCTTGCGCCATCTTGCGGAACGCCATCGACGAAGTCGCGACCCATGAGCCATACCGTGTCTGCGATGCGCAGAGCAGACCGGATGTCATGGGAGATCACAACGATGGTTCGGTGCTCGTCCATGTTGGTCGTTTCGACGAGAAGGTCACACACAGCCGTCTTAGCCAGGGTGTCGAGCCCGGAGAACGGTTCGTCCATCATGATCAGCTTGTCACCGTTGATGACCTGCTGAGCGATCGCCAGTCTTTGACGTTGGCCACCAGAGAGCTGAATGGGGTACTTGTCGATCTCTCGGGCGATTCCGAACCGCTCGAGGAGCTCCATGATTCGACTCTTGTAGTCGGTGGCAGAGATCTCGGGATTGTTCCGTGCCGATACCAACATGTTGCCCATCACCGTGCGGTGAACGAGCAGCATGTAGTTCTGGTACACCACCCCCACTGATCCTGCGACCACTGGGACAAGCGGTGAGCCAGCCCTCACGATGCCCTCATTGGGCCTTTCCAGTCCGGCAAGGGCCCTGAACAACGTGGTCTTTCCACAACCCGATGGGCCGAGAATTGCCACGATCTGTCCTTGGGTCATGCCAGGTCGGATCACGTCATGAACTTGTACGGACAAACCCTTGAGGATGGTTCTGTCTCCGAAGGACTTGGTCACACCAACGGCTTCCAACAGCAGGTCGCCCCTTGAGTGTTCGTAGTCTCCCATCTCAGTGTCCTCCTAGTGCGGTGTGCGGAGCGCAGACGCGCTTGGCCAGGCCCAACAGGTAGTCGATGCCGATGCCCATGACAAGCACAAGCAGCATGATGGCCGTCTGGACGCCAGGGTCGGTGTACTTCTTGGCGTCGTACATGATGACTCCCAGGCCTCCTGAGCGTGAGATGACCTCCACACCAGCGAGCATGGCAAAGCCGATGGCGTTGTTCTGCCGCATGGCCTCCAGCGCATCTGCGAAGGTGCCAAAGACGACAATCTCTTTGACGATCTCCCACTCGCTCATCCTGAGCGTGCGGGCGTAGTCATATTTGCTCTGGGGAATCGCCATGACCACGGCAACCATGGAGGTCGTGAAGAAGACCGTGATGGCGAAGGTGAGCAGGGAGAGCTTTACACCGTCTCCGCTCACGAACATCTGCCTGGCGATGAACGAAAGTCCAGCGATCGACAGAAAGCGCATCAGGGTGACCCCCCTGACCAATGGCTGAACAAAGCCGAGGCTCCGTGCGTAGCTCAGGAGCAGGGAGATCACCGTTGCCAGGCCTAGGGCCATGGTGGTCAGCTTCAAGCTTTCCATGATGTCCAGGTAGAAGCTCTGTTTGCCCATAAGCCCCATGAGGGCGGAGAGCGTGTCAGAGACACCCGGAACGGTTGGGGAGCGCCACAGCTCCCACGTCAGGATGAAGACGGCGATCCAGATGATGGACCACAGCCAGAAACCAGCGGGAGACAAGGGTTGGTTTGGTGTAAACCATGCCTTGGGGTTCATTGCGCGCCCTCCTTAGACTGACTACATTTTGTCGTCAGCTTGAAATCATTGACTTGAGCAGCCGGGAAATACCAGCCGCTTAAGAAAATGCCCGACATCCACATCTGCAAGAGATGCTTAGTCGGGCAGCGTTGTCGTGCTCTACGTCCTAGAGCGTGATCACCCTCACTTCCACGCGACGGTTGGTCGCGCGACCCTGGGGAGTCCCGTTGGACTCCAGGGGGTTGTCCTCCCCGTGGGGGTGGACCGTGATCCGGTCCTTGGGGAAGGTCGCCGGGGCGATCTCCTGCAGGTAGACCTTGACCGCGAAGGCGCGATCTTCGGACAGGACCAAGTTGGTCTCAGCTTCTCCCTGGCTGTCGGTGTAGCCGTGGATCTCTACCCGTGTGCTCTCGGCCATGACCAGCAGGGTTGCCAGCTCGTCCAGGTCGCCGGCGGCGCTGGTGTTGAACTGTGCCGAACCGCTCTTGAAGCTGATCTGCCAGCTCCGCGATCCGATCACCTGACCGGGGGCGCTGGAGGCCTTGGCGAAGTCCGGAGCGGCGATGCCACCACCCTCGACGCCTTCCAACTTGGAGGCGGCCAGGAGGTACTCACCGTTGAACACGTCGTCGAACGCGGGATAGGACGAGATGTCCTCGGGCCAGAGATCGACGGCGAGGTCGCCGTAGTACTCGTAGGAGCGCTTGAAGGGGTTGCCCGCCGATGGGTCAACTCCGTAGAACTGGAGTGCCTCGTCCATGGTGAAGGCCTGGCTTCCGCCGAGTCTCACGCGAACGGTGCGGGTCTTGTCCCACTCCTCCATGCCTTAGTAGTAGGCGGCCCAGTCCTTCGCGTCCATGACGGCCGTCTGGTAGATGGCGAAGGACGCTTCGCCGCTGTGGGTGAGGGCTTCGCGGCTGGAGCGGACCTCGAGGTTGCCCTCGAAACCACCTGCCAGCCAGTTCACCACCTCGCCCTTGTGGGCCTGGTTCCACTTGCGGATGCCGAAGATCGCGTTGGGCATCTGCCCACTGTTCTCTTTGGTGGAGAAGATCTTCGCCAGGCCACCCTTGAGACGGGTGACGTTCACGTCGCCGGGGGTCCATGTGCAGGTGCCTGCGATGCAAACATTCTGCGTGCGACCGGTGAGCTTGCCACCCTTGACCTCCTTGAGGTCGTCGCACTGGTCCTCGATGTAGGCCTTGTCGCCCTCGTCGAAGCTGCCGGTGTACAGGAAGTTCAGCGCGTCGGGATCCCAGGTGTTCCCGTTGGGATTCACTGGGATGTTGTTGAGTGCTGCCCAAGTGAGGGCCACGTTGATGTCGCCGTCACCCTGCACCCCCGCGAAGCGCTTGCCTCGGCAGAAGTCCGGGTTGTTCACGCACTCGGGTGGACCCATGAAGGTGTCCTCGCCCAGCGACCGTCCGAAACCGCCGATGATCTCGGCGCGATACTCCGGTCCCAGCTTGGCGAGCTCACGGTTGAGTCCGTCGACGTACCAGGCCGCCGCATCGCCCATCATGGCGGTGTGCGTGTAGCCGGCCGTGCAGTTGTCCGAGTTTGTGCGCTGCATCTGCGTGGCACAGGCGATGAGACCGTCCTTCTGGTCTCCGTACATGTCCTGGCCTTCGATGCGGAGGTTGACCCCCCACTTCTCCATGATGGAGCCCTGCAAGGTGCGGGGTCCACCGTTGGCGTGGTTCACGCCGGCCATGGAGTTCCAGGGGATGACGCCCCAGTAGATCTCGGTCGAGGTCATGGCCGCCGGGCTGTTCCCGGGGATGGTCACTCCCTCGCTGCTCGCGCTGACGCGCTGGTTCTGGAAGCTGTTGTCCAGCTCGACGTTGCCGTCGATGGTCACCGACTCGGTGCTCTCGGGTGCGGCCATGCGGTAGAGGGTGAGTCCACCAGCGAACATTGCCGCCAGAACAGCCACTACGGCGAACAGTCCACCGACCGCGCCCTTGTTTACGGATGTGCCCATGTAACTATCTCCTCGAATGCCCAGAACTTGCTAGGACTTGTTGGTTCTTCTTGCGGCGAGTTCCCTGCGGATTCTCGCCCGGCGATCTTCATCCGATTCCCCGGATGTGGTGGGAGCAGATTCTGGCTCTGCTACGGAAAGCGCTCTAGCTCTCCTGCCAAGTCTGCTTGTCGCAGACGATGGGTGTTCACTGGGAAGCTCCATGGCTGCCAGTTCACGTGTTGCCCCGCTCCATTGCCGAAGCACTTGCTGGCTTCCAGCAACGTTTGCGATGTTCACACGAGCCAGAACGTCATGTCCTTCTGCAAGGCGAATCTCGATATCAGCGGCACGCATCTCTGCGGCAGCTCGGAGTTCTGCGACGGCTTGTCGGACAGAAAGTTCTTGCTCGGAACGTTCTCCCAGCTCACCAAGGTGGCTGCCTAGTGCATCCTGCCTCAGGTCCGCGCTGCGGAGCTGTGCTTCCTGCAAGGAAAGCTCTTCTTTGATCCGCATGATGTCCAGCTCCAGCTGGTTGCTCATCGTTTGGAGCGAATCTCTGAACTGCTTGATGCCGGCGGTGAGTTGGCCGAATTTTGCGGCTGTTTGTTCTTTGAGGCCAGCCTTCTGAATGAGGACTTCAGCTCGACGTCTGTCACCAGAGTCATCCAGATCCAGGGCTTCAGCCTTGAAGGCTTCAGCCTCACGGCTGCTCGAGTCTTCTTCTCGCTGACAGTCAGCGATGAATCGATCGATTCCAACCTGAGCCAGGAGCATGCGCTGGTGCTGCTTTTCAAGCCGGTCGATGACGTCACGTGTCTTTTCAACCGGATCTTCTTGCTCCGCTTCTTCATGTTCCCAATCATCTTCGGAGACATCCTCGTCTTCGATCAGGAACGTTCGGTAGGCCTTGGTGAACAAGGCTAGATACGAGGTGTAGGCAAGTCCTGCCAGGCCACGCGCAGTCCTGTTCATTGCGGCCAAACCTGCCAGCAAGCCTCCACCCAAGATGGCACCCGCTACGATGAGCGGACCAGCAGGGGTGAAGGCAGCAGCGGCAAGCAAGGGCAGAAGGAGCCAGGCCAGCATTACGAGCACAGGAGCAAGAAGAACGGCACCAGTCATCTTGGCCGCCTTCAACTCCTTGGGAGTCATCCGTAGGCGGTCGATGAGGTCGTTCATTGGTACTTACTCCTCTTAGGGGTTGTTGCCCGGGGGCTCCTCGGGGGTGGCATCGGGGTGCTGACCACGGACGAAGGCATCGGCCGCCATGAGTCCAGCATCGCGCTGTGCGATGTGGGCCATGGAGGCTTCCACCGCTTGTCCGATGGCGGCGCGCCGCGACTGAGCCTCGGCTTCTTCGATTTGGGCTTCACGGCGCAGCTGAGCGATCTCCATCTCCATCACCTGGGCACGCGCCCGCTTGTCGAGAACACTCGCTTCCAGCTCACCGACCTGCTCCTCGATGGCGCCGTCACGTCCCGCTTCGACTTCTTGACGGATGTCGGCGCAGGCTTGCCTGGCTTCGGCGATGTCCCAGAGCACATGTCCGGGCGTGAATCCTTGAGTGGTCTGCATGGCACCGGCCACGATCATGGCACGTTGGCCAGAGTCGGGCAGGCCCGGAGCAAACTGAGCATCGAGTTGACGCCACAGCGAGAATGCCGGAGCTGCTGCTGCAGCGATCTCGTCGTCGACGAGCCTGATGATCTCTTCGGGATCCATCTGCACGATCTCCGCACCCAAGGGGGCAGGGGTCGTGACTGGCGGCATGGTCGGCGGGGCCAACTCGGCTTCGAGCTGATTCATGGCCGCGGCCAAGTCTTCTGCTGAGAGCTCGGGGGTGTCGCCACCTCCTTTGGTCTCAACCAACAGTCCGGTTTTCAAACCGAGGGTCTTGAAAAAGCTCATATCTCCTCCATGGTCCGGTTAGGACCAGTTCAGTGTTGTGATTCATGGTTTTGTGAAGGTGTTCAGTTGTGAAGAACGACGGGGATTTTTACGTTAAAATGCTGAAAATGTCAACGGGTATAAAGGTGTGGATGAATCATTCGCTGTAAGGCCGTAGATTTAGTACCCTTTTATCGTATGTTTACGAAAATATTGCTTTTTTTCGGTCTTATCCTTCTGGCATCAGTTGCTTATGCTGGTCATAAAGGGGCTCCTTGGGTTCCTACTTGGAAAAAGGACATGAAGAGGATTCGTGATTTGTTAAATCTGCAGGCAGGGGAGAGATGTGTAGAGCTTGGCTGTGGCAATGGACGGATTTCTCGTGATCTTGCCAAGACAACAGATGCAAAAGAAATTGTCGGTTTTGAACTTAGCTTGCTACAATGGATGGTAGCGAAGTTGCAGAGTCGTCTGGACGGCTCATTTACAAAGACATCATTTGTTTTGGGTAACGCATTTAAGCATGACCTGTCTGGCTATGATGCGGTGTACATGTTTCTGATGCCAGAGACCTATAATAAAATCCAGCACAAACTTGAGAGTGAACTGAAGCCTGGCGCACGCGTTGTGACTTATGTCTGGCCTATAGCAGGTTGGATGCCAACAAAAATAGACAGGCAAGAAGGTTCCGTAGATATTTATCTTTATAAGCGTCCTTTATGAGTGTTCAAGATCAAAATGCCTGGGAGCGTGAGCAGGTTGTGGTGCAAGCGGCTAGAGAAGCAACGCCAGAAAAGTTTGTCGGGTCTGAAAAAGAACCAAACGCTTTGTTTAAATCCATTGGGATCATGAACACGCCAGAGCGTCTGCCCGTTGGATACTTCAAGTATCGCCCTGAAGATTTTATTGTTGAGGAAGAGCGTCCAGATGACACGGTCATTACCGTCGATGGTAAACCAGCTGCACCAGAGTTTGAGGGCGGAGAGGGAACAGTTTACTTTGACATGACCAAGGTTGGGATTTCAACCATCGATGCAGAGAACAGAATCTCCGAGATCACGGGCTATCCAAATAAAGATATCGGCTACGCTGGGATCAAAGATGCGGTCGCCCTTACGTCCCAAAGAATGTCAGTGAGAGGCGGAATATTAAATGAAATTTTAATGTTGTCGCTCCCAGGAGCCATTATTCGCAATGTTCATGAGAGTAAGGGGGTGATGCAGGTAGGAGGTCTTAAGGGTAATCGGTTCACCATGATGATCAGAACAGAAAATCCTGTTGATCAAGCTTGGGTGGATGAGAGAATTGAGTACATCAAAACGAAAGGGATCATGAATTACTTTGGTGTTCAACGATTTGGCACACCACGCTTCTTGGCTCACCATGTTGGTCGGTCCATGTTGGTTGATGGTGCGGCCGCTGGAGTCAGGGCTTACATCACAAGAGAGAGTGATTTTGAACTTCCGTACTTTGCAGAAAAACGAGCAGTTGCTTCTGAGCAGTGGGGCGATTGGAAAGCTATGAGAGATACTCTTAGTGAGCTCCCATATGCGTTTCGACACGAGCTGGACATGCTTGATTCGATGATTAAGAGTGATGGGAATTTTGTGACGGCTCTTGAAGCGGTGCAGCAGCAGGCGGGATTGTGGGTTAGGGCCTATGCCAGCTTTGCGGCCAATGAAGCTATGTCGCAGGCGGAGCGAGAGGGGGTAGATATTACTGATCCAATGCCCCAGATGCTTAATGCAGATCCTGCTGTTCAGAGAATTTATAAAAATAGACTTGAAGAAGACGGACTGCGAAATCCATTGGCTGCCTTGAAAAAATACCCATTTATCCGCGTTGGCCGTAATCCGACTATTCAGCCAAAGATTATTCCTGAGATTCATTCATACAAGGTTGTGCCAGATGGGTTGGCGATAACGTTCACGCTCCCAAAGGGTGCTTACGCTACTACAATGCTGATGTATTTGTTTGATTCTGTTACCGGGTATCCTGTGCCTGAGTGGCTGAATACTGCGTACGTAGATACAAAAGATGTGCTTGGGACTGGGTCGCTTGTGGAAGTAAAAGAGATGTTGGGTGGTGATATTGATCGGATTATGCAGAGGAAGGATGATAAGGCCGAAGAGGCAGACGGTGACTCTTAATAGTGTTTGTCATCTCTTAATTTATGACCTGAGCTTGTCGAAGGCTGTGACGTTAGGGCTGGTTCGTTCATGGCTGGGCGACCTCAGTCATCGGAACGAACTTGGAGATCGGTCGCAGATAGGCCGACTCGAAGTTGTTCCAATGTCTGAG
>JABMNZ010000026.1 GCA_013204395.1 Parcubacteria group bacterium
CAGCTCCTCCCTTGGGTCTGCCAGGGCCCCCCCCCGCCCGCCCGCTAAGAGTCATAATTATATGAAGCCAAACTTTACTTATTCTGACATGGTTTCTTTGGAGAATCTGCTGGGTGCATGGCAGGGATTTTTGATTGGGAAGCGCAAGAAGATGGATGTTCAGGAGTTCCAAGTTCATCTAATGGATAATTTGATAACGCTACACACTGACCTTGTTCGGAAAATGTATCGCCATGGCGGATACCAGGCGTTTAAAATTCAGGATCCTAAACCTAGGGACATTCACAAGGCCGCAGTGCGAGATCGTCTTGTTCATCATGCCATCTATCGTAAGTTGTATCCAGAGTTTGATAAGACATTCATTACAGATTCTTTTTCTTGTCGATTGAACAAGGGGACACATCGCGCGATGAATCGTTTTCAGTCTATGGCCCATAAGGTTAGTCAAAATCACACACGCACGTGCTGGGTGCTCAAGTTGGATATTCGTAAGTTTTTCGCAAGCATTGATCATAAGATTTTGAAACGGATTTTATCAGGCTCAATTTCGGATCAGGAGATTCTTTGGTTGATTAATGAAATTATTGATAGTTTCAATTCTAAACGACCAGGAGTTGGGTTGCCATTGGGCAACTTAACCTCGCAGCTATTTGTGAATATATACATGAATGAGTTTGATCAGTTTGTGAAACACAATTTAAAAGAAAAGCACTACATCCGATATGCTGATGACTTTGTTATCCTCTCAGAAGATCGAGATTACTTGCTTGTGATACTTACAAAACTTGATACATACCTTCAGGATCATTTGCACTTACGTATTCATCCGAAGAAGATTGCACTGGCGACATTCGCCTCAGGGGTAGACTTCTTGGGTTGGGTACATTTTGTTGACCATCGTACTTTACGTACATCCAGCAAACGTCGAATGTATCGTCGTTTATCTGAGAGTCCAACGAAACAAACATATCAGTCATATATAGGATTGTTGAGTCATGGCAACACAGAGAAGCTTCGGAGGCTAGTTTATTGACCACAAAGGCTTTTTTGGCTATACTCTCGTACGTTATGAATATTACAGAACTAGCACGTCGTCTTCGCGCCCGGCCAGACGAGCTTCGCGATAAACTGCCTGATCTTGGTTTTGCTATTGGACGTAAGGCCATTAAGGTCGACAACCGACAAGCCATGCTTATTCAGCGTGCCTGGAGTGAAATGAAGCGCAAGGAACGGCTTGCTGAAAAGGTTGAGGGCCAGAAGGCTCGTAAAGAATTAAAAGACCTTCCGGATTCTGAAAGAAAAGAAATTTTACTTCCTACGATTGTTACCGTCCGCGATTTTGCTTCTTTACTTGAGATGCCAATTCCACGTTTGATGCAGGAGTTGATGATCAATGGAATACTTGCATCCATAAACGAGCGAATTGATTTTGATACGGCATCGATCATTGCTGAGGACATGGGGTTTCGGGCAGTTCTCAATAATGACGAGGAGTCGACAGAGGATGATGTGGAAGGAATTGAGAAAATTAAAGAGCGCGTAGAGGGAGAGTCAAAAGAAAACTTGCTTGAGCGTCCACCTGTGATTGTTGTTATGGGGCACGTGGATCATGGAAAGACCCGACTCCTTGACGCTATTCGATCAGCGAATGTCATGGACACAGAGGCGGGTGGAATTACTCAACACATTGGTGCGTATCAAGTTGAACGTAATGGTCGCCAACTTACATTTATTGATACACCAGGACATGAGGCGTTTACGGTGATGCGTTCTCGTGGGGCAAAGGTTGCCGACATAGCCATTATTGTTGTGGCGGCAGATGATGGTGTTCAGCCTCAAACGCGTGAGGCGGTAAATATTGCAAAGTCAGCTCATCTACCGTTTGTTATTGCGTTGAACAAGATTGATAGAGAGGAATCAAATCTCGATAAAGTAAAAAGTGAGCTTGGTGAGTTGGATCTCGTTCCAGAAGACTGGGGAGGAAAAACGATCATGGTTCCAATTTCTGCAAAGCAAGGAACGAATATTGAAGAGCTGCTGGATAATGTACTTTTGGTAGCTGATTTGGAAAAAGAAAACATAGTTGCTAACCCTTCAACAAGAGCTCTTGGGACTGTAATTGAATCTCATGTGAATCCGGGTTCTGGTCCCGTTGCAACGATTTTAGTTCAAAGTGGCACACTGAATGTGGGAGATTACCTAGGAGTGCGTGGAAGTCAGTATGGACGAGTTCGCGCCATGAATGATTGGAAGGGTGATGCTATTAAGTCTGCTCCACCCTCTACCCCAGCAATGATTATTGGTTGGAAGATGGCTCCGGCGGTAGGAGATATTATGGAAGTACCCGTTGATGTAAAAGCCCTTAACCGTATTAAAGCCACGGACATGTCACGCCAGGCAACAGAAGATGTTGCTGCCATCAAGCACTTCTCGAAGGATTCTGATGATAGTGAAGGTGATGAGGGAAAGAAGATTCTCAACTTAATTATTCGTGCGGATGTGCTGGGTTCCCTTGAGGCTATTTTGGGAATGCTCGATAAGATCCAACATGAAGAAGTTGGAGTAAAGGTGATTCAAAAGGGTCTTGGGAATATTACTGACGCAGACGTAAATACAGCCGAGGCATCTAAAGCGATCCTTATTGGCTTTAATGTGAAGCCTGGAGGTGGGGCAGCGGGGCTTGCTCGAGAAAAAAATGTCGAGATAAAAGAGTACACAATTATTTACAAACTGTTTGAGGAAGTGTTGGCGGAGCTTGAAACACGTGTTCCTTCTGAGACAATTACTACGGAACAAGGACAATTTGTTGTGCTGAAAATTTTCCGTAAGACAGATAAGGGATGGATTGTTGGAGGTCAGGTAAAAGGAGATAAGATTTATCCTGGAGCCAAGATTCGATTAAAGCGAGGAGATGAGTATGTTAGCGAGGGGGAAATTATTTCTCTACAACTTGGACCAAGTGAATTGAAAGAAGCTCAGATTGGTCATGAGTGTGGAATGCGATATAGAGGTAAAGTAAAGCCAGAAGAAGGTGATATTATGGAAGCGTATTCTCAAGAGCGAAAAGCAAAAGAATTTAAAATCGAAGGAATCACCCTTCGTTAATCACATGAATCTATGGCTGAAGTAATATTTACATCTGAAAACTTTGATGCAGCCGTGCTGCAATCTGACAAGCCTGTTCTTGTAGATTTCTGGGCGCCATGGTGTGGTCCATGTAAGGTTATGGGGCCGCTCGTGGAGGAGCTCTCTAACGAGATTGAAGGCGCTGTTATTGGCAAGGTGAATGTAGATGAGAATTCAGACATTGCTCAGAAGTTTAATATTCTTTCTATCCCGACCTTTATTATTTTCAAAGGAGGGCAAGTCGCTGAACAGTTTTCTGGGTCCATGAGTAAAGATCAGTTGAGAGAAAAACTTGAAAAGCACATCTAAGCTATGGACGTCGAGAAGGTTATTATTATTGGATCTGGTCCTGCTGGTTACACGGCGGCCGTCTACTGTGCGCGCGCCGAAATGGCGCCGCTTCTGTTTGAGGGTCAGCAGCTTGGAGGTCAACCTGGGGGGCAGCTCATGCTCACAACAGAGGTAGACAATTTTCCAGGTTTTCCTGAGGGGCTTATGGGTCCTGAGATGATGGAAAAGTTTAAGGCTCAAGCTGTTCGTTTCCAAACGCGTATTGAATCGAAGGATATAACTCGTGTTGATTTCTCTAAGCGGCCGTTTAAGGTCTGGGCTGGGGAGACAGAATATCAAGCGCAGTCTGTGATTATTTGTACGGGGGCGCAAGCGATGTGGCTCAATGTTCCTGGTGAAGAGAAGTATCAGGGTCACGGGGTGAGTGCGTGTGCTACGTGTGATGGATTTTTCTTTCGAGATAAAAATATTGTCGTGGTTGGTGGTGGAGATTCTGCAATGGAGGAGGCAAACTTTCTGACAAAGTTTGCTAGCAAGGTGACTATCATGCACCGTCGTGAGGAGTTGCGTGCAAGTAAGATCATGCAGAAGCGTTCGATGGATAATCCTAAGATTGAATTTTTGTGGAATACATCTGTCACAGAGGTTATGGGCGATGGTGAGAAGATGACAGGGCTTAAGATAAAGAACACAAAGACTGGTGAGGAGGAGGAGTTCCGGGCAGATGGATTGTTTTTGGCCATTGGACATAAACCGAATACCGGAATCTTTAAAGGTCAGGTTGACTTAGATGAAGCGGGATATCTTCTAGTGAAGCCCGGGTCATCATTAACCAGTGTTGAAGGAGTTTTCGCGGGAGGGGATGTTGCTGATCACGTGTACCGTCAAGCGATCACAGCTGCGGGTACTGGGTGCATGGCAGCGCTTGATACTGAGAGGTGGTTGGCAGGACAGGAATAGGTTAAAGAAAAAGACGGAGCTTTCGTGGCTCCGTTTTTAGGTTGGGGAGAAATGGCCAAAGCGACTCAGTACCAAACCGTTACCGCAACGTTTCGGGTAGAGAACGATCGTGTGGTGACGGATTGCACCGTCAAAGAGATGTTCAGCTGTTTTGTTGGAGATGATGGCGTAGAATTGATCTAGGTCGAGTATCCATGGAGAGGTGAGGATTACCTCGAGGTCGCTCATGAAGTAGCAGGGTGTGCCGCGGAATGTGAGCGTGAGGTCGATATGCTGGGAAGCTTCCTCTGGAGGAGTAGCAAGTTCTTTTAGGTGGGGGCGCTCTGGGGCGGTTGCGTTTGGGTCTGGCCAGGGGTAGCAGGCGATGATGTGGCCGCTGAAGCCGTCGCGTATGAATTCTGTTAGAAGAGATTGGACGAATGGGTGGAGGCTGGTGAAATCCATGTGTTGATCCGGGTAGAAGGTCCGGATCAAGAATAGCGTGTGCGTGTGAATCTGGTTGGCTTGGATGGGAGATTTGTACCAACATCCCGGCTTGGCTTTTGGTGGCCCTGTGGGGATAAGGAAAAAATGCTATATTGAATTTGTACTATAATAGTACAAATTATGAAATTCAAAAATTACGCCCCACTCCTCTCTAAGCTAGGCATGTCTCCCAAAGAGATTGAAATCTACCTTTCTCTCCTGGAAATAAGCCATGGCACCATTTCTGATATTGTTCGCACCTCCGGTGTTCACAGACCTGCCGTCTACCAATGGCTCCCTTCCTTGGAGGCCCGCGGCCTCGTCTCTTCCTACCTAAAAGAAAAAACAAAAATCTACTACGCTGAGTCACCAGACAACCTTAGCCGATTCTCCCTCTGGGTCCAAGAAGAGCTAGACGACAGACTCCCAGACATGATGCTTGCCTACGAGTCCAGTAGAAAAAAACCAGCCATCCGATATTTCGAGGGACAAGAGATCGTGACACGAGTCTATGAAGACGTCCTCTCCACTCTTCCTAAAGGCAGTATTTTCTATCGCTACGAGTCTCCAAAAGACTACAAAAAAATGGACGAGTGGCTGCCGAGTAGCTACTTCAAACGCGTCTGTAAAAACAAAGAGATCGACAAATTCGTCATCACCAACGAAAAAACAGCAAAAGCAAAAAAGCGCGTCATGGAACGAGCTGAGCGCGCAGTGCCCGCATCGTTCGACGCGTTTAATTACGACATCACGCAAATCATCTATGGCCACAAAGTCGCCTTTATTGATTTTGAAGCGCGCGTAGCCTGGATCATAGAAAACCCTCGATTTGCCATTTTTCAACAGCGACTGTTCAAACTTCTCTTTGAGCAACTCCCAAGAGTCTAGTCACTGTGATATTCTGCGATCAAAAGAAATCAATATTATGAACAATCCATTTGAAAATGCGCTTGCTCAGCTGGAGCGCGCCACGAGCCTTGTCTCGTTTGATCCAGATTTTCTCAGAGTCATTCGTCACCCAAATCGGCAGGTGCGCATAAGTATTCCCGTAAAAATGGACGACGGTCGCTTGGAGGTGTTTGAGGGGTATCGCGTACAGTTTAATAATGCACGTGGACCCTATAAGGGCGGAATTCGATTCCATCAGGATACAGATATTGAAGAAGTTAAGGCGCTAGCATTTTGGATGGCGCTCAAGTGTGCCGTTGTAAATATCCCCATGGGAGGTGGTAAGGGGGGTGTGACTGTAGATCCAAAACCGTTTACCGATGGCGAGAAGGAGCGACTTGCTCGTGGTTGGATGAGAGGGATGGCTGACGTTGTTGGTCCACAAAAAGATGTTCCAGCACCAGACGTAAATACCACACCACAAATTATGGAATGGATGGCTGATGAGTACGGGAAAATAACTGGTGATACAAGTGGTGCTGTGATTACTGGGAAGCCAATTGAAGCCGGGGGTTCTCAGGGTCGTGGGACTGCTACAGCTCAGGGAGGTTTCTATGTGTTTGAGACACTTCGAGAAAAACTAGGCCTTCCAGAGAAATGTACTGTAGCTATTCAAGGCTTTGGAAATGCTGGTCAGGTGGCAGCGCAGCTTTGGAGTCAGGCTGGACACAAGGTGATTGCTGTTTCTGATTCACGTGCAGCTATTGTGAATCCTGAAGGTTTAGATATTGAGGCACTTGTTGCCCATAAGGCATCAACTCGATCTGTTGGTGGGTTCGATGGCGCCCAGACAATCGATTCAATGGAGGTGCTTTATCAAATTTGTGACTTGCTGATTCCAGCAGCGCTTGAAAATCAGATTCATGAAGAGAATGTTGAGAAGATTCAGGCAAAGGTTGTGCTGGAACTTGCAAATGGTCCAACAACGCCCAAGGCTGACGATAATCTTTTTGCTCGAGGAATTCCTGTGGTGCCAGACATTTTGGCAAATGCCGGCGGGGTAACTGTTTCGACCTTTGAATGGGAACAGAATATTAAAAAAGAAAACTGGAGTGAGGAAGAGGTATTCGATAAGTTGAAAACCATCATGGACAGAGAAGCGCTAGCGATTGCAGATAAGGCAGTGCAGCTGAACACAGATCTACGACGAGCCGCATTCGTCATTGCCCTTGAGCGAATACAAACAGCAATGGAGTAATAAAAACCACCGTCCTCACATGAGGGCGGTGTTGCGTATCTGGGGTGTGGGCTAGCTGCCAGTACGGCGCAAGCCTCTCGTGTTTTCACTGCGATCGAGGGTTTGCAGCAGTTGCTGTGGCCAGGTTTGACGATCAAAGGTGATGTTGAGCGGGACGGGATAGCCGAACTGCTTTCCCACCTGTACGAGGACAGGTTCGAACACTCGTGAGGAATGAATCCGTCCTTGCTCTTCAGTGAGTTGTCTTGCTCCCCGGCTTACCTTCTTCAGATCATTGGGCAAATCGTCGTACTCTCTCTTGCTGAGCCCATGTTCAAGCCATGAGAACCTGACTCCTGATTCGCCGGTATTCGTCTTCACGCTCACCGCGATGTCGTGATCTCCCTCAAGCCAGAAAAGATCGATACCTAGGTCGACGTCTTCGTAGAGGTTTGAGAGCAGGACTATGGCACTGGGTCGTGCACACAGGGTCAGTGCCGCGTAGGCTGCCGTGTTGGCACCTGTGAGTTCTCTTTCCCACGCATGCCTATTCAGTCCCGGAGTTCGACCGAGATGGTACAAGGTGTCCCATGCTCGGAAGTCCATGTCACACAGCAGTAGGGTGAGGCGTCTTTGAATCATCGCGCCAAGCGTTGATCTCAGGCTCCTTCCTTGCTCGCTTGTGTCTCTGTCAACGTGCAAGGACCACTTGTGCAAGACCACCACATTGTAGATGTGGCGATAGGGAAATCGAGCGAAGGGGAGATCGATCAGGCCGAGTTGAAGCTCGTAGAACATGGAGATCAGACGGATGGACCGTCGATTTCCCAAAGGGCTGATGTCTGGGTGAGGAATCCTCTCTGCGGCCAGTTGACTAGCTTTGTCGAATACAACCTGGGGAACATGCCTCGTTTCATGGGACACGTGGGTGATCTGCTGATGATTACCTAGAAAGCCGTCAATCACGGCACTACCTCCTTCTCCTCAGTGGATACTGAGTTTGTAGGCTATAGATTATTTCCCTGTCAGTCAAGAGAATTAGCTAAATTATTGGTTCAAAAAGTTGGATCTGCTATCATTCCCGAGTATGCCTTACGATCATCAATCTATTGAAAAGAAGTGGCAGAAGAAATGGGAAGAATCTCCTGAGTCTCAGGGAGACGATTCGGATCAAGATACCCTTTATCATTTAGTTATGTTTCCATATCCATCTGGGTCTGGTTTGCATGTGGGGCATGTGGAGTCTTACTCGGCTGTGGACATGCTTACACGCATGGAACGTATGCGTGGAAAAAAGGTCCTGTTTCCGATGGGGTATGACGCTTTTGGTCTACCGGCAGAAAATTACGCCATCAAGACAGGGGTGCATCCAGCACAAACAACAGCTAAGGCGATAGAAACTTTTAGAACGCAGCTTAAATCCATTGGCCTGTCCTTTGATTGGGACAGAGAGGTTTCAACAGCAGATCCAGACTATTACAGATGGACACAGTGGCTGTTTCTTTTATTTTTTAAAAACGGTTTAGCTTACCGAGCTAAGTCTCCGGTGAACTGGTGTACTAGTTGTACTACCGTGCTTGCTAATGAGCAGGTTGTCAGTGGAGCTTGTGAGCGCTGTGACAGTGAGGTCATTCAAAAAGAACTCGAACAGTGGTTTTTCAAAATTACAGATTATGCTGAGCGTCTTCTCACTGGGATGGATACCATCGACTGGCCAGAGAAGATCAAGGCCATGCAACGCAACTGGATTGGAAAGAGTGTGGGTGCGACTGTTGATTTTTCCGTTGTCGATCACGACGCGACTGTATCAGTTTTTACAACTCGACCTGACACGCTCTTTGGTGCGACCTATGTTGTGTTGGCGCCAGAGCATGCTCTTGTCGATCAACTTGTTGCAGATGAAAGTCGCACTGATGTTGAGGCTTACCGCGTGGCAGCAGGAAAGAAGTCTGCTTTAGAGCGCACTGAACTTCAGAAAGTTAAAACGGGTGTGTTCACAGGGGCTTACGCCATCAACCCAGTTAACGATGAGAAGATTCCAATTTGGATTGCGGACTATGTGATGGTGACCTATGGCACTGGAGCCATAATGGCTGTGCCTGCACATGATGAACGAGACTTTGAGTTCGCAAAAAAATATAAACTGCCGATTAAAAAAGTTGTCGAGCCGCCAGTCTTGCAGGAGGTAATGAATCCAGATGTTGGTATTTCAAATGGGGCTCAGACTCAGGTAAAGATTATAACCGACTGTTTTACTAGCGACGGTACAGCAGTGAACTCGGGTTTGCTTGATTGTCTTAAGACTAATGAGGCAAAGGAAAAGATTAATGGTTGGCTTACAGAAAATGGTCTTGGGGGTGCTAAGACTACTTATCGAATTAGAGATTGGCTGGTTTCCCGTCAGCGTTACTGGGGTGCGCCGATTCCAATTATTTGGTGCGAGAGTTGCGGGCCGCAACCAGTGCCAGAAAATCAGCTTCCTGTAGTGCTTCCTAATGATGTAGATTTCAAGCCGACGGGTGAGTCGCCGCTTGTTGGGTCTAAGACCTTTCATGATGTGACGTGCCCGGCTTGTAGCGCGCCCGCCAGACGAGAGTCTGACACCATGGATACCTTTGTAGATTCGTCTTGGTATTACCTGCGTTATTGCGATCCAAAGAATGATCAAGCATTTGCAGACAGGGAGAAAATCGATAACTGGTGCCCTGTAGATCTTTACGTTGGAGGTGCTGAGCATGCGGTTATGCATTTGCTCTACGCACGATTCTTTTCTTATGCACTTCATGATTTGGGTTATGTCGGCTACGAGGAACCGTTCGTGAAGTTGCGAAATCAAGGTTTGATCCTTGGACCTGATGGCGACAAGATGAGTAAGTCCAAAGGGAATGTTGTGAATCCAGATGAGATTGTGAGCCAATACGGCGCAGATAGCATTCGGCTCTATGAAATGTTCCTTGGACCGCTAGAGGATGAAAAGCCATGGGATACTAAGGGGGTGGTTGGAGTTCGACGGTTCCTTGAAAAAGTTTGGAAGTTGCAAGATATAATAGTGCTTGAGCCTGTCGAAGGCCTAGAAACGCAACTCCACAAGACCATAAAGAAAGTCACTGGTGACTACGAAGAGCTTCGATTCAATACAGCCATTGCTAAGCTCATGGAGCTGACTAATGCGGCCACCTCGGCTGGAAAGATTGGTCGAGATCAATATGCTGTTCTAGTTCAATTGCTCGCGCCGTTAGCTCCGCATCTTAGTGAGGAGCTTTGGGAGCTGCTTGGTCATAAGGAATCTATATTTACATCCACGTGGCCAACATTTGATCCTAAGAAGATTGTCGACACACAAATTGAAATGGGTGTACAGGTAAATGGAAAAGTGCGTGGATCTGTCGTGTTGGCACCGGACGCTTCTGAGGATGAGGCAATGGCCGCCGCCCACGCTGACGAGAATGTGACTAAGTATCTTGATGGAAAAGACGTGATGAAGATTATATACGTGCCAGGAAGGATTTTGAATATTGTTGTGAAATAGATATGGATCGTTTTCAATCACCAGAAGTAAGATACTCTCCAGAGGAGCGTGCTCGAGCAAAAGTGCGAGACTGGATTAACGATCCAAAACTAAAATTTCACTTTGGTCGAACCTCAGATATGAAGAGGGTTCTTGCAGAAGGAATTCTCTCGCATGGGTTTGCAAACAGCATTAAAAATCCAATTGGCTCCAATCTCAATAGGGAAGATGAGGTGGAGGAAGGTGGTGAGAAGAGATTAAAGATATCGGTTGTTGACCGTGAACATTCAGCTCCGGATAATCACCCCGATCCAGAGGAGGCAAGAGACTGGTGGTTGAAAATAATGAGGGACGAAGGAAGGGTTAGTCATATTCCGCGTGTTGGGTATCTCTTACCATCAAGTATGAAAACAGAAGAGACCTGGCATTACGAGGAAGGGTATACGAACATTAGAATTGCCCCAAGGAAGATTGATGGGATGTTTGTTGTTGATAATGGACACCTGGAAGACGAACATTTTTCCGGGCCGTGGATGGGTTCCAGTTCAGAGGAGGAGTATTTAGCCGATGAGTTTTTTGGTTTTGATGCATTTGAAGAAGCAAAGAAAACTCCAGAGGGTTCAGAGCTAAATGCTCGACACAAAGAGCTGGTACAAGTTGGCAAGATGAGATTGGCTGAAGTTTCAAAAATTATTGCTCAGATGGATGTCCTGAGGAAAAAATTAGCACAAGAATTTCTTGAGGGGGTTATAGGGGATCTTTCAGAGGTGACTACACAAGATTTCTACATCCACGCGGCAAAGGAGGCGGGACTTCCAATGTACATTCTTAATCATAATCTCACTGAGACACAGGTTTTATGGCCAATCTCCCGAACGAAGCAAAAAGAGTCTTCAGCGGAGTAATTTTTAACGTCCATCAGTGGGATCAGAAAATGTACGACGGGACGACAGAGGTGTTTGAAAGAATATCTCGAGGTGACACCGTTGAGGCTATTGTGGTTACTCAAGAGGGTAAGCTTCTGATTCAAAAGCAGCAACAGCCTGACAGAGAGGAATGGTTCCTCTCGAGTGTTGGGGGTCGAGTGGATGAGGGTGAGGATCCTTTTGATGCAATGAAGCGTGAGCTCAAAGAAGAGACGGGGTATACCTCAGATGATGTCGAGCTTATAAGTACGTACCGCCCATCGAGTAAATTGATGTGGGACATTTACACCTATGTAGTGCGAGGCTGTGTGAAAACACATGAACAAGACTTAGATGCTGGCGAAAAGATTGAGGTGCTGGAAGTAGACCTAGATGAATTTATTGAACTGATCGATTCTGGAAAGCTGGAACGGTTTGCTGCGCCCATACGTGAGATGTGTATACGGGCTAAGTATCATGAGCCCAGTAAGGAAAAGTTGAGAAAACAAATATTCGGATAGATTATAAAAACCACCCTCAAGGGTGGTTTTTTGCAAAAAGAAGAGACCCACCGCACGCGATGAGAAACTTCTTTTCTCGAATCGCGAAGCGATGGGTCAGTCGTTGAGGACGAGGCTTCTAGCCTGCGGCCCTCTGGGGCTCTTCGTCGTCGAAGTACCACTCGACGTCGGCCGGGGGCAGCGTTTCTCCGGTGAGGAGGTGCAGCCGCGGGTCGTTGTCGAGGTGGGCGCCGTAGGTCCAGAGCGGGTCGCTGGGATCGTCGCCTTCAGCGCCGAACTCCCAGAAGTAGAAGCCGGTTGATGCACTGTTGTACGGTGCACTGTGGCGATACCGTTTGGCATGACGGATGCGGATTCCAAGGGTCACTGGCATCTCGATCCCAGGACGAGCGTTCAGTAGCTCGATGTTGAGCACACCACGGTGCATGTGGCTCTTGGCGATGAACGTGACCTTGTGGGTCATGGGGGGAGGGATGTCCGGGGTCAGAGCGACATGGAGGTTGCCAAAGCTCACCTCGGTGAACTCGATCGGCCCGACGTCGATAGGTTCGTGATGATGTCCGTCGTCATCTTCCCACTTGGCCATGAAGGCCGGGTGGATGTCCCAGCCGATGGTGGTCCAGCCGACCAGCTTCGGGTGATCCAGCTCGACGGTGAACACCGTGCGAGGGGCGGCTGTGCTCTGAGCCACGAGTAGGGCGGGAAGGGCCACGGTACGGAACCAGTGGCTATCGATCATCTGTGCCAGGTTGTCCCAGTAGGCGAAGTTGCCGGCGAGTGCCTTCCCTCTGCCTTGGAACGAGCGGCTGTGCAGAAGTTGCCTCAGTGATTCGAGAACCCCAACTTGGATGGTTCTTCCATCCACTTTGAATTCGCGTCGTTTCATGTCTAGACTCCCGTCTTTGACGTGCTCTGGTTCACAAAAGCGGAGTGGTCCTCCAGCTTTCGAACAAAAGAAGATACCACCCATCCTTGGTTTTGTCAATAGAATAGGGGTAAAAAACCAGTAAAACAGAGCTCTTCACACAGCCTTTTACATCCTGGGATTCTCTGTTAAACTCATTTCACTATGAATCTTGTCATGATTGGAACAGGCTATGTTGGCCTGACAACCGGGGTCGGATTTGCGAGCCTTGGCAATAACGTCGCGTGTGTTGATACAAACGCGGAAAAAATTTCTCAGCTAGATCTGGGAAAGGTTCCTTTTTTCGAACCGGGCGTTCAAGACGCATTGTCCAGGGTCCAAGAACAAGGGAAGATCGTTTTTACTACGGACCTTGAGAGTGTCATTGGTGGAGCTGATATTGTGATGTTGGCCGTGGGGACTCCATCAACAAGAACAGGGGAAGCAAACCTTTCTTATCTGTTCTCTGCCGCAGAGGGTGTTGGAAAGCATCTAGATCATGAGGTCGTCATCGTGACAAAGTCTACAGTGCCAGTTGGGACAAACCGCCAGGTATTGGCGGCTGTAAAGAAAGGTCTCATTGAAGCGGGGCGAGAAGAACTTACAAGTTTGATCAACATTGTTTCTCTGCCTGAGTTTCTTAGAGAGGGAACAGCGTTCGAAGACTTTCATAATCCTGACCGCATTGTGATCGGAGCAGACGATGAGATCGCTGCGCAAACAGTAGCAAGCTTGCATGATGGACTTGAGGCGCCAATCGTTATGACTTCTCTTGAATCAGCTGAGCTCATCAAGTACGCATCAAATGCTTTGCTCGCCACAAAGATTAGTTTCATTAATGAGATAGCAAACCTAGCCGAGCGCGTTGGAGCTGATGTGCGAGATGTGGCTAAGGGAGTTGGTCTGGACAGACGAATCGGGCCACACTTTTTGAAAGCTGGAGTTGGTTATGGAGGATCTTGTTTCCCGAAAGATGTGAGTGCTCTTGCACAACTTGGAGGTGCCAAGGGGTACTCGTTTAAACTTCTTTCTACTGTGATCGAGGTAAACAATCGACAGCGAGAAATTTTCTTTAAAAAAATTATTGACGAGTTGGGTGGTGTAAAGGGAAGACGCATTGCTGTGTGGGGTCTGGCGTTCAAGCCTGATACGGATGACATTCGCGAAAGCGCAGGAGTAGATATTGCTCAACGTCTGTCTGCCTATGGCGCAGATCTCGCAGTCTATGACCCACAAGCCATGGACAATACTCGTCATGTCCTCTCAGATCATGTGGACTTCACGGCTACGGCCATGGATGCAGCACGGGGCGCAGAGGCATTGATTGTACTTACGGAGTGGCCAGAGTTTCGCGATGTGTCTTTTGCGACCTTGAGCGAGATCATGGTTGGCCAGCACATCTTTGACGGTCGCAACCATTTTGCTGATATGGATTTACACAAGAAGGGGTTCAAATATCAGGGGGTCGGGCTCGGAAACTGTGCGAGTTAAAACGATTATAAATTCACCGTCAAAAACACTCGCCAGCGCTCTGGCGGTGTTTTGTTTTGGTATCTTGTTGGGTCCATTCATTCCGCCGGGGTGGTGGGAGGTTCTGCTTATCATCTCAATTGGACTAATAGTTTCTAGTTCAGTGGTTCGACACAAGACATTCCGGTTTACTCTGGTGATGCTGGGGATATTCTTATTTGCTCTCTTCCGGTACACGCAAGTCGTCTTGCCCTCAAACATCCTTACCGTAGCTACTGCCCCTAGTTCCCAGATACGTGTCTCGGGAACAGTCGCTGGAGAAGTCGAGCAGCGTCTTGGTGGGCAACGGATTGTGTTGGAGGATGTGGCTTTGGCGGACGAGTCTCGTTCTGGACGCTTGCTTGTGTGGGCACAGCTTTACCCAGAGATTAGTCATGGAGATGAGGTTGTGTTCACTTGCAAGGTGCAGACACCTGAACCATTTGAGGGATTTGCTTACGATCGCTTTTTAGAAAGTCAGGGGATCTTGGCTGTCTGCTATCGCCCTGAGTACATAGACGTTCATCCTAGAGAATCCTTTTCTCTCGTCGGATCCATTCTTTCATTCAAGCAGATCTCGATCAATCGTCTTGGACTCATCGTTCCAGAACCACACGCTTCGTTTTTATCTGGATTGATTTTTGGTGGAAGCTCGTCGCTTTCTTCTGAGATGAAAAATGATTTTTCTTCGACTGGTACATCACACATCCTGGCAGCGTCTGGTTTTAACGTTTCACTTTTCTCTCTCGTTTTTCTCGGTTGGATTCTGTCTACACGACTTGGTCGTCGCAAAGGCCTGATCCTCTCGACGATCCTGATTGTTGTTTATGTGATCATTGCTGGGGCAACTCCTGCTGTGGTGCGGGCGGGTCTTATGGGTGGGGTGGTCGTGCTCTCCTATGGAGTTAATCGCAAGAGCTCGCTTTTGAACGTTATGCTTGCCACGGCTGCACTGATGCTTTTGATCAACCCTCTCATCCTTATGGCAGACGTTGGGTTTCAGTTGTCGTTTGTTGCCACGGCGGCTGTATTGGCTCTGACTAAGCCACTGGAAAAATACCTCCAGTTCATCCCAAAGACTTTTGAGTTAAGAACATCATTCGCCGCATCGCTCTCAGCGATTATTCTCACACTCCCTATTTTGTTATGGCATTTTGGCCAGCTTTCTCTCATAGCCCCATTGGCAAACCTGCTCGTGCTTCCGTTGGTAGTCTACGCAATGGCGATAACTATTGTTGCATTGGTTGTCTCTGTGGCATTTGTTCCGCTAGGAACACTCGTTGCCTTTCCCGCATGGGCCTTGTCGTTTGTAATGCTCTGGCTCATTTCTGTGCTTGGATCGATTCCATTTGCCACGCTCGAACTTGCCCATGCCCGACTTTTGGCTATCACCGTGGCAGCAATCCTCTTTTTCATCTGGTTTCACTTTCGTTATGCGCGCCGCACCTAAAGCTCACCACCTCACACGAGAGAGGATCTACCAGGTAGGTCTCGTTTTATGTGTCTGTGGTTTTGCCATGGCGCTTTGGGCACACACAATTTCTTTGGTCATGCCGTGGGAGCAAAGACCATTGCGAGTCTGGATGTTGGATGTGGGTCAAGGTGATTCATTGCTCATCGAGATGCCTACGGGCGAGAGAGTACTTATTGATGGTGGACGAGATAAAAGTGTACTTTCAAAAATCGGAACCATTTTGCCACCCTGGGATCGTCGCATAGATGTGATCATTCCAACGCATCCTGACGCGGACCATATTACTGGACTCATCGAACTCACAGAGCGTTATGAAGTTGGTCTCATGATAGAGACTGGTGCCATGGCGCACACTCCACAAGGAGAAGCATTTTCACAGATTGTTATTCCACGGAAGAAAGTGAGTGCCGGTGATGTGTTGGTGTACGGAGATGTGACACTTGAAGTTCTTTGGCCAGAACAAACTAAGCAAGGGGAGTACCCTCAAGATCGCAACGGTGCATCGCTCGTGTTCCTGCTGACATACGGTCAGACCACCATGCTTCTTACGGGTGACGCTGAGGAATCAGCTGAGCATGCTTTTTCGGAGCTCTCTGGTGATGTAGACGTACTCCATGTCGGTCATCATGGAAGTCTCACTTCTACTACTTGGAAACTTTTGAATCTGACGAGGCCCGAATTTGCTTTGATATCAGTTGGAGAAAATAATACCTATGGTCACCCACATCCCGTTGTTGTTTCAAGACTTATTCTCTCCGGTTCAAAAATCTTTAGGACAGATTTAGATGGTGACATATTGCTTACCTCTTATGGTGGGGAACCAACCGTTGCACCGCATCCCTTGCTGTTCTGATAATTTCGTGGTAGTTTTCGCGCAAAATAACGTAAGAATTTATTATGCCAGACACACAAAAAACACTCGTACTTTTGAAGCCCGATGCCCTACAGCGCGATTTACTTGGTGAGATAGTGATTCGGTTTGAGCGTAAGGGTCTCAAGATTGTTGGAATGAAACTTATTCGTCTCACTGACGATCTTCTGGATGAACATTATGCTCATCATGTAGATAAGCCATTTTTTGCATCACTTAAAAAGTTCATGATGCAGACGCCTGTGGTTGGAATAGTTCTTGAGGGAATTAACGCTATCGATGAAGTGCGAAAAATTGTTGGGTCCACAAATCCACAGGAGGCTGATGCAGGAACTATCCGCGCAGACTTCTCGATGCATGTAGGATCAAATCTGATCCACGCATCTGACACAGTTGAAAACGCGCAGGCTGAATTGAAACGTTTCTTTAGTGATGATGAGATTTTCCAGTACGACAAGATCACAGACAGTTACGTTTTTGGAGATTAGTTTTAGTTAGTTAAAAAGCAGGGTTTCAATAGAGATAAGCTCTAGGGCCCTGCTTTTTTGATTGACTGAGCGAGAAGTCTTTGGTAGCTTAAATTTTGTGCATTTCACGCACTCAATTCTTACAAAGGGATTATTTCGCCATGGGGAAGTTGTTGAAAGAGTTGGAGGAGCTCTGGCTGAAGGTGACCGAGAAGAGTTCTCGAATCGTTGATGCGTTCATGTCGAGCTTGCTCACGCTCGAGCAGGTTCGCTACGCATCTGCCACTTCCATGGGGACGCGTGCCTTGCGTCACTTCTGCAACATCGACGATCCACGATTGGCTCAGGCCTAGCGTAGCAATCGTCGTCTAGCACGTAGAGACTGTGCTCGCGAGCGTGCACAACTCCTCTTAAATCGAATCCACTTGCCGAAGGTTCGGTTCCAGAGATTCCTCGGTTCGAGCACTGTTGGTTCATTCAGGCCTACCGTTCACATCTCTACGGCTGGTCACGGGGTTGATGGTCGGCCTCTTGTCTGTCTCAACGTCTCGCTCTGACACACGCACTGGATCCAAAGTGGGTCCTTTTTTATTATCCACAAGCTATTTGACAGAGGGTTCATCACACAGTAGCCTAATTGAAGTTATGAATCAGACAAGTTACATGATGCCCCACATCCTCTCAGCCGAGAATATTCTCGACATTATTGTCGTTATTCTTCTAGGCTTTGCGGTGGCATAGTATTCTCTTGTAAATAAGAATCACTATCAATCACCGCTTAATAGCGGTGATTTCTTTTTACAAACAATGGTTCTTTCGCGACAAAACATTCTTCTGGGATGTTCTGTGGCGTAAGAAACGCCTGATTATCCTAGGAGGTGTGCATGCAAGCACTCGGCACGGTTGCCCAACTCATCAATCCCGAGTTCGTGGCCACAGAAGGTCTGTATGAGTTTCGGGAAGCTACGGCAGAAGACATTCCAGCGATTCGAGAGTTGCTGTTTGATTGGTACGGCCCCTCGTACCCTTACCCGGTCAGTGCCCTCGATCCCAAGGGGTACTACCCGGCGGCGATCGATCGGAGTACGGGCATGCTTGTCGGTTTTGCCAAAGCGGTTCCGTACAAGGGGTTTCCTTCTGTGTACGAGTTCGGTGGGCTGATCGTTGCCAAGTCTCACCGGGAGAAGAAGATCGCCAAGCATCTTACGCGGATGCGTGTCGATTGGGTTCTGTCGCTGGGTGGAGCCGCTGTGGTAAGCGAGCCCGTGTGCTATCTGAGTGGTTGTCCGAGCCAGGAGAATCTCATCAAGGCAGGTTTTCACCTGGTGGCTCTGCAGGTTGGGAAGTATCCCGACATCATGCACGACACACTTGGCTTGCAGCCCGAGAGTGTACTCATGGCCGTTCGCTGGCTTCGTGGCAATTCCCGGCTGGGACATCGCAAGGTGTTCTTGCCTAGTTACTACCGCGGTGTGTTGCACACGTTCTTGCCCCGTTACCTGCACCAGCGGCCGTGGGACGAAACGTTTGAAGATGTGCCGATGCCCCCCGCCGTTCTCCACAAGGGGTTCACCACAGCAGGTGGAACAGGGGCAGAGTTCGCTGATGTTCCTGTGAATTGGCCCGAAGCTGAGGGGATCATTCACAGTCTTCGTCTGCAGGGATTCAGGATGTGCGGCATCCTTCCAGGCTTCGGCCGCCTGTCAGACGATCGACCTTACGACTACCTGCGCATGTACCGGTTGCCAGCAAGCTTCATCATCGGGTCAGAGTCTTTCGACTTTGACAAGGTGAATGTTGTGCCGCAGCTGGCCGCACTCAAGCACTTTGCGAGCATGGAACTCCATGGGGACATTCCCATCGAGTAGAAACACAGACACACAGAAGACTTGGAGGGCATGATGCAAGCAGAAATTGATCCAGAAGATCGTTCGAAGACCAGTGATGAACTTTATCTTCGTCCAGGGAGATCTGAAGATATTTCGGCGCTCGAGCAAATCTACCGTGAAATTTACGGAGAGATGTATCCCTACTTGCCGACCTTGGAGACCGTTTGTCCAAGCAAGGGTCACTTTCTCGTCGCTTTGATTGGGAAGGAAATCGTAGGCTGCGCTGCGGCCTACGAACAGACAAATCCTTTCCTCGTGGAGTGGGGGAGGCTCGTTGTCAGTGAGCGATTTCGTGGCAGGGGGATCGCGAAGAAGTTTGGTCACGTACGTCGCCGCTTGCTCGCACAGGGCTCCATGAACATGGCACATTCTGAGTGCGTGTGTTACGGGAAGGCAAGCCAGCGGCTGTTGAGTGGTGTTGGCTTCACACACTGGGGCATCGAACCCCTCAAGCACCCAGGGCTCAAGCCAGATGTTTTGGGCACGCAGCCTGAGACAGTGGCAATGAGTTTGCTCTGGGACGATGGGAAATTCGGTGGGCTGGGTACACGCTCCGTCTTCGTGCCAGAGGATTGGGTTGATGGCCTGCAACTCTTGGCTCCCACAGATATTTTTGAACAAGCACGGCAGGTACGTGCAGGTTTCTGTGTTTCCTCATCGCAAGCACAGTACTATCACCCGCGCACCGATACGTCGACAGGAATCGAAGGTTCAACTCTGGTTGATGTCGATGTGAATCATGTCAGTGCCCTGAGTGTGATCGCTCAGCTGCGCGCGGAAGATTTCCGTCTGTGCGCGTTCATGCCTGGGGTGGTTGACCGTGAAGGTGGTATCGCCTCTGATCGTGTTCGGCTCTATCGATCTTCACCCGGTACTTACATCGACTGGAGCCTTATCCAGCTCGAACCACAAGTCCACTCCTTCTGTGAGTGGATGCGTGCGTAACAAACGCAAAAGACCTCGACGCATGAGGTCTTTTTTACTTGTGGAAATTTTGTGGATGAACAGTGGACGTTTATCACTTGATTCACTTGCGTGGTTCTGGCAGCATGATAAAGTTTACTTGCCTTACGGTTCGGATGGGTGTGTCCGAAAAACAAATTGTAACAACTGGCCTGGGAATGCGGAGCTTCGGCACGGCAAAAGGGCCACACGGTTCTCAACTATCACAGCGTGGACGACATGGCGGATTAGACAAACTGCCATCATCGCCACTAGTGATAGAGACAAAACCTGAAAGACTGGACTGGGTACTAGTCAGAACCGAACTGTGAACCAAAACTACAACAGGACCACCCATTCACCCGTTAGGCGCCAAAAAAATATAACCACCCCCCGCGGCGCGGGGGGTGGTTTGACGTTTAGGGGGTTTTCTTCTATTCTCTGCCCTTGCTCTTCTCAATTGAACACGAAAGGAAGTGTTATGGAAACAAAGTTGTTCCGAGCCATTCACCTGCTGGCTGTGATCAGTGTGGCTCAATATGCGGTCGTACGTGCTTACACGTGGGGGTACCTCGGTAGCACCCCGGAGATGTTGGATTTCATGATGTGGCTATGTATTGCATACATAGGCGTATTTGAGCCACTAGCCGGTGTATTGGATAGACGTCATGAACGGATCCTGAACTCCTTGGAATACCAAGTTGGCCACTTTGCGGCGCGGATCCAGTTCAAGACGGCTGACATGGAAGACTGTTTCGTGGCCATGATCACTCGCCAGGCAACCAAGCACGGAATCCATTCCAGTGGTGGGTGGGCCGCAACGATTGCAGAAATCGTTTCTCGTCACATCTCCCGATGGGGGCAAGTTGATGACATGGGAGGACTACATCTCCATACGCAGTTGGAGAGAAGTGGCATCCAATTTGACTTGGATGAGATAGATCGATTCGACACCACCCTCTTCCAGATAGTGGAACGTCACGCGTCCCCATTACCTTTGGGTGTGGATCCGCTGGGTCACCAATATCTACTTGCTCGCGCCTACCTAGCAGGTGCTCTCAAAGGACTTGCTGGGTTGACCAAAGAGCTCGGTGGAGACGAGTCGATTACTCGAAACGTGCGGCCTGAGGATTTCGCCCTAGCGATTGATCTCTACTGCATGGATCCCAGAGTGACTGACATGACGATGCTGTGGACGATGGAAGGTGATGGGGAAGTCCCGGTTGGTGCCTATGACCTCTTCTGGGTCCTGGCACATTGTCTTTACATCGGCATCGATCCTAAGTCTCTCAGACGCTACCTCGGTTACCACGGCAGTTACAGCTTCCTGGCTTTGGAAGAGCTGCTTCTGCTCAAGGCCATGAACACGCGCGTCCTTCAAGAGCTCACGGACAGGCCGAACTCCTTGGACGGGGTCCCATACGAGGAGATCAACGCCCTCGTTTGCCGATGGGAAAGTTGTGGATATCCAGAGAGCTTGGCGGTGTTCCGACAGTTCCCGGACGATGCAGCGTACTACGCCCACGTCCAAGCGCAGGAGCACGGGCGGGAACAGTTGGCTCGTCAAGAAGTTGAGCGTCGGGCACAAGAGGCTCATGAACTCGCGGCTCGAAAGGCAGAAAGCGCGCCCAAGGGTCGCAAGCGTGGTCAGGGAAACGCTCCGGTTTCTGAGCCAGTGGATCTTGATCTTCAGGCTCTGTGCGATGCGCTTGTCGTTTCCACTTCGTTCGAACATCTCGATGGAACGATCGTTTCTGTGATCATGGTGATGGGTCTGATGGCGACCGGGGATCGTCTGCCCGCTTGGCAGGATCGACCTTCCCGTACTCGCGGAAAGATCTGGGGCCAGATCCGCTCGGTGGTTTCTGGATACGATCAGCCTCGGCGGATGGTAGATGACACGGTCACTGCTCTCGTCCGAGAGAGGGTGATTGATTACACGGGTGGCAACTACCGTCTGCGCGAGCCAAACGACGCCTTGCGAACAAGGAGTCCCGACTCACACGCACTACTCATCAGTGCCAAGGGGCTCATCAGTCGAGCCAAGGCACTAGCAAGCTGACCGACATGCTCGGTCTGAGGTCCATACGTTGGACCTCTTTTTTATTGTCATTCTCTTGACAAAGAGGCCTTTTCCCCTTAATCTCCCTCCTTCGCCTAGGAAGGCGATGAGAAAGGTTTCTTCATGGGAAAGATGCGTGCCGTTAGGGGAAAGAAGTTCCGTCTGACCGTCCCCGGGCATGGGATGCCTGAAGAAGTGAGGTCCCTCACTCAAGGACCCGTGCTCGCAAGGTTGATGTCAACCGATTCTGCATCGGTAGTTCTGATCGATGAGCTGATCAAGTCCATGCGTTTGCTCTCATCGGACGTCTCGTCTGTACGCGAAGCTCTGCGACGATTTGTGGAGTCTGAGCACAAGGCAGGTGAGGGTTTCGACAAGACACTCTGTCGAGTGATTGAGCAGCTATCTGAGCGCTGGACTGAGCATGGGATCAGATCCGGAATCAGGACCCTGATCTATCTGGAGAGGCACGGTTTTGCCTACGAGACACTGGGTGAACACCTGGAGTGCTTGCGTGGTATGACGGACGTCATCATCATCGCGATCGAAGAGGGGGCACAGTTTCCCCACACCTTGGCTGGGGCTTTCCCCCTTCTTCTGCAAACGAGGGGAGAGGAGTTCCTCGTTTTGGCGATTCACATGTTCGTTCACGCACTCTCTGAGGAAGAGGGGATGGTGTGTCTGGACTACGCTCCCAGAGGACGAAGGGTCTTGAGCATTCCTGTGGTACCCAGTGTGATGATGATGTACTGGAGAGACATGTTCGAGATCTTCAGTCCGGAGTTCGACAGAAAGAAGGCCATTGGGCTCCCGACCACACCGTTTGACACAGGGAAACTTATCCCTGATGGGTGGAGGTGCTTCAAGCGCATTGGTGAGCTGGACCTCAATCCAGATGAACAAAAGCGGGTCATCGATCTGGGCGCCATTCGTTTGGTTCAAGTTCTGAGGGATCGTGAGCTCAGTGTGCGGACCATGCGTTTGGCACTTTTGGCGACTGTCTCAAACACAGAACTTCAGAAGCTTCTGGACAATACTCCCGAGTACATCAGGACCGTGAAGGTCTGGGAAGCTCTGGCGTGTCTGTGCTCGCTTGGCGAATTCCACACACTCGGAGGAACCCAGGATGCGTGGGAGACTCATGTCGCCAAGAAGGAATCTGACCGAATGCTCCGCGCAGAGCAGGTAAGGCAGAAAGCCGAGGAAGAAGCTCGTCTTCGACAAGAGCGTCAGGCTGCCAATGCTCCCAACCCACAAAAACGCGGAAGTCGCGGGTACGCTCCGGGCAAGCCTGCAGAAGTGGACTTCGAGGCCCTGTGCTCCGAGCTCGACGTCTGTACGCAGTTTCCTGGAATGGATGGTGACATCACACGCATCATCCTGGTGCACGGCTTGCTTCGCGACGGTGAGCGACTGGCTTCACTAGCAAGTCTGCCCGAGCGCAACGAGAAGAAGCTCTGGGGCCAGTGCAAGACATTCTTGGGCGGTGGCACATCACGTCGCGAGTTCAAGGGTGCTCTCGGGAAGCTCGTATCTGCTCATCTGGTTTCCTTCTCCGGAGGCAGCTACCAGCTTGGCAAACCAAACCCGCGCTTCCCTCAGGCAAACGCGGTGCTCACACAGCTCCGCGGCCTGGTGAACAAGTACAGCTGACCGAGTTTCGCTCGGTCCGAGGTCCAAACGCTGGACCTCTTTTTTATTAAGCTATCTGTGGATATCGCTTTACTTGACTAAAGTATTGTAAGCTGTTATCTTGTGGGCATGCGTATTGAAGATAAAAATACAGAGAGTCTTTTTCTCGCCATATTAAGTTTGCAAACCCTTGAAGAATCAAAGGCATTCTTTAGAGATTTACTCACGGAAAAAGAGATTGAGGAGTTCTCCAATCGTTGGAAAGCGGCTCGTATGCTTTCTGAGGGCATTCCCTATTCAAAGATTCAAACGGAAACAGGATTATCTTCACGGACGGTGGCTCGTATTTCCAAATGGCTCCAGTCTGGTAAGGATGGATATAAACTTATGATTAACCGAACACATCATCATGACGACTCCTAGGAGATGCGTCATTTGAATTGTTCAAAAACACGCGTCTCCGGCGCGTGTTTTTTATTAGAAATGAAAAAATATGAATGTTCGTGAACTAACAAAAAAACTCATCTCTCTTCAAAGTTTTGATGATGGAAGACTTTATGAAAAACCAATGTCTGATTTTTTGGTCGCCTATGTAGAAAAGAATCTTCCATGGTTGAGTATTGATCTTCAGGAAGTGGAACCGAATCGTTTCAATGTCTATTTACGAGATAGTTCTCCAACAAAACTTCTGGTTGTTGATCAGATTGATACGGTTGTGCCAGAGCAGGGTTGGGACGGGGAGGCACTGCTGCCTGTTGAAAGTGATGGAAGAATTTACGGTCTTGGATCAAGTGATTCAAAGGGGAACGTTGCTGCGTTTTTAAAAGCACTTGAGCGTTTCGGTGAAACAAAAGGTCTTGCCATCTTGCTTTACGTTGACGAGGAATATTGTTTCAAAGGCATGAAGTATTTTATTTCATCTTCGCTTGCTAAGAATATACAACCAGAGTTCGTCTTGTCGATCGATGGCAACGGTTCGGTTTTGGGAAGCGGTTGCCGCGGGTTGGTTGAGTTTGATATTCAGATTCGTTCTGAGTCGGGACACACGGCAAACCCAAAAACACCTGGGGCGCTTTTGCCTTACTTGACCGTTTTTCAAAAATTTCAAACATGGCTAAAGCAATACTCTGATTTGGAGCAAGGGGAGGCTACAGCACAGATTGCGAATTTACGAAGTGGTTTGATTGTTAACGAATCAGATGAAGGTTTCGTGTTCGGAAAAGAGGGTAACCGCCTTCCGAATTTCACAGAGGCGAAGATTGAAATTAGAACGACACCGACTCTCTCATGGAAAGAGATTGAAAGCTTCTGGAAGTCTGAGTTGGGTCGCTACGCTGATCTTGACGCAAGCCTAACAGGAATATTCGATCTTGATGGATTCTCTACACCTCGTGAGAGATTGAAGCTTTTGGAGCAATCCGTTTTCGATTCCATTGGAAGTGTTTCTTACTTAGATCCATCGACTTTCGGTTACCTGGATGTGGCGATGTTGAAGACGGTTTTTCCAGATGCAAGTTTGTGTTCTTTTGGAATTGGCGAGCCGGGGGTCAATCATAAGCCAAACGAGTATGTTCGTATCGATAGATTAGACGAGGGAGTATCTGTGTACTTGCAGATACTCAAGAAACTTCTCACCTAGGAGACAGACATGGAATCCGTTCTTTTGACTCAGGGCAGTTGGAAGCGTCAGCGAGAGATCGTCGACGCTCTGGTGCTCGCATACGCAACACAGTTCTGGTGCGGGACCTGGAGAGAGCTGCTCGCGATTCGTGACGCCGACGGTTGCATCGAACAACAGTTCGGCACCTTCGATCAATACGGCAGCATCTACCCGGAGACACAACAGCTTCTGGAGCTCGCTGGTATTGGAGAGGATGATCCAAATTGGCCCAACAGGCTTTGGGCCCTGGCCGAATCTGGAGAGCTGAGGACGGTGGATGGCCGACTGGTCACGCCGTACTGGTCGCTGGATAGTGCAAGGCAGGAACTCCTCAGGTTCGTTACGTCAACGGATTCGGATGGGTACGGAGGCGAACTGCTGGTTCTCGTTGAGAGATCACAGATCGTGGGCTTCACGGCATACACATGCCTTCGTGACGCGGACGGACGTCAGGTCGCGGACAAGCGATTTCCTGTGGAGCGTCTGCACATTCCGATCGACAGTCCAGAGGCTACACAAATGTGTCTGGGGGAGTACCTGAAGAGTCAGTACGGTGAGTCACTGACCCTTGGGATCTTTCTCGATCACGCCGTCTCAGAAGTGTATCGCGGACAACGTCTGGGAAGCCGTCTGTTCGACGAGCGAATCACCCGACTGTTGGAGTTGGGTGCTGAGGTGATTCTCGGAAGAACCATCCTGACGTCCCCCAGGCAGTACCGTGGCAACTACCTCGCCCGAGGTCTTCGGCCATTTGCCGCTGACGGCACTGACGCCTTCAGCCTGTCCAAGCACTACTTCTGCACAGAAGTTTCCGAGCTCACTCCCCGAGCGAGCTGATTACGCACCCAAGCCACCTGGCTTGGGTTTTTTTGTTATACTAGTGTCTATATGAAAGCTGTTGTTCAACGAGTAAAACGTGCGTCTGTTACGGTCGATGGGGAAGTGACAGGCTCGATCGATCAAGGGCTTTTGGTTTTTCTTGGGATCCATCAAGACGACACGGACGAGATGATTGAAAAGATGGCTGGGAAGATCGCCAAGCTGAGAATTTTTGAAGATGAAGAAGGAAAGATGTCGCGATCTGTGGAAGATATCGGTGGAAGCGTTTTGATGGTTAGTCAGTTCACACTCTACGGAGATGTGCGTAAAGGCAATCGCCCAAGCTTTATAGAATCGGCTCGACCAGAAAAAGCCGAACCCATGTATGAAGCAGTAGTCGAGTCTATTAGAGGTCTGGGTCTTCCAGTCGAAACTGGGCGCTTCACAGCTATGATGGATGTGGAGTTAGTGAACGACGGGCCTGTAACGATACTCATTGAACTCTAGAATGATCTGAGCAACACGCTCAGATTTTTTGTACCTGCTCTTTTCAATGTCACGCATCTTCCGTAGGTAAGACCGATGCGTGCCACCTTGAAAAGCATGCTTTGAAGAATGATTAAAATAAAAACCCACCCGCGTTAAAGGGTGGGTGGAAGCCTAGGTGGCCTCGAGTTCGGCGATCATGGCGTCCACTTCGTCGACGAAGACCTGAGGGTCGCCGTCGCTGGGCCAGCGCCACTTGTCGTGGGCGCCGAGCCCCAGGGATGCCACCAGCACGGAGTCCGGGCTGGCGTTCCTCTTGAACTGCGCGAAGTCAAACTTGATGTACCAGTCGCGCATCCACTTGAGAAGGAACGCTCGGTCGTAGATGACGTCGTCGTCCTTCTCCTTGCGACCAAAGGCTGTCTCAGCCAGGAAGGCCATGCGTCTGGGCTCGGCGCCCGTTCGCATCATATCGTGCATGTAGAAGTCCGTGACGGGGTAGGGCCCCATCTTGTCTTCAGAGGACTGGATCTCTTCTCCCTCTGCCACCTGCACCAGTTCTGGTGAGATGCGTCGGTTGACGATCCTCATGAGAACCTCTTTGAGAGGCTCTTCATGGGTCATGTACTCGATGTAGTACTGGACCAGGTACTGGACCAAGGTCTTGGGGATGTTGGCGATGACGTGGAAGTGCGACGACTGGTCGCCGCCTTCCGTGCACCACCCCTTGGCCGCTTCGCTCATGTCCCCGGTTCCCAGGTTGAATCCCAGGGTCTTGAGGACGAAGGTTCGGGCGCGGGCTTGGGCATTCTCGCACTGCGTGCACTTCCAGCACGGGTCGTGGCCAGCGGCCTTGAGTGCTGCTGTGGCCAACTCGGTGATGTCAGCCGTGTGAATTCCCGTACCTAGTGCTCGGGCCAGGGTGAGCGAGTCGTCCTGTGACTCATCACCTGAGGCAGGGCCTGGAAGCCGGACGCTGGTGAAGAACTGTCGAGACCACCCAAGGCGGTCGTAGCTGTACACCGTCACCAGGTCAGCAAGACAAGAGTCGAGTCCTCCAGAGAGTCCCATAAATGTCTTGACGGGTTCTCCGTCTTTGCTGAGGTGCCACAGGCGACCGATGACTCCTTGACCGAGCCCGTTGAAGAGCTCTCTACCCACCTTCTCCATGGCCGTCGGGTCACTGGGGACAAACGGCAGGCGCTTGAGCTCACGGCGGAAGTCCTTGGTGTCAGGGAACCAGCTGCGCACTTCCGTGGTCACGAAGCGGTAGGGGAAGCGAGCGACACGTTGCGCCTGCCTCCAGCCATCGTCAGCGTTTCGGTCGTGCATCAGCTTGCCAATGTCGATGTCGCTCACCAACAGCTCGCTTTGGCCAGGCAACATCCAGCGCTTGCTGGACGCCAGGATGCGACCATCCTCGATGATCATCGAATGTCCATCCCACACCACCGACGAGGTGGAATCACCTGCCTGGATAGCGTAGATGTACACGCTCTTTTGACGACCTGAGTTCGCCGGGAACAGCACTTCTCGCCACGTATCCTTGCCCAGCACCCAGTTGGATGCGGACAGATTCACAATGACGGTGGCACCGTTGTGAGCGTGGCGATCTGCTGGACTTGGCGTTTGCCATCCATCCTCGCAGATCTCGATCCCCATGGTGAACACGTCTTCATATCGTCTGTCGACAAACGGGATCAGAATGTCCGTCCCAATGGGAACAGGTGTGTCCTGCCACTCGAGCTTGACCTCGGTGGCTTGCAGGTCACACGCGGCGGAGAACCACTCGTTCTCCTGCCACTCGCTGCGTCCAGCCAGGTAGCTCTTGGGAATGAACGCGATGACCTGTCCTTGAGAGACAACCGCCGCGACGTTGAACAGAGCGTCCAGTGCGAGGGGGAGTCCCAAGACAAACGTCGTTGCGATGTCAGCGGTTTTCAAGCAGAAAGTCTCAAGCGCTTCCAGGCAGGCGATCTGTAGACCGCGCTGACGGAAGGCATTGCGGCAGCCGTAGCCAGAGAGGCCCAGCTCAGGAAAAGCCATGAGCTGGATCTTCTCGGCGTCAGCCCGCAAGGCCATTTCCAGATGGCGCTTGAGGTTGATGGCAACGCCCTTGGGCTTTGTCCAGAACGTGGCTGTTGCTACACGAGCAAAGCCGAAGCTGCTTGAACGACCGCGAGCGGTCTGTACTCGTTGGGTCATGGCGTCTCCTTAGGTCCAGTTAAACGTGAGGGCATGATCAGAGATTTGATCGAGCTCTCGCGTAAAAGCTCGTGCGTACCACGAGCGGGTGGGGACCTGAGGGTCAGGTCATTTCGTAGGACTTGTTGGAGTTGCGATCTCCGGCCGACGCGGCCTGCGGACGCTTTGCTTCGGCCAGCTGCTGCTTCAAGCGTTCGGCTCGCAGCCACTGGGCGAAGGCGAAGGTGCGCACGCCGTCGTGGATGGTGGTTGGATCGCAGAACACGCTGATGGGCATCCACAGACGGCTGATGTCCTCACCTTCATTGGGATTGCCAAGGCCGGTGTCAGGGCCAGTCACCTTTGCTGTGTCGATCCTTGCCACGCTCAGGAAGGCGCGCTCGGTGAGGATGCCAGCGGACAGGCTCATGGAGCGCCCACCATTGAGGACGACGACTGCGTCTTCCGTCATGGCCGCACCAGCTTCTTCCGAAGCTTCCTTTACCGCCAAAGCCTTGGGGCCGAGGTCGACATCAAAGCGCCCGGCGACCGTTTCGATTTCGACACCCGTGGGGTTGTCATCGCGCATTTGCGTCAGGTGCATCTGTGAGATGAGGAGAACGCGGTCTCCTTCCAGATCAATCAGCAGGCAGCTGACAGAGTCGGTCACGCGGACCACTTCTCGAGTGTTTCCGCCGCTGTCCAACCAGGATTCCACTTGGCAGAAGCCGTCGTGGAAGGTGGCCTCATGTGAGGGGGCTGAGGGTTCTGACATGGTCACCTCCTTAGATACTCTATCTGCTAAGCCGCCGAGCATCGGCAACTTGGTAAATAGGGCGAGGGTACTTGGTGGGTACCAAGGCCTCGCCGCGTTGTTGGACTCAGACCCTCTGGGCGTGGAAGTAGTCCACATCGTAGTCGAACACCCGCTTGAGGCGTTCGATGAATTCCGGGTCACCGATCGCCTTGGCGATGTTGTCGGTGAGCTTGCCGGTGGGGTACCAGATGCCATCAGTTCCGGTTTTGGCGAACCAGGGCTTGATCACCACCGAGCAGGTCGGAAGACCCAGGTCGTTGGTGAGGTTGGTGCCCCAGCCAAAGGAGGTCTTGACCTGGTTCAGGAACTTGCTGGCCAGCTCGCACATCAATTTGAGGTCCAGGCCGTCGGAGAAGATGACCATCTTGGATCGAGGGTCGATCCCGAGTGCCTTGTAGAAGGCGATCATCTTGAAGCAGTAGTCCTTGGGGTCTCCCGAGTCCTGACGGGTACCCTTCCAGTTGCGCGCCATCTCCTGCGTGAAGTCACGGAGGAAGGCGTCGGTGCCGAAGGTGTCGGTCAGTGCGATGGAGAGACCTTCACCGAAGGAATTCCACCACAGATCGAGCAGCTGACGCTGGACGCCAGCCAGGGCGGCATCAGGATCCTCAGCGGCCATACACAGTGCGGCCATGACCATGACGAGCTGGTGGGCGTTGGTGCCCATGGGAAGCAGAGAGAAGTTCATAGCTGCCTCCACGTTGGAGGTGCCAAGGAACTGCTCGGGGAGCTCTTCGGCCATTCGCTGATCGATGTACCGCTGCCAGGCACGGTGGAAGCGACGACGTGTACCGAAGTCGCAGAACATCAGGTACGGGTGGTACTTACGAAGGAATGCGATCTTCTCGTGAAGCCGGCTGACACCTTGAGCCATGGTGGCTTCTCGATCCATGCGAGACATGGCACGCAGGGCGTTGCGCGAGCGCATGCCGTTGATGAGCGACAGGGCAGGGACTTCCCAGTGCATGCCCCGACCCCAGTTCCCACCAAACGTCAGATCGAACTGCCCATCCACAACACTCAGGTGGTAGCCCGGACGCTGTAGGTCGCGGAGATGATCTACGTACGAGGCGGAGAACATGCGTTCTCCGTACTCGTCCGTGCCCTTGATGTAGTGCAACTCCGAGCGCTGGAAGCGTTGGGCCTGGAGCTTGTCGAGCTCATCACCGAGGTCGTCGACATCGATCTCATCCGCCAGGCGAACGTCTGCCGTCCTGTTGGTCAGGCCGTACCTGACCTCCACGTCCGGGAACTCTGTGTGGATCACACGTCCCATGGTGAAGGTGTAGAAGTCGTCGTCGAGCATTCCGCCGACCAATGGGCCGTCGAGAATCTCATCGATCAGGTTGCCAAAGGGTGCTGACATGTCTGTCCTCCAAGTAGGTGCAGGTCCTCACGACGTTTATCGTCGTGGGGAGAAATCTGGTCTCGAGTTGCTCGAGCTCAGGTTTCTTTTTTTAAATAGGTCGCGCCGCCCAGGAGAGAAGCTCCAGGACGGGCGACAGAGGGATCACGTGGGGAAGTAGAGTCCACGGATCTTGGCAGCGAGGTTGGTCTCTGGGAAGAACCCGAGGGTCGCCGCGTGGGTGCGCGAGAGGCGCATGGAGACGCGGATCACGTCCTCCATGCGGACACGACCGTTGAGCAGGAGCTGCATCGGTCGCTTGCGGGTCGTCTCGATGTCGACGGTGACTTCGTCCTCTGCGCTCAAGCGGGCGAAGTTCCATCGTTGACCGCGGTAGGTGGTTCCTGCGCCTACGAGGATCATCTCTGGGGTACCGGCCGTCAGGGGCATGCCACCGTGAGAGCGAGCCCATCCTGTGGAACCCGCTGCTGTGGCGAGCATGAGGCCGTCGCCGGAGAGGCGATCGAAGACGAGGTTTCCGTTGAGGTACACCCGCATGGCTCCGCTCTGTACGGATGTGCCATTGCTGACGGCGCGGATGAAAGCCTCGTTGAAGGCGAGCTCCTTGATCTGCCGACCATTGGAGTCTATAGCCGAGACTTCCAGCAGCGGTTGCTGGTACAGGTGCACCACTCCGCGTTTCAGACGCGCTTCCAGCTCCGTAATGGTTCCGCCGTTGAGAAGGAAACCTACGGTGCCAGCGTTGAGTCCGATGGACGGGCGAGGGTCACCAGGGTTTTCTTGGACACAGTCCAGAAAGTATCCATCCCCACCGATGACGATCTTGTGGGTGAGGAGACGATCGCTCAGGCCGTTCACTCGGTCCATCATGAGGCCAAGGGCTGTTTCCCGATCGCTGCGTTCAGGATCTGTGCTGCAAGCCACCATGACTTGCGCTCGGCCCTTCAGCGTGGCGCGGACCGGACCCAGGGCGACGCGGCTGGTGTACAGGCCGTACATGCACATGTAGGCCGCGACGCCCGGAGAGACGAGGTGCTCGAACTCTTCGTATAGGGCCGCGTTCTCGCGAATCGCCCTGCTGGAAGCTCCACGTGAGAGCCAGTTGTCGAGGAGCTCAGAGTTCGGTGGAAGATCCGCTTTGTCGAAGTGGACACCTGCTCGTGGAATCACGAGGAACTTGGCGTGGGCCCAGAGCCTCTGACCTTGGTGCCAGTTCTTCTGGATCTCACTTTCCTGGTCAGCGCCACCAACGATGAGATCACCACCGACCACCAGCCAGACATCATGCCCCTGACTCGTGAGTCGATCGAGTACACAAGCGGACCGTTCGTACTCGTCACGCTCAAGATCGCTGAGATCCAGGGTGATGCGCGAGTCGCGAGCCTCAAAGGCGATGCGGCACAGGTTGGCGCGATGCAAAGGACTGACGTCCTGTGTGCTTTCCTTGTCCGGTCGACCTCCACAAGGGATGATCAACAGACGGTCAGCTGAAGTCATGTGGTCCAGAATGATGTCCGCGATGCTCTCGTGATGACGTCCCGGGGGGTTGAAACTCCCTCCCAAGAAGAATGTACGTCCTTCGGGTTTCTTCATGATCTCCTCCAAGGGAATGAGTGAGTCTCCATGAACGATTGCTCCTGGAGTAAAATCTGGTCTCAAGCGATTTGAGCTCAGGTTTAGAAAAGGGGAGGGTGTCGAGGGGTGCTCGACGACCCGTCCCCGAGATTGTGTGGGTGTGTTCGTGCTCAGCCCACGACGAACTGGCTGGTGTGGGAGAACTTGACGCCGGCGGCCTGCAGCCTAGCGAAGATGGCCAGACGATCTTCCTGAGAGATGAACGCCAGGAAGCCGATGGAGTCCATGACCATGTACACCTCGATGCCGAAGCGCGAGAGGTTCAGAGCGGTCAGCATGATGCAGACTTCCAGGGCGTTGCCACCGAGGAAGACCCGGCGAACCATCTGGGGTCGCGCGGCGATGCACTCCATCACACCGACCGGGTTGCCCACCGCATCCCAGATTCCGCTGTGGGAGTAGTGGAGGGGGTGCGTTCCCTTGTAGAAGATGTTGGAGAACAGTCTCGGGAAGATCGGGGTGATGAAGAGGGTCTCGAAGGTACCGATCAAGGCATGCTGCGCCCAGATGACCTGATCGCTTCCGGTGAACATCCGCGTCAGGCGCGCGTGATGGAGTAGGCTTCCCAAGGAGAACTGCGCGTAGGGCTGCAGGATGTGTTGCTCACCGATGCGCATCCAGCCTTGGATCAACTCCTCGGTGAGGAGGGTGTGGTTGGGGATGACGCCCGCCACTTCGGTGTAGGCATCGTGACCGTGAGCACTGCCTGGGACATGCGCGTCGCACACGGCCAGGCAGTTCTCGCGTTCCATGAGGGTCATGACGTTGAGGCTGTTCAAGGCTGCCTCGAGAGACCCTTCCACTGGCAGGGTGCCATCGAGACCAAAGGCGCCCGTGTCGTCGACACTCAGCCAGATGTCCTGGCCGGGGGTGATGTCTACTGGTCCTTTGACCAAGAGATGGTCTGGGGTAACGGAAAGGGCGGTGGGCATTCAAGACTCCTGGGTGAAAGTACTTGCGGCGGTCGCAAGCGTAATCACACTATTTTTAGTGAAATTACGTCTGTGGCCACATCTCTCAACAAGGCGAGAGAATAGTTAATTTTGACGGTTTTGTCAATGATTTATGGATGGATATGAAATGAATTTTTTTACGTGTAAACCTCCGTGGGTACGACACATGCACGTAATTGCTATGAGTTAAGTTTTTATCATTTTGTCGGGAGCGCGCTCGGGTCTAGGCTCAAAAGGTCTAAACCCGAGCCGCTCTCTCTTTCCAGCATCGTACGCTGGGGTGCGGGGAGAGAGGGTCATCCCGCACCTTAGGGTATGATGATGTAGATACTACACTAAGTCTTGGTAGTGTTTAGGCGGGGAATGATCCCCGCCTATTTTATACAACTTGTACGTAGACAAGTTTTCTTTCTTTGAATCGATAGAGGGCTGCTGGCCTATGGGCTTGGCCGGATCGTTTATGACCGGTGGCCTGGATCAGGTGGAGTTCATTAATTCGTTTTCTGAAGTTTCTTTTATCAAGATCTTGATCCATGACGATCTCGTATACACGTTGGAGCTCTGTGAGAGTGAATTCTTTTGCAAGCAGACTCCAGGCGATGTTGGTGTATTGGATTTTTGTTTTTACGCGCTCCAATGTGGTCTGCACGATCGTCTTGTGATCGTAAGCCAGGGGAGGGAGCTTGCTCACAGGCCACCACTTAACGTCCAGGTATTTTTCACTGGTCTTTAGTGAGGCATGTTCATCTGGAACAAGAGCGACATGGGCAATAGAAATGACTCGTCCTGCTGGGTCGCGGTCTGGTTCATCAAACGTCATAAGTTGCTCAAGGTATACCTGAGTGAGTCCGGTCGATTCTTTCAAGATTCTGCTCGCAGCCTGTTCGCTGGTCTCTTCTTCTTCAAGAAGCCCACCAGGTAATGCCCATTGCCCCTCAAACGGTTGCTTCTTCATTTGAATGAGCAAGACATGAAGTTCATCATCTTGAATAGAAAGAATGCACGTATCAACCGCGGCTTTAATATTCTGTGGTGATGAGTGATGCTTAATCATATTGGTGTGTATTGTACACAAACTATGGTGGATGTCAAGTCAAAAGAAAGACGCTATACTTTTGAGGTATGAAATTGGAAAGGATTAGCTCTATTTCTTGGGAAGAGATCTGGCGGCGATGGCGCGCAGACGAAGAAGAAGTCTGGCGAGATCACTATCAAGAAAAGGGACATGATAATTGGGAGAGCTGGCGCGGTGCGTCCGTGAATAAACATCATCCTGAAACCTGGTCATGGACTTTGTATGCGGCTGATGAGTTTCTCGTCGATGTGCCCGACATGTTTGTGGGGACATTCCCCGGGTGGAGAACATTTTTTTCAGATCGGGAGCATTCTCGGTTTAAGGACATAGCCGTCTATCCAGGCTTTCTTGGTGGTCAGACTCATGAGAAGATCGAGTCTATTTTAGAAGACTTCCCGAGAGACATTCAACTCGTGGGAGTAAGATTCGGTGAGGAGATAATGATTCTTGAGTGTACCCACAGATCGACGGCCATAGCGGTGGCTGTTAGTGAAGGGAGGGAACTAGAGGCAAAAGTGACCATTGCTTTAACAGAACTTACGCAGAAGCAGTGGAACCAATATTGCAGAAAGTTTATGTGCATTTCATCCCCCGTGTTTAATCACCAGTCGCTCATTCCATCGCTCTACACCTGTGACGGTGACAATGTAAGTCCACCGCTGGTGTTTAAAGACGTCCCGGAGGGTGCGGTTTCATTGGCTCTAATTATCGAAGATCCAGATATACCCGCCTATATCAGAGAGGATGGCATGTGGAACCATTGGGTGGTTTGGAACATTTCTCCAGACAGATTGGGAATTGAAGAAGCAGAGGAATCCCCTGGGGTTGTGGGTCTTTCAACACGTGAGGTGAACAAGTATGGTGGGCCCTGCCCTCCAGATCGAGAACATAGATACTTTTTCTATCTGTATGCCTTGGACTCGATGCTTGAGTTACCTGTAGCTTCTACAAAAGAAGACTTGCTTGGTGCCATGGAGGGGCATGTGATCGAGCGGGCGGAATTAATGGGTCGCTACGAGCGAAAATAATATGCATCTAAAAAGATCTTTGTTCGCAAACGAAATAATCGCGGAGTTTCTCCCGCCGGTCAGACCATCAAATCGTGTGGTTATTTTGTGTGATGGTCTGCCATCTGTTCCTGGAAAGGCACAGGTGGTGCGATGGTTCTCAAAAAAAGGTTACTGGTGTTTCAACTTGAGATATCGCGGGACTTGGGAGAGCCTTGGAAATTTTCTCGATCACGATCCCACACAAGACGTGCTGGACCTGATCGATTCTTTACCAGGGGGGTTCAGAACTATTTGGAGTGAGGAAGATTTTCAAGTTGAGCCTGATTTTGTGGCCGTAGTGGGTGCAAGCTTTGGTGGGGCTGTTGCGCTGATGGCGTCGCTTGATGATCGAGTACAAAAAGTTGTGGCTCTGGCGCCTGTAATCGATTGGACTGATGAAAGTGAGGATGAGCCAATGGACTGGTTTGCGAATGTGATAAGGCAGGGATACGGGGGAGCTATAACATTTAGAGATGAGGATTGGGGTCGTCTTAGTCGCGGGGAATTTTTTCAACCGGCCGCACACATAGATCAGCTTGATCCACACAAGCTCTTCATAGTCCATGCTCAGGATGATAGAGTGGTTCACATAGGTCCGACACTAGAATTGCTCAAACGAACCGGTTGTAAGGGTAAGGTGTTAAAGCGTGGTGGACATTTGTCCTCTAGGATTGTGACAAAATGGCCACTCAGTCGTCAGGTTCAAAAATTCCTTTCATAATATGCGTGCACAATTTATCTATATCGCCGTTATCGTCATCACCACGTTTATTCCGTGGTTGATTACTCTTGCCGCGCTAGGTCCCGCCAGCTCACTGCCAAGGTTTCTTTTTCTGGCGGTGTACTATGCCATAAGCGTTCTGCTCTTCGGGGTGGCGTTTGCAAATTATTTTAAGGGTCACCAAAAAGAAAGTCCGTTTTCTGTCATGGGAGTAGCCATGCTAAGCATCTTCTTTTTCGAGATCGTCTATTTCAAATATCTTTATGTGGGTGACCTGTGGTTTCTCACCTATCTTGATTGGGTCGTGCCAGTGTTCCTCATATCCTCAACCATTTACTTCGTAGGAAAGGCCCTTAAGTGAGGCCTTTTCTGTTTGGAGTATCTCTGCTAACCTCTCTCGACATGCTCAACGGGAGGTAGTGCTATGTTCAAGAAGTTTCTGGGAATCATGACGGTCGTGATCTTTGCGATCGGAATGCTGATCGTGTCGATCCCCGAACTGCTCTGTCGCAGAATGCTGAATGCACTCAAACGTGCAGATGAAGACGTCCGAAGTCACACCGAACGTCGGTGGCAGGCTGTCTGGGCCAGACGGTACTGGTGGCTGATCAAGGCCATCATGGGCATGGAGATGACGCCGAAGTTTCTGGGTCCGCCCCAGACAACTGGTGGGCCGTACATTTACCTACTCAACCACCGATGTGTCCTGGATCACTTCCTTGGCCAAATGGTGATTGACGCTCAATTTGTTCACGACAGCTTTTGGGTGATCAAGGAAGCTATGGCGCGAGCTCCAGGAATGGGGCGATCCATGGCGACGGCCGGGTACGCGCTGGTCAAGCGTGGCGGTCAGGATCCTGAAGGGGACATTGAGCGCATCTGCGAGATGGCCAGGCGTGCCAAGCTCATCGGGGCGTCAGTGGTGATCTACGCAGAGGGAACGCGTTACGATTACCTGGAGCGGTCGCTCAGAGGACAGCGAAGCGACTTCGATCCCCATTTGGCCAACCCAAGGACAGCTGGCTTCAATGCCCTGTGTAGCGAGCTTCCAGATTACCGCGTGAAGGTGGTGTGTCTGGACTGGGCTGGCATGGAAGGGGGACGCACTCTCTGGGATGGCAGGGCCTTCGTTGGTCTTCATGGCAGTGTCCATGTCTGGGAAGAGGAGAATCCTGGAGCAGACGGCGCAGCCAACTTCCTACACGCGATGTGGCAGCGCATGCACGACACCATGAGCGGCAAAGACGGACTGTCCTTGCGCGTGGTCAGCAACACAGGAGCCTGATCGGTTCCAACGCACTCGTCGAGTCATCGGCGGGTTTTTTTGTTACACTGGATTCATGAGAGTCTTTTACTATAATGACCAATGTCCTTACTGTCGGAGCTGGGCTCGGTGGTGTGAGGCTAGGGTGGGGGAGTTCGTTGCGTTTAAACCGCTTGGCCCAACGGATTCAAAAACATCGCCGAAGTATATCGACGACGCTGGAACGATTTTTTTGGGCTCGCGTGGCGTGTTTGAGATGTTGTCTTTTTCAAAGCGTTGGCGATGGCTCAAGACACTGTATCGATTTGTTCCTGGGTTTGCCCCTGTGAGCGAGTGGCTATTTGCCTATCTGTCCAAGTGCCCGGTATGTGCCAGTAAATTTACACGTTTAATTTTAAGATCTAAATAAGACTTATGTCACACGGTGATTATTATAAGGTAACAGGTTTAATCTTTCTTCTTGTGGCTGGGCTACACGGTACTCGAGCATGGCTTGGTTGGGAGCTCGTCTTAAACGGCTGGTTAATTCCCATCTGGGCATCTTGGGCGGCCGTAGTTATCCTTGGGTTATTAGCGGCAAATGGTTTTTACCACACAGCCAAGCACAATATCGGTTAAAGATTATTCAGGAAAAATATCTAGCTTAAGCTGGGTATTTTTATTGAGATATACACATGGGAACTTTTTAAACCCTTAACAAGTTCATTTTTCTCGTCTATAGTTGCGTGGTTTTAAGATTAACCACCCTTGTAGATATGATTATGGATCACGCAAAGATGTTGTGGCGCACAAAACGGTTTCATGTAATTTCTTTCTCCGCTTTGGTTGTGTTGGCTGCAAATACCGTTACTGCTTCTGGAGGGGGAGGGGCTGTGGAGGGTCATGGGGCAAGTATTACGTTGCTTTGGATCGCCCTCATATTAATTGCGGCAAAACTTGCCTCACTTGTTGAGCGTTGGGGGCAGCCTGCGGTTCTTGGTGAGCTCGTCATGGGTGTGATTCTCGGAAACTTGTTCTTATTTGGTATCGACATTTTTGAACCTATTAAGAGCGATGAGATCATTGCCTTTCTTTCAGAGCTCGGGGTGATTATTCTCCTGTTTCAAATTGGTCTTGAGTCCAATATCGCTGAGATGAAAAAGGTGGGTCTACGAGCCCTGCTTGTGGCTATCGTTGGGGTTGTGGTGCCGTTTGTCTTGGGAACATATGTTGTTGGACCATGGCTCATGCCGGGTCTAGAAGCAACCGCTTACCTGTTCTTGGGAGCCGCATTGACCGCAACGTCCGTTGGTATCACGGCTCGAGTGTTTAAGGATCTTGGAAAGTTGCAGACAAAAGAAGCTCAGATTGTTCTTGGTGCTGCCGTCTTTGATGATGTGTTTGGTTTGATCATCCTTGCTGTGGTGAGTGCGATTGCAACTGTTGGAGCGGTTTCAGCAGGGGTTGTGAGCTTGATTGTAGCTAAGGCCTTTTTGTTCCTCGTGTTATCCATTGTTCTCGGTCACCTTGGGGCACCTTATGTAGGAAAGGCATTTTCAAAAATTCATACAGGCGTAGGCATGAAGTTTACGTTGGCTGTGTCCATTTGTCTTATCTTTGCGTATGTCGCTGGCCTTATTGGCCTGGCACCTATTATTGGTGCTTTTGCCGCAGGACTTGTTCTTGATCCAGTCCACTTTAGGTACTTTAAGGCACCTAAGATGGTCCATGATATCCGTAAGCTTGCAAAAAAACATAATGGAAGTTTTAAGGATGACCTTGAAGAAATCCTTGAGCCTCACGCTCACAGACATATTGAGGATCTGATTGAGCCGCTTTCGTACTTTCTCGTTCCGATCTTCTTTGTGGTTACAGGTATGAAAGTGTCTATGGAGAGTTTGTTTAATACACAAATTCTTGGTGTCGCTTTAGGGATCACCCTGGTGGCGATTATTGGTAAGTATGTAGCTGGGTATGTAGCTGGTAACGTAAACAAGAGGATCGTAGGGATTGGCATGGTGCCACGTGGAGAGGTTGGACTCATCTTTGCTGCGATCGGTCAGAATTTAGGGGTGCTTTCAGATGACCTATTTTCTGTGATTGTGGTTATGGTTGTTATCACGACTCTATTGGCTCCACCGATGTTGGCAAAATTGTTACAGAAATAGTCCTAGAGAATAAAACCGCCCGCGTTGGGCGGTTTTTTTGTACAAAAAATCCCCACCGTCGTAGGTGGGGGGTCATGACTGGTCCAGCCAAGTCATGATGCGGTCGAGTGTTGGGCGAACTCTCTGGAAGTTCTCTGTGCAGATCAAGCTGTGGTCACCGGCGGTGCGCACGGTCTGAACGTCCTCGCCAGGGTAGGTGGCAGCAGAGACGAAGAAGTCGTTCTCTGGCACGATCGCCATCACTGGGCAAGGGAAAGGCTTTTGCCAGAGTCGAAGTGGTGGAAGAGCAAGCTGCTTCACGGCCTTGCAGGGTTCTCCATGCATGGCTCCCATGAGCTGCCGCTTGAAGGACGAGTCACCGTCTTCAGACGTTCCATTGAGCATCAGCGCGTCGAGCTGAGTTGGTGTGTCCAGTATCAGGTCGTGGCCGCGCAGGACTCTCCAGAGGGGCTTGAAGGCGATGGGGAGCGAATGTAGGAGGACCAGTATTCGGATCCCGCAACGTTCTAGGCCGCTGATGAGTACTACCTTCTTGAAGAGGTTTGGACGCAGAGTCGCAACACCCCGAGCTGTCTGGGCTCCAGCGCTGTAGCAGATCGCGAAGGCCCCGTCTGGAACGTCTCGGAGCTTTGCTTCAGCATCGCTGACGTAGTCCTTGAGAGAGTGGCTACGGTAAGAGATCAGGATGATGTTCCAGTCCACGAAGTGACTGATCACGTGGCGGAACCACCAACGGACATACTTCTCGTTTCTGTTTCCCCAAGAGCCCGGAAAGAGCACTAGGTTTTGTCTGCCTCCCATGAATCCTCCGGAAAAAGGGTGACATGGGAGCGTAGGTAATTTTAGGGTTCACGTCAAGGAATATAAAGAAAAATGAGACTCCGTATGAGTCTCATGTCGAGTACTTTGCCACCAGGCCCCAGAGCTGCGAGAGCAGGGTGTTGGCCTTGGGGAACCGTGGATTTTTGCGGGCGAGTTGGTAGTTGCCGCCCGTGTAGCTGATCAGGTGGGCATCCACCAGTGATCGCATGGCTTTGACCAGCTGCCTTCGGCTGGTAAGTGACACGTGATCTTTCACCTGTCGCCACACCTTCTTGTCATCTCGCGATGGCAGGGAGTCTGCCGTTGCCAAACGCTCTCCAGTTTGCAGGAGCCCGTAGACAAGTACTGCGCTCACGAGATCTCCGTCCAGGTCCGGGAAGGACGCGCAAACGTTGAGCTCGGAGCAGAGTGCATCAAAATCTGCAGATGCTTGCTCGCCATCATCTTTGAAGTTGGGGTGATGGCGTTTGTTTCCGGTTGGTTTTTGTTCGACAGGACGAGTGGGTGGGGACGTGTTTGCATCGCCTGATGGGATTGCTTGCAGACGTGGCAAAACCGTTTCCGTTTTCAGGGCCTCTAGGGCTGCTTTCGCGGTCAGGTGATTGTTCCAGTCAGCAGCAGAGCCACCAATGTCCCAAAACTCCCTGAGCAGGCAGGGACGTCCGACTTGCTCCCATTGATCAACAAGGTGTCGTAGTAGAGCCTGGTCGTTAAAGGTATAACGGAGGAGATCTGGTTCCTGCAGGCAGAGCGTCAAACTCTCTTGCGTGAGATCTCCGCGCTCGATCATGAGAAGGGCCATGAGTCCACCCGTGAACGAGAGTTCCTCGATGACTTTGCGCAAGTCGACCCTTCTGAATCCACTCAGTCGCGCTGCTGTGAACAGCTCCCACAACCGAAGTGGACCGTAGATCTCTTCGTAGAACATGACCCTATCGCAGACGTCGCGAATCTCAGGGAACGAGAGAAAGAACTCAATGGCAAGTAGCAGTGCGTCAAGGTCCTGCGGGTCTGGAAGGACAGGAGGATTTTCACTGAGAATGATCCGCCGGTCTTTGGTCAAGGCCAGCATGGCCGTTACGGCGATTAGGCGCTTCGCCTGCGGTCCGTAATTACTGTCCGATGTCTCGATGACGTCAAGCTTGTTTTTGCTCAGGTCACTAAGACGGTTCACGAAGCTTTGAAGGTTCCTTGTACTTGTGAACCTCAGACCAAACGTCTCTACGATGTGTAGAACGCTGAGTGTCCTGTCGAGGTCTTTGCCGAAGATGTCCGTAAGTGATGCCACAACGCTGTTCATCGTGGCCAGGTATCCACCACGCTTCATGGGGCCCACACTGAGCGTCATTCTCGTGAGTGCCGTCGTCAGACATTCAACTGAGCCGGGTTGGATTCCCTTGTCTTCAAGCCATTTGCGCCACGTGGAGGGGATGAGACGATCGTCATCCTTGATCATTCTCCATGCATGGCTAGAGGGAATGATGTCGATGTCCATTTCACGGCCAAGCGAGTGGAGTACACCATTACGACGCTGCCCCTTGTATCCGGGGATTTGTTCGAACTCTGCTGTAAGCCTGGGTTCGATGGTGAGACACTGGATGTAGCGGTATCCACGACTGGATCTGCCTTGCAGTTTCACGTGCACCTCCTTTCTCTACGCCTAACGTTGCCGTAGACGAAGAAATGAGATTAGTTGAATTGGACTCTACCGTCAAGGATTATAGGATCTGAAAAAAGGGTGTCAAAGTTGGAGAGAGGTCCTTCTGGTACCTTGAGTTCTCGCGCACTGGTCAGGAAATACGTTTCCGTATGTAGCGCACAATGTGGTCTTTTTCTACATGACGAGCTCGTGTACCATTGATACATATGTTATTTAGCACCGTCATCCTTATAGCCTTACATACCTTCTTGGCCTGGATACTCATCGAGTCATTTGTGAATTTGTCTCATAAACTTGCACGTTCGACGTATGTGCTTACGCACTACGCGGTTGTGGTGGGAACATTCAGCACACTTTTCGCCGTCTATTTTCGGTATTTTTCAGATGGAGTTTCAGTCTTTTGGGTGGTGGTTACCTCTCTTACCTTTTTATTGTTCTACGAGTTGGTAGTATTCCGGTATCTCTATAGTGGGGAACGATGGTTCTTAAACTGGACCGACTGGATCGTCCCAGTATTTTTATCCATGACCACTATTTATAGTGTTGGAAGATTAATGACATAATTATATGGATAGATTTGGAGAATCACATAGTCGCCGTGAAACCAGTGGGCAGGAGTCAATTGGTGAGACACACGAAAACATTTCAGATGCTGAGACCCTTGGTGTCGAATCAAAAAATAATTCAACACTATTTGATCGATTTGAAGATGTTGTCAAAGAACACCTAACTTCACACGGGAAGGGTCTTTTGAAGGATCGCTTCATTGAACTAGAATCAATGATTCCTGATACTGGTGTGTTGAATCAACTTGTCGATGAGATAGTGGGTGATGCGCATCCAAGTTATATTCTTTCAAAAGTTCTTGAGTTAAAACTAATGGTTGCAGAACTCTATAAGAATGGTGCGGAAGGTTTTTCTTGGTTTGAAAAAGTTGTTGGGCAATTCTCCCCCGCTACAGCACTCCGTTTTCTTGAGCAGGCGGATCGTATCGGGGCCGAAAATGTGCGGCTTTTTATTATGGAACGAGGGGGGGAATGGGATGAACAAGATGAGTTCCGTGGGGCTATTTTAGAGGAGTTTTTTGTTGATTATAAAGTTGCCGCAGAATTGTCAAAACAAAAAATCGCTGCGATGGTTGCGGAGAGGTTGGCTCAGAATAGGCCGCTGGAGATGCCGGAGCAAGATGGGGTAGATGTGTCTGTGGGAGTGGTACTTGAGATGCCTTCCCTTGAATTTGATCCAGCTTGGTATTCACTCGATGATAACAAGTACTACAAATTTACAGATGATCATGATGATTCAGATTATGAGCTCCCTTCTGAGTTGAAAGAATATGCAAGATTGGCACGATCCCCCAAAAAAGGAGATCTGCTACAACTCTATGCGTCTTTAAAAGAAGGTGCAGTAGATGATTCCACTGAATTACTTGAATCCGTGATTGGACTTGGGCCGATACCACCAGAAAAATTAATCAAAGTAAGAAAGGCGTTAGATTTAATGGCACAGGTTTGGGGACTCCAAGAAGGAGATTCTGATGAGGTGGAGAAGTTGAAGGGGAAGTTAGAAGGTGTACGTGACAATTCACGTTTACCACCATCATCTGAATCATTTTCGTTACATCATCAAACGCTCGATCGATCAAGAACCATCCCCTCATTTGAAAATGCTTTGCAGAAGCAGATGATGGAGTCTCTTGTTGCCTCTGCGGTTCATCACGCTCGGGTAGATGATGAAAACTATTTGCAGATGGCTGAGACATTAATTTCAGCTGAGCGCCAGGCGAGGAAAATGTATAAAGAGGTTGTTGATAAGGGGGTTCCTGTTTTTAAAGAATATGTACGTTGGGTAAACACTGAGGCGAAAGAGGCTAAACAACAGGGCCGTGAGTACCCAGGAGAGTTCTATGTTGGAAGAGACACGTATCAGACACTGTATCCAGCTGCAAAAGCCATGAGGTGGGGTGGTATGTCTGGGGGAGAAAAAAACCGACTCACCGTATTTGTGAATGTATCACGCCCCTTGTTGGCAAACATGAACAAGGGACAAGAGGCAAAAGAAATCATGCGCGCCTGGTTAAAACAAGAGGGGGTCACGCAGGAGATGTTCGGTATAGATGGTGGGTACTCTGGAAGTGGGCCCTTTGGAGTGTTTAGGTCGCTCGATCCAGGATTTTCGTATGAGCAGGGAGATGAGCAAATTCGCTTGTTAGAAACAGGTCAAGATGAAAGACGTTTCAATCTCGATAAGGATTATTATGGAGTTGTTGAATGGATGGAAACTTTGCCAAAGTTTACAGATAGGGCTCAAAAAATTGGTGCCACAGACATGGGAAAGTATTATGCACAATCAAAGGACCGTTCACCTATAGAGCAAATGTTGGCATGGACCGTTCAGCATGCTGTGTGGAGAGAGATGGTGCAGTTTGATCCAGAGAATTCACTTGAAATGTCTGGTGAGAAAGCGGCCTCTGGCAATGACACGTCTGATGATACACACCCATCCTCTACTTGGAAGGATGGTTTAGAGGTTCCGGATGCCGTGGCTTTATCCATGGAGCATAAGTATGGAAAAACGTTATTTTATGAAGATATTGGTCATGTCATGACGAGTATTGAGTGGAATGCTGCCACTAAAAGGTATGAGCTTAGGTTGGACTCTTGGGAGACTGAGGAGATTGCCATTGAACTTCCATTCGGGGTGACGCAAGATCAGGTTAATGGCCTAATTCCTGATATACGCACGATCGTTGCAAATAAAAGAGTGACTCAAGAAGCACAAGATGCTTTAAGGGACCTTATTACTACGATACCCGTTTTGGAGAAAGAGTTTCAAATTGATCTGAGTTTAAAAGCGTATTATTCAGATAGTTTTGGGTATGTTTCGATAAGCCAACCTGGTTATCATGGCCCAGCCTCTATCTTTTTTCAGGATTCAAATATTCTCTTGAAGTTGCCACAGTTCGTGACTTCTTTAGAATTACCAGGGATTTGGGCTGGAGTTCTTGAGATTCTTGCCGAAGAAAACCAGAAAGAAGAAGGTGAATTGAGTGTTCATGAGAAGATTGTTGAGTACCTCTCCTATCTATTCCCTGGTGAAGAAATTGAGCAAGCATCTTCAACTTGGCAAGACTATGGGGGTCATGAGGAAGAAGATGGAGATTTAGATGTTGAGGATATGTATTGGATGGACATGGACGGTGAGCTAGATATGTACGAGGGACAATGGTAATTAAATACCGGTAGGGAGACCTACCGGGTTTTTGTTTACGGGACAAGTGCCCGTGCAACACGTGTAAGCGTTGCTCGTCCTTCCAGACAGTCTCGCCATTGACGTGGGACGGCACCTGGACCGAGTGTGGCCCCGAGGATGGCGCCAGCCATCGAGCCGGTCGAGTCACTGTCACCTGAGTGGTTGACGGCGAAGCGGACTCCTTCCAGGTAGTCCGTGGGGAAGCACCTTGCTGCGTAGATGCCCATTGCCAATGCGTCGTCCGCATCCCAACCGCTGCCTATATTGTCCATGTTGCGACGTTCGTTTGCGCCAACAGGGAGATCCAGTACAGATGTTGTGATTGGAAGAGTGCTTCTTCCGATCCTGTTGATCAAGAGCCTCATGACAGCCAGGCCCTCATCGAGAGTCGAGCCATCACACAGGGAGCTGATCAGAGCGGCCATGGCCCCGCCGGCTGTGACAGCTTCGGACCCTCCGTGCGTCAAGACACTGACTTCCATGCCGATTCGGAATGCCTCGTCTGGTTTTCCCGCGAAGGCGATGCCGACGGGGTGTACACGCATAACGGATCCACAGCTGTCTGAGTTGTTCAGTGGATCCTTGAGGGTTCCACTGCGCTGTCCGCTCAGTGAGCCCATAGACGTGCCACCAGGAGATCGGTTCTCCCGTGGGTCTGACTGAGTCAGATGCCAGCGCTTGAGTTCGTTCCAGACTCGTCCGCGAATGGATTCGGTAGAATTCCCATCCAGAGCTGAGAGGATCAATCCTTCGGCAACGGCGTGTGCCTGCTGAGTATCATCGGTGATGACACCTGGCGGCAGTCGGAATGCAGGTTGTAGATCCTGGACTCCGTTTGGTCCATATCGTTTGAGGATCTCTGCATGGCTAATGAATTCGACGGCGGCACCCAAGGAATCACCTCCAGCCCCGCCAAGCATGCATCCAATAGCACGATCAATGGTAGTCAACATGGTTTCCTCCTTTGCTTAAGCTGGATGTCGACCGTGAAACATAGAGGAAAAAACCGTTATTGTCAACCGAAAAAGGTTGACCTCACAGATGAGAGGGGTATCCTTACGGCGCTATGCCTGATGTATTTAAAGTTATGGGTGGTACCCCACTTCACGGGGAAATCACTGTTTCTGGCGCTAAGAACGCCGCGTCCAAGATGATGATCGCAAGCCTGCTCACCGATGAGCAGGTAGTTTTGTCTAATGTGCCACGTCAAAGGGAAACAGAAATTACGCTAGAGATTATTGAAACCGTTGGGGCTAAAACTAGTTGGCAGGATCAAAACATTCTCGTCACTCAAACACAGGATGTGACAACAACGGCCGTGAGTAAACTTACGCGTAAGAACAGAATTTCAATTCTTGCTCTTGCTCCACTTTTACATCGAGCAGGAGAAGCGTTTGTTCCTGGCCCAGGGGGATGTCCACTCGGACCTCGGCCCGTGAACTTTCATATTGAGATTCTTAAACAGATGGGTGCACAGGTTGAGAATATCGATGACGGATATCATGCACATGTCACAGGACGTTTACAGGGAGCTGTGATTGAACTTGATTATCCATCTGTGGGAGCAACTGAGACCGCTATCTTGGCTGGAGTGCTTGCCAATGGCCGAACAACAATTCGAAATGCTGCCGGAGAGCCAGAGGTGAAAGAGCTAATTATGATGCTTCAGAACATGGGAGCGATTATTCAGGTGAATACGGGAAGGCACATTGAAATAATCGGCGTAGAAAAGTTGCACGGTGTGCAGGCTCGAGTCATGCCCGACAGAATGGAAGCTGCGTCGTTTGCTTGTATGGCCCTTGGGACCGGTGGCGAGATTTTTATCAGAGAAGCTGAGCAAACACACATGATCACTTTTTTAAATGCTGTGCGAAAGATTGGCGGCACTTATGAGGTGAGGCCTGATGGAATTTTGTTTCGTGGTACAAAACCATTTCATGGCATGGAGCTAGAGACCGATACCCATCCAGGATTCATGACAGACTGGCAGCAACCGTTTTTGGTTGTGCTCACTCAGGCCAAGGGAACGTCTGTTATTCACGAGACGGTGTATGAGGAACGATTTGGTTATACAGACGCCTTAAAAAAGATGGGAGCAGAGGTAACACTTTTTAGTAATTGTCTTGGAGAGATCGACTGTCGGTTTAAAGGCCGGAACTATAAACACTCAGCCGTGATTACTGGACCACGGAATTTAAAAGCTGCGGACGTTGACGTACCAGACATCCGCGCTGGTCTGGCATTGGTGGTCGCTGCATTGGTTGCAGATGGAACGTCGACACTTAATGGTATCCATCATTTAGATCGCGGCTACGAGAGGTTGGAGGAAAAGCTGCGAGGTGTGGGAGCAAAGATTGAAAGGGTGGTAGAGAATTAAAAAAACACTCCGCATGTTGCGGAGTGTTTTTTCTTAGTAGGCAAAAGCCTTATTTAGTTCTTGGAAAAGTAGATCGATCTGCCCGACGTTACGCCTAAAGGGTTCGATTCCCATTGTGTCAGCTCGACTTATTTCATACTGAATGAGCAGGAAATCTTCCCAGTCAATATCAATCGCATTCACATCTAATGCTTCAAGCGGTTCCATTAACTTCTTCTCCAGGAGTGTTTTGATACCGTCGCGAAATTTGGCACCAGTTCTGGATAGCAAGTTGATGTTATATCCAAAGTAGTCACATGTCTGTAAAAGAGTAGCGAATACTTTTTTATCTGCATCGATTTTAAAGAATTCAGGATCAGTTTCTTCAATTTCACGAATTGCTTCTTCAGCCGCAGACGTTTTTGATGAGCGTCGATCACCATGCTCTTCTCCGCTTTTGTCTAGGTCGTGATAAAGTGCAACCATTCGCATTAGCTCAGGTACATTGAAAGTTGTTCCATCTAAGGACATTTTAGACAGTTTGTCTGTACGAAGATTGGTTAGGACCAGTCTTGTGTGTTCTAAAATTGTTTTACCGTCAATTTCGTGCCTTATATTTTCTAGATTCAAAACTTTCTTTCTTTTTAAATTCGCAGCAACAAATTGTTCCCGGTTGGAAATACTCATTCTGAACTCTGAATCAAGCATTTCCCCTCGTCGAAGTTCTGTTGGTTCCCTTGTTGGCATTTCTAGCATATTCAACATTGATCATGTTACGAGAATAGAATACCATCTTAGTGAATAAGATATACATATATGTTTTCCACAAATGAATTAAGAGATCATGGCAAAGCTGGGGGCAGAGGTGAATGGAAGCGGATAGAGAAAAAAAATGCTTTGCAATTTGAGATAACTGACGAGTTAGAAGAAGCTCAAGAAATTGTTGCAGAACTTCTTAGGTCCGGTGAAAAACCTGTGATCACTGTTCCAGATGAGCACATTGAGAACATAAAAAAGAATGGCATCCCACAGATTTCTCAGTACGACCGTTCTGGTATGGGTAAACATTACAGTGTTCTGGCTGGACGATTGGGGTCTGAACCGTATTTTAATGCCAAGGAGGAAAGATGGGTTGTGGTTATTGATCCAAGTAACCTTACTATTAGTCCAAGAATGACTGGTAAGGATGATTCATTTTACGGCACGATTACAATTGATGGTCGTGTGCCAGCTGAAAGCATTACTGTTCTTGGTAAGTTTTCAAAAAAAACTTGGGCAGAGTATTCAGAGAAGAATGATAAGGAATCGGAGGTAGATAATTTGGCTGCATAAAAAAAGAAGTCAATGGAAATTGACCTCAGCGCGTGTAGCTGTCACGACCTTCTCCAAAGACCTCCAGGGTCAGTGGGTTCCATCGCATGCCAATCCGTCCGGATGAGCCGTTGATGAGAACTGGAAGACCGAACATGAGTTGTTCGATGGCGTCGGAAGCTTCTGCGAAAGAGAAGTGGGTGAATTCCGTGTCGTCGCCGATAGGCACTATCTTGTGCCCAGATACGTGGCCAGTGGAATCAAGGATCACACCTCCACGACCATCGGCTTGGTAGCCGGCTAGTGAGAGTCGATCTCCAGTTGAGAACTGGCTCAGTACTCGAAGTTGATCCTTTCGAATCTCTTCAACTTCCTCCAGTTCACCTGTGGGTGCGGAGGAAACTTTGTCACGGTTGACGCCCGTGACAGTAATCTTAATCACTTTCATGACACCGTCCGGGTTGTGTTGGTTCAGTGGGCTGATGAGTATCTACTAACTAAAGTATCTTGTCAATACTATGAGTAACATCCTTTTTCAGAAATCTATATGTTTTTAGAACTTTTTTTTGGATCACCGGCTATTGCGTTTGCTTGGGTTGCGGCGATTTTGATTTCTCTGACCGTTCATGAGTTTTCTCATGCACTTATGGCAAAGTGGCGTGGAGACCGTACGGCTGAGCGTGAGGGGAGACTTACGTTGAATCCAATAGCTCACATGGATCCAATGGGGACCATTTTGATTTTGTTGTTTGGATTTGGGTGGGCTAAGCCAGTTCCTTACAACCCATATAACCTAAAGGAACCAAAGTGGGATTCTGTGAAGATTGGGTTGGCTGGGCCAGCATCAAACTTAATAATGGCCATTGCGGCTGGAATTGGATTTAGACTTCTCGTTGGTGGAGATGCTTTGAGTGTATTTAATCTCCTTTCGATTTTTTTATTCTGGTTGATTCTTTTAAATTTATTTCTTTTGTTGTTTAATATAATTCCTGTGCACCCTCTTGATGGGTCAAAACTATTCTTTGCCATTTTTGATCAACCAAAGTACGCTAAAATGCGTCAACTTGTGGCAACGCGAGGCCCTCAGGTCCTGATGGTTGCCGTGCTTTTAAGCGCGTTTACATCACTTAACATCTTTTTCTTTATCTCAGAGCCAGCCTTTGGGATCTGTGATGCACTTACAGGAACAAGTTGTATCCGTTACTTTTCAGGAATTTTTTCATTGATCTAGCTGTGGAGCTCCCGTCTTGACCAAAAAAAGGTCGGATGGTACGCTTCCGCCGAAAAATTATGCCAACAGTAAATCAACTTATTCGAAAGGGTCGCAAGACAAAAGCTGTCAAAAGCAAGTCTCCGGCCATGCAGTACACCCTGGACTCGCTGCACCGTAAACAAACTCTCCTGAAGAAGGGTAGTTCGTTTAAACGTGGTGTTTGTGTGAAAGTGGCTACCATGACTCCAAAGAAACCGAACTCAGCTATCCGAAAGGTTGCTCGTGTCCGTCTTTCAAATGGAACAGAGGTCAACGCTTACATTCCAGGTGAAGGTCATAATCTCCAAGAGCACTCTATCGTGATGATTCGCGGTGGCCGTGTGAAGGATCTTCCTGGTGTGCGTTATCACGTTGTACGTGGTGTCTTTGATACACAGGGTGTTGAGGGGCGTATGCAGAGTCGGTCAAAGTATGGAGTGAAGCGACCAAAAAAGAAAAAATAGATCGTAGAAAGTAGAGAGCCCTGCTTTCTACTTTTATTTAATACATTCGTCGGAGTACCTCATCGCATGGGGGAAGACTCGGCGAGGAACCGTCATAACTATGCGAGGTAAGCAAGCCCCACGGCGCGTAATTACGCCAGACCCAAAATACGGTAACGTCTACGTTGCCAAACTTATTAATTACATAATGCTCGACGGCAAAAAGTCTACAGCTCGAAAAGTTGTATACGATGCTTTTGAGACCATGGCTGAGAAAACGAAGACTGATGCCATTGATGTTTTTGAAAAAGCCCTCAAGAATGTAATGCCTTCACTTGAGGTGAAGAGCAAGCGTGTTGGAGGGGCAAACTACCAGGTGCCAATGTCTGTGCGTGGCGAACGTCGTTACGTTTTGGCTTATCGTTGGATTATCACGGCAGCTCGAACAAAGAAGGGTCGTCCAATGGCACAGCGTTTAGCTGATGAACTCATTGCTGCTTCACTTGGAGAAGGTGATGCAATGAAGAAGAAACAAGATGTACAACGGATGGCCGAGGCCAACCGTGCTTTTGCTCATTTCGCTCGAAGATAAACATTTTATATGGCACGTGAATATCCATTGGATAAGATCCGAAATTTCGGAATTTTTGCACACATTGATGCGGGTAAGACAACTGTTTCTGAGCGCATTCTTTTTTACACAGGCCGCAAGCATAAGATTGGGGAGGTTCATGAGGGTGGTGCAACTATGGACTGGATGGAGCAGGAGCAGGAGCGTGGGATTACCATCACTGCAGCCGCTACGACTTGTTTTTGGAAAGATCACCGATTGAACTTGATCGACACTCCAGGGCACATTGACTTTACTGTTGAGGTGAAGCGTTCTATGCGCGTTCTTGATGGAGGTATTGCTGTATTTGATGGTGTCGCAGGTGTGGAGCCACAGTCTGAGACTAACTGGCGCTATGCTGATGAGTATAAAGTTCCACGTATTGTTTTCATTAACAAAATGGATCGTACAGGAGCTGATTTTTATAAAGACTTAGATTCAGTTCACGATCGATTGACTAAGAGCGCATACGCAATTCAGTTGCCAATCGGGGCTGAGGCAGATTATCTCGGTGAAATTGATTTGATTCGGATGAATGCGACCATTTATCATGATGACTTAGGGCGTGAGATGGAAGTGATTGAGATTCCAGATGAGCACAAGGAAAAGGCAAAAGAGTGGCATGCAAAACTTATGGAGGCCGTTGCAGAGAATGATGAGGTGCTCATGGACAAGTATTTGTCAGGGGAAGAACTTCCAGTGGAAGATGTTATTCGTGTGATTCGAAAGGCCACTCTCGCAAATGATTTTATCCCTGTAATGTGTGGAACAGCTTTGAAGAACAAAGGCGTCCAATCACTTCTAGATGCTGCCGTAGCCTTTTTACCAAGTCCATTGGACGTGGAACCTGTAAAAGGACTTGATCCAGACGATGATGATAAGGAGATTGTTCGAAAGCATTCTGATGAAGATCCGTTTTCTGCGCTTGCATTTAAGATCGCAGCTGACCCATTTGTTGGGAAACTTGCATTCTTCCGAGTGTACTCGGGTTCTGTAAAAGCTGGTTCTTACATTTTAAATTCCTCTACTGGGAAACGAGAACGTGTCGGCCGTATTGTACGTCTACATGCAAACTCACGAGAAGAACTCGATGAAGTGTTTGCTGGTGAAATTGCTGCCATGGTGGGACTTAAAGAGACTTTTACTGGTCATACACTTTGTGATCCTGACCATCCGATTATTCTAGAGTCGATTTCATTCCCTGAGCCTGTTATCTCGATTGCTATTGAACCAAAAACAAAACAAGATCAAGAAAAAATGGGTGTGGCATTACAGAAACTTGCCGAGGAAGATCCAACGTTCCGTGTGCGAACAGATGATGAGACAAACCAGATCATTATTTCTGGAATGGGCGAACTTCATTTAGATATCATTGTTGATCGCATGAAGCGCGAGTTTAATGTTGAATGTAATGTTGGACAGCCTCAGGTGAGTTACCGAGAGACTATTAAGGGTGATGCTGAAGGTGAGGGTAAGTTTGTGCGACAATCAGGAGGACGAGGGCAGTACGGACACTGTCTGGTGCGCATGGAGAAGTTGAAGCCAGGAGAAGGTGTCCAATTTGAAGAGGTTGTGAAAGGTGGAGCTATTCCAAAGGAATACTTCAATGCTATTGAAAAAGGTGTTCGCGAAGCAGCGGATCGTGGTGTGCTTGCTGGATATCCGATACTTGATTTGAAAGTAACTTTATACGATGGAACCTATCATGATGTGGATTCATCTGAGGCTGCGTTCAAAATTGCAGGGTCCATGGCCTTTCAAGTGGCTGCAAAAAAAGCTGGTGTGGATTTGTTGGAACCGATTATGAAGGTGGAGGTAAGTACCCCCGAGGATTTTATGGGATCAGTTGTTGGTGATTTAAATGCAAAACGAGGTCAGATTCAGGAAATGAATGATCGGGTTGGTGCTAAATTAATCTCTGCATTTGTTCCACTAGCTGAAATGTTTGGTTATGCAACATCACTTCGTTCCATGACTCAGGGTCGCGCCAGTTACTCTATGGAATTTGATCATTATGGAGTAGTTCCATCAAATGTAGCTAAAGAGATTGTGGAGAAACGCGGCGGTTCGGGAAGATAATCAGGATTTAAAATAGAGCCCCATGGGCTCTATTTTTATTACACGATATATAATATAGCTTTTCCTCGTTTTGATATTGGGATTCGTTCTGGTATCTCGAAGGCATTTGAAATAATACGTGTTCCCTTTGGAAGTTCTGTTTCTATTTTATCTCTTAGCTTTTCCATGGAATAAGGGATTTGGTATAGGAATACAACCGTAGTTTCAGATAGATCTGCTTTCCACATGGATTGTTTCCTAATTTCCACTTTGTTGGCAATACCAGCAAGACTTACTTTCTGCCTAGATAATTTCACTAGTCCTGGATGAATCTCATATCCAATAGCTTTTGTTGCACCAGCTCTTGTGGCAGCTATTAATATTCGTCCATCTCCAGAACCAAGATCAATTACCGTATCAGTCTCTTTAAGATTTGCAATTGATATCATGTCCTTAACAATTTCATGTCCTGTTGGAACATACGGTCCACCACCAGCAATAATGGGAATAAACATACTTCCAAGCCAGCAAATTGCCGCGATATCTGTGGCTATGATAAGTGTAGCAAAGAGTAAAAAGAAGAATGTGATAGAATCCATACGCTATGAAAAATTCAATTCCTAAAGAAGTTCTTGAAGCTAATGATATAGGGAAAATCGATTCAGTGAAAGTTGTTACTGATGGATTGGTACATAAAACGTATGATCTCAAGACGGATAGGGGGCGGTTTATCTTACAGAGGGTTCATTCGGTTCTTGCAACTAAAGCTGTGTCTGCCGATTTTTTGGCCGTTACCAGTTTTCTTTGTGAAAAGGGATTCCCAACGCCGAAAGCGGTATTGTCAAAGTCTGGAGAAGTGCTTGTTCATAGCAGAGGAGATAAGTGGAGAATGCAAACAAAACTTCCTGGAAAGACATTTCATGTTTTGAATGATCGAACAATGGCGTATGAAGCAGGGAAGATTTACGCCGACTTTCACAATGTTCTAAATGAGATCTCTTATAAATTTAAGGCAAAAAAACTTCTTCACGAGACAGAGAAGATTTACAATAAATTTTTGGGGGAGATAAGGAGACCCAGACACACTTCATTTTTAGGTGATGTTGAAAAGGAAATTGAATTCATAAAATTGGAGTTACCAACTTATTTCTTGCCGAATGATCTTCCGATTCGTGTCATTCATGGAGATCCAAAGATTTCAAATATTTTGTTTGATGGAAAAGGAAGGGCTAAAGCAATTATTGATTTAGATACCTGTAATCGTAGACCGCTTCTTGTTGAGCTTGGAGATGCGTTTCGATCGTGGTGTGGAAATGAAGAAGATGATCCAAAAAATAAGTTTTGCCTTCAAATGTTTCAGTCATCTTGGGGTGGTTACAAAGAGGGTGCTGGAGACCTTATGACAGATCGTGAAAAAGAATATCTTCCGCAAGCTATTGGAACTATTACTCTTGAGCTGGCGTGCCGTTTTCTGACAGATTATTTTACCGACAATTACTTTGGTTGGGATGATGGGAGATATACCTCTCGTAGAGCACATAATTTGGCTAGGTGCCGCGGTCAGATCAAGCAGTTTCAATCCTATAAGAAAAAGCTGTCAAAGATAGAAAAGATTATTGCTTAAAACAAAACACCCGGTCGCTTGGACCGGGTGTTTAAATCTGAGCATGGAAGTTCTGTTTCAGGCTTAACAGTGTTACTTACATCCTGTTCATCAACTTCTTCCTGTGCTGCACTGGCTCAGAATATCATCGTCAAGTATTAACATTGACTGAATCGCGATATCGCACAAGAAGACAGGATAGCAAAGATAGAAGATTATGTCAAGGTATTTCACCTATACTCCTTTAAACATAGCTCAAATTTGTCTCCTTGACACCAAACGATTATGGGCTAAAATGCCGGCACTATGAATAATAATTTTGAGCGCATTTTGAATCTTGTGAGGCGGACGGGGGATAAAATAGTCGTTTTCGAGAAGGAAACTGATTCAGGTTATGTTGTCATGGATATTGAAGAATATGAACTAATGGTTGATGTTCAAGATGACTTGTGTGAGCTTGCTGGTCATGATCCATATGAAACAGGGGATGATTTTGAGCAATCTACAGATGATTCTTTTGACGACAATGACTTGGAGACGAGTGGTAAGATTAATGTGTGGGATGTGATGCAGAGTGCTGGAAATGAGGGGGAAACATGGGATCCAGCTGATCTTACGGATAGTGAGCTTGTGGAGCTTGAGGAGCAGTACCAGGCATTTGCGAATCGTCATTTGCAAGAGGCTATTACTGAAACCCAGTCAAAAGAGGTGGAAAGTAAATCTAAGTCCAAAGATTCAGAGGATGATTTTGGAGAAGAATCTTTTTATCTGGAACCCGTAGAATAGTCCTGTTTTATGGTGTTAATAACTCGTGAGTAGAAGGCTTGCATCATTTAATACCCTCTGTTATACTGCGCCACGTCTCTAATTTGAGCTAAAAACAGTAAAAAATCGTAATTAATTTCGGGCAAAAATGCCCAAATCTTATATCGTTATGGCCGAAGTCTTTGAACGAAATAAGCCGCACGTGAACGTAGGTACAATTGGTCACGTTGACCATGGTAAAACCACCACGACGGCAGCCCTACTCGCAGTTTTGAGTGCAAGGGGAATGAGTGCCCAGACAAAGGGTGTTGATGATTTGGACAAAGCTCCTGAATCTAAAGCACGCGGCATTACAATTGCAACTGCTCATTGTGAGTACGAGTCAGATAAACGTCATTATGCGCACGTAGATTGCCCTGGTCACGCTGACTACATCAAAAACATGATTACAGGTGCGGCACAGATGGATGGTGCAATTTTGGTAGTATCTGCAGCAGACGGCCCAATGCCACAGACACGTGAGCATATCCTTCTTGCCCATCAGGTTGGTGTTCCAGCCATGGTTGTTTTTTTGAACAAAGTAGATCAAGTGGACGACCCTGAGCTTATAGATCTTGTGGAAGAGGAAGTTCGTGACCTTTTAAAGCAATACAAGTATCCAGGGGATGAGATCCCGGTTATTCGTGGAAGTGCATTGAAGGCCCTTGAAAATCCAACTGACCCTGAAGCAAGTAAACCAATCATGGAGATAATTGAAGCACTTGATAATTATATTCCTGAGCCAGTTCGTGACACTGAGAAGCCATATTTGATGCCAATTGAGGATGTGTTCTCAATTGAAGGTCGTGGAACAGTTGTAACTGGTCGTATTGAGCGTGGAATTGTCAAGGTTGGTGGTGAGATAGAAATTGTTGGTATTAAAGAAGAATCAACAAAAACAACCGTCACAGGTATTGAAATGTTCAATAAGTCATTGGACGAAGGGCGTGCTGGTGATAATGCCGGTATACTACTACGTGGAATTAAGAAAGAAGATGTTGAGCGCGGAATGGTGCTTGCAGCTCCTGGATCTATTACTCCACATACAGTGTTTGAGGCAGAGGTGTACGCACTATCAAAGGAAGAGGGTGGTCGTCATAAGCCATTCTTTAAAGGCTACAAGCCACAGTTCTACATTCGAACTACTGATGTTACAGGTGATGTGACATTGCCAGAAGGAACTGAAATGGTCATGCCTGGAGATACAACAAATCTTACAATTACATTGATTCAACCAGTTGCACTTGAAGAAAAGATGACATTCGCAATTCGTGAAGGTGGTCGAACTGTTGGTGCTGGAATCGTAACAAAAATTATTACTTAATCCAGAGGAGGGATCCAGAGTGTCTGGATCCCTCCTTATTCGTTCCTTTTTACGCTTGTGTCTGAAGAAAAAAAAATTAAAGACGAAAAGACCCGCATCCGCATTAAGATCAAGGCCTATGATCATAAGATAATTGATCAAGCCACTCAGACGATTATAAAAACGGCTGAACGATCTGGTGCTCAAGTTGTTGGTCCGGTCCCGCTTCCGACTGAGAAGCGAAAGTATACCGTAAATAGATCAACCTTTGTTTTTAAGGACTCTCGAGAACAGTACGAGATCAGAGTTCATAAAAGGCTTATCGATATCACCAATCCTACAGATAGGACGATTGATGCGCTCATGAGTCTGAATTTACCAGCAGGTGTAGACGTTGAAATTAAAACTTAACTTTGATGGGGTGGAAATTGAGAAGATTATGTTCACATGTCTTTTCAACAGCCACCCTATCAACAAGCGACCCGGAAACGGGGAAGATAGATCTCGTGTTACTAGACGCTGATTTTGGAGAAAACCTTCCTGTGATTAACGGATTCGCTTATGGAGACCTTCATATTCTAATATTCATTTACTCTCAATCTTTATTTTCGAGCCATTAAGCTTGATCGATTGTGAGCTAGGAGTCGGTAGAGGATTATATCTTCCTCTTTCGACTTCTAGCTTTTATACTTCCCTCATATGACATTCATCGTCGGACGAAAAATTGAAATGACTCAGCAATTCAAAGATGACGGAACTGTTGTTGCCGTAACTTTAATTAAGGCTGAGCCAAATGTTGTTACTCAAGTTTGTGATCCAATAGACTGTGAACACAGGACTGTCCAGATTGGTTTTGAGGTTTCTTCAAAGTTGAACAAGCCTGAATCAGGGCACTTAAAAGATCTGCCGCAAGTGCAGACTCTTAAGGAATTTCGTGTCGCTAAAGATGCGGATTTTTCACGCGGAGACAGTATTACCGTTGAATCTTTTTCTCCTGGAAATCATGTTGATGTAACTGGGGTTTCGAAAGGAAAGGGGTTTGCTGGAGTTATGAAACGTCATGGTTTCAAATGTGGACAGGCGACGCATGGAAATAAGGACCAGCAGCGTATGCCAGGATCAATTGCTTCTTTTCCACAAGGTAAGATTATCAAGGGAAAGCGTATGGCGGGACGGATGGGAACTGATCGTGTGACAGTGAAAAATTTGGAGATCATCTCTATTGATCCTGCAAATCATGTGATTGCAATTAAAGGTGCCGTTCCAGGTGCACGTGGAGGTCTTGTTATGATTAAGACTCGTGAAGGAAAATTAGTATGGCAAGCGTAACGCTTTATAGAATTGACGGAACACAGAACGGGGCTCTGGATTTACCAGATGCATTGTTCGGTGTGAAGGTTGATCCGGGATTGGTTCACGAAGCTGTCGTGGCACAGGGGGCGAACTCTCGCTCTGCTATTGCTCACACAAAGACACGGGGTGAGGTGCGTGGTGGTGGGCGAAAGCCATGGAAACAAAAGGGGACAGGTCGAGCTCGTCATGGATCTCGTCGTTCACCTATTTGGTCTGGTGGTGGAATTACATTTGGTCCTAGATCAAATCGAAATTTTTCACTAAAAATGAACAGGAAGGCTCGTCAAAAGGCTCTTGCAATGGTTTTGACAGATAAGCTTGCGAGCGAACGCTTGGTGGCACTAGAGTCACTTTCTTTTGATGAAGTTAAAACAAAGGTATTGGTTGATGTTCTAAAGAAGTTGCCAGTTAACGGAAAAAAGACATTAATTGTAACAACTCCAGAGAATAAAAGCGTGTCTTTGGCTGCAAAGAACATTCCTTTAGTTGATACACTTCCTGCAAATGCCTTGAATGTGATCGATCTTCTGCGTTTTGATTATCTCTTGATAACAAAAGACGCTGCTGAATTTATCGGTGCTCACTATAATAGAACATAGATATGAGTCTTTTAAATCGATTCAAAAAATCTGATAGTGAGATACCTGTCAAGAAAAAGGCACTATCTGAAGCAAAGCTTCCTGATGTTCAGGTTGCAAAAAATAAATCAGTTAAAGCTGGTTCATTATCTGCCGTGACAACAGATGTTGTAGTAAAGCCTTTGGTTACGGAAAAGACAGCTGTGCTTGCCAGTAATGGGAAGTATGTATTTGTGGTGAGCGGTGGAGCCAATCGTGTTCAAGTAAAAATTGCCATTAATGAAATGTTTGGCGTCATGCCGACATTCGTCAACATACAAAATGTGCGAGGAAAACGAGTACGTTTTGGAAAACGGCATGGAAAACGTTCAGATTGGAAAAAGGCAATAGTTACACTTCCAAAGGGTCAGAAAATTAATGTCTACGAAGGCGTTTAAACGATATGGGTGTAAAGAGATATAAACCAACTACTCCAGGACGCCGCATTTCAAGTGTGGATGATTTTTCTGATGTAACAAAGTCGTCACCAGAGAAAAAGCTGACGATTAAAAAAAATAGGAAAGCCGGACGTACAAATGGAAAGATTACTGTTCGTCACAGGGGTGGTGGAGCAAAGCGTCGTATTCGTCTAGTTGATTACAAGCGCGATAAATTTGATGTTCCAGCAAAGGTTGCCTCTATTGAATATGATCCAAATCGAGGAGCCAGACTCGCACTGCTACATTATGTAGACGGAGAGAAGCGATATATGGTGGCACCAGTTGGATTGAAGGTTGGTGACTCGGTAGTTTCATCAATGAGTAAGGGTGAGATTCAGACCGGAAATCGTTACAAGTTGGAGCACATTCCTATTGGAATGCAGGTGTATAACATCGAACTCAAGCCTGGAAAGGGCGGGCAAATTGTACGAGGTGCCGGAACGACAGCCCAGTTAATGGCGGTTGATGGATCACATGCAACAGTTCGTCTTCCATCAGGGGAGGTTCGAATGGTGGCAAAGCTTTGCATGGCAACACTTGGACAGACCTCAAATCCAGATCGTAGATTGATTAGATGGGGTAAAGCTGGTAGAACACGTCTCCGTGGAATTCGTCCTACGGTGCGTGGAAAAGCAATGAACCCTGTGGATCACCCTCATGGTGGTGGAGAGGGTAGAAACCCAATTGGTCTAAAGAGACCTAAGACACCAACTGGTAAACCAGCACTGGGAGTAAAGACACGGCGCAAACGCGCATCAGATAAACTGATTATCAAACGTCGAAAGAAAGGGCGATTTGTAGGCGGAAAATAATATGTCTCGAAGCTTGAAAAAAGGACCTTACGTCCACCCAAAATTGTTAAAGAAAATCGCTGCGCGAAAGCCTGGTGAGGGAGCACCCATTAAAACTTGGGCGCGTGCTTCTACTATTACGCCAGAGATGGTTGGATTTACCTTTGCTGTTCATAACGGAGGAGATTTTATCTCAGTTCGTGTTGTAGAGAATATGGTTGGGCACAAGCTGGGAGAATTTTCTCCAACACGAAAGTTTGTTCGTCATGGAGGTAAAGCTCAGAAAGGATAAACTGTATGGATGTAAATGCAAAAGCAAGATATGTACGCATGTCACCACGTAAAGTTCGTCTCGTGGTCGATTTGATTCGTGGAATGACTGTCGCGGAAGCTAGGTCTCAGTTGAAGTTCATGAAGAAGGCTGCCGCTGAACCAGTGTTGAAGCTGTTGAATTCTGCCGTTGCTAATGCGGAGCATAACTTCAATCTTGATACTCTGGAATTGTATGTGAAAGAGATTAAGGCTGATGGTGGGCCAGTGTTAGGACGATGGCGCGCACGTGCATTTGGACGGGCGGCACCAATCCGAAAACGTACCACGCACATTTCTATCATAGTTAGCGAGAAGGAAAAAAAAGCTCCAAAGCAAGAAAAAGAAATTGTTAACACATCAGCAAACTAATCATCCGTATGGGACAGAAGGTACATCCAAAAGCTTTCAGACTTGGCATCATCCGTGGATGGGACGGAGTTTGGTTTGCAAACAAAAAGAACTTTCAAAACTTACTTAAAGAGGATGTTGCCCTACGCTCGTTCTTGAAGAAAAAACTTAAGGACGCACTTGTTGATCGGATCGCGATTGAACGCTCACGTCAGGAGGTTAGACTAATCGTGCATTCTGCAAAACCAGGTATCATAATCGGTCGTGGTGGTGCTGGAATTGAGGATTTGACCAAAGAAATAAAAGCTAAGTTCTTTCCAGGACGTCGCACAAAGTTGAGTGTTAATGTAAAGGAGCTCCAAAAACCCTCTCTTTCAGCTGAAGTGGTTGCTCAACAGATCGTTGCTGATATTGAGAAACGCATGCCATTTAGACGTGTTATGAAGATGTCTCGGGAACGTGTCATGAAAGCAAGTGCCGAAGGAGTTAAGATCAGTGTTGCCGGCCGATTAAATGGAGCAGATATTGCTCGCACTGAAACAATTTCCCAGGGCAAGATTCCGTTGCACAATCTTCGTTCAGACATCGACTATGCATCAGTGCCTGCACGTACAATTTTTGGGGCAATTGGTGTGAAGGTGTGGATAAATCGTGGTGAAGTCTTTGAGAATAACTAAACAGACGTATGTTGATTCCAAAGAAACTAAAACATCGAAAATGGCATAAGGGACGTGGACGTGGAAAGCGTATTGCTTCACGGACCACAACCATTGCATTTGGAACGATCGGATTAAAAGCAACCACCGAGGCGTGGGTGACTTCCCGTCAGATTGAAGCTGCTCGTCGTGCGATGACTCGTGCGGTAAAACGTGGTGGTAAAATCTGGATTCGCATCTTCCCAAGCAAGCCTGTTACATCCAAGGGTTCTGAAATGCCTATGGGAAAAGGTAAGGGTGCCGTTGATCACTATGTCCGAGTTGTTCGACCTGGTACTGTATTGTTTGAAATGGCTGGTGTAGATGAAGAGCTTGCAAGAAAGGCTTTGACTCTCGCGGCTCATAAATTGCCAGTCAAGTGGAAGATTGTTACTCGAGACATGATGTAATGCTTATGACAGCTCAAACTTTAAAAGACAAAACAGTGATGGCTCTTGAGAAAGAGCTTGATGAAGCAATGAATCACATTAAGGAGCTTCGTTTCAAAATTTCAGCAAATCAGCTGAAGAATGTGCGTGACGTACGAAAGACTCGTCAGGTTATCGCACAGATTCGAACAGCTCTTGCGGAAAAGAAAACTGAGAAAGAACAAACATAATTGTATGACCACTGAAACAATTCAACGCAAACTTACTGGCACTGTCGTCTCAACAAAGATGGACAAGACGCTTGTGGTACGTGTAGAACGCACTGTCATACACTCAAAGTATCAAAAACGTTATGTTCAAAGCCGTAAATATCACGTCCATGATGAGAATAATGCTTATCAGGTTGGTGAAACGGTTACGTTCCTTCAGTGTCGTCCTTATTCAAAGACTAAGTGCTGGAGAGTGCTAGCCAAGAAAGCATAGTTGTATGGTGCAAAATCTATCAATGCTACAGGTCGCAGATAATAGTGGGGCTAAAAGGCTCATGGTTATTCGTGTTCTTGGAGGGTACAAGAAGAGATATGCAGGCATAGGGGATATTATCACCGCGACAGTGAAAGAGGCGATTCCCCATGGCAATATCAAAAAAAGTGATATTGTCACAGCTGTGGTTGTTCGAACAAGAAAAGAAACTCGTAGGAAGAATGGTACGTACATTCGTTTTGATGAGAACGCAGCGGTAATTATTGATAAGAAAACGAAAGAACCTAAAGGAACGCGCATTTTCGGGCCTATTGCTCGCGAGCTTCGTTCTCTAGGTTATAAAAAGATCATTTCTTTGGCCCCAGAGGTCCTTTAGTTGTATGAAGATTAAAACTGGTGACAACGTCCGAGTTCTCTCGGGAAAAGACAAGGGAAAGCAAGGGAAGGTTCTTCAGGTGTTTCCTGAACTGAGCCGTCTTGTTGTTGATGAAGTAAACATGATGACAAAACATCTTCGTAAGCAAGGAGATCGCCCAGGTCAGAAGATTCAGTTTCCGGCTCCACTTCATATTTCAAATGTTCAACTAGTATCATCAAAGAGTGGTATATCTGGACGTGTTGGGTATAAGATGATTGAAAAGGATGGTGCAAAAACGAAAATCCGTGTAATTCGATCGAAGGGTCAATCAGAAGATATTGAATAATCTTATGGCATTTAAAGCATTTTACAACCAAGAGGTGATCCCTAAGCTCCGTGAGGAATTCGGTTTCAAAAACCCAAATGCCGTACCGACTGTTAAGTCAATTGTATTGAATGTGGGTCTTGGTTCTGGCCTAAAAGATTCCAAGTTCATTGAAACGGTTGAAAATACTCTGACTCGAATTTCTGGACAAAAACCAGTAAATACCAAGGCTAGAAAATCGATTGCTGGCTTTAAGATTCGTGAGGGGAATGTTGTTGGAATGAAAGTGACATTGAGGGGTGCACGTATGTGGGATTTTCTCGAAAAACTTATAAAGGTCTCCTTACCACGCGTTCGAGACTTCCGTGGTTTGTCGGGTCAGTCATTTGATGGGCAAGGAAATTACTCAATGGGTTTAAAAGAACACATCGCGTTTCCGGAAATTCGAAGTGATGAGATTGAGCAGATTCACGGCGTACAAGTCACCATATCAACATCGTCAGAGAATGATGATCAAGCTCGGTCCCTCCTCACTCATCTCGGTCTTCCACTGAAAAAGCAGGAATAACCTATGGCAACTGAAAACCAAATTGCTAAATCAAAAAAGACACCAAAGTTTTCATCGAGAACGGTGAATCGTTGCTGGTGTTGCGGACGGAAACGTGGGTACATGCGGGCCTTCGGTCTTTGTAGAATCTGTTTCCGTGAGCTTGCAAACCGAGGAGAAATTCCAGGTGTAAGAAAATCAAGCTGGTAGTATGATGACTGATCCAATTTCAGACATGTTGACACGCATTCGTAATGCGCAGATGGTCCATAAATCTGACGTGTCTTTGCCATACTCAAAAATGAAGTTCGCCATTGCAAAGCTTTTGCAAAAAGAAGGATACGTAGGGAAAGTCGATCGTATCGAGGTGGCTAAATTTTCTGAGTTGCATATTCAACTTAACTACAACGATCGTGCTCCAAAAATCCAGTCTATTAGACGGGTGAGTAAACCTGGTCGTCGCGTATACGCGAAGTTTTCTGAACTTCCTCGTGTACTTTCTGATTACGGAATTGCTATCATTTCGACACCAAACGGTATAATGACCAATAAAGAAGCTCGAGCCCGACATCTTGGGGGAGAGGTTATTTGCGAGATTTCATAGATATGTCACGTGTTGGAAAAAAACTAGTGGTTATCCCAAATGGCGTTGATGTCACAGTTGATGGCAATGTCGTTACGGTGAAAGGCCCAAAAGGACAGTTATTTGAGAACCTCAACGAGGCTGTATCAATTTCTCTTTCTGATATTGATGGAGTAAAAGCGGTTAATGTTACGGTTACAAATGAGACTGACAAGAATGAGCGTTCTCAGTGGGGAACGGCTCGTGCATTAATATCCAATATGGTAGTTGGTGTGACTGACGGGTTCTCAAAACAATTGGAGGTGAATGGTGTTGGGTATCGTGTAAACTTATCTGGACGTGCTGTTGTTCTGAACGTTGGATACTCACACGAGGTTCCTTATCAGCTTCCAGATGGAATTGAAGCGTCAGTAGAGGGGAATCTTATAACCATTTCTGGTGCAAGCAAACACATGGTTGGTGAAGTTGCTGACAACATTCGGAAGGTTCGAAAGCCAGAGCCATACAAGGGCAAAGGTATTAAATATGTCGATGAGATTATCCGTCGTAAGGCTGGTAAAACTCAGAAGGCTGGTGAATAGTCTATGAATTCCTCTACAAAACAAAATGCTGCAAAACGTCGGGCACATCGAACACGTGCCCGTCTACATGGGACAAGTGAACGACCACGTTTAACCGTGAAGCGTTCTCTTAAGCATGTGTATGCTCAACTTATCGATGACGATAAGGGTGTGACCATTGTCTCTGCTTCAGATAAAGATATCGCCACTAAAGGTAAACCTCTTGAAGTTGCTCAGGCGGTGGGGGTATTAATTGCAGAAAAGGCAAAGGTCGCAGGGTTAACTGCAGCCATTTTTGATAGAGGGAGTTATCGGTATCATGGTCGTGTGGCTGCGATTGCTGACGGCGCTCGTGAAGCAGGGTTGAAAATCTAAACGTATGGCTGAAACAACAAGAACAACTTACAAAAAGCCAGGGGATAACACGAATAATTCTTCTGGTGGAAACGATCGAAATCGTGGCCGAGGCCGTGGTCGTGGTAAACGTCCAGAAAGAGCTCCACAAGAATTTGAGCAGAAAATTCTTGATCTTGCTCGTGTGACTCGAGTTACCGCTGGTGGAAAGCGTATGTCTTTCCGTTGCGCACTCGTGATCGGTGATAAAAAGGGGCGAGTTGGATTTGGTGTGGCAAAGGGTGCCGACGTGCAGATTGCTATTGAAAAAGCTTTCAAACAGGCAAAAAAGAATGTTATTACAGTTCCAATTATTGATGAGACCATTCCTCATTTAGTCTGGGTGAAATACGGTTCAGCTTTGGTAATGTTAAAACCAGCTCCTGCTGGTACTGGACTTAAGGCTGGTGGCGCTATGCGTATGGTGCTGGAGTTTGCCGGAGTTCCAAATGCTGTTTCAAAAATTGTAAACTCATCAAATAAAATAAACATTGCTAAGGCCACGCTTGAGGGCATCCGACAGATGCGAGTCATTGAGAGACCTGCTAAGAAGCAGGCGCCAGCGACTCCAGACGCGTCAGCGGAAAAAGTGGAAGCAGTGGTTGTTGATAAGGAAACCACAAAATAATTGATATGCCACTTACTCTAAATACAATCTCGCCAAAGAAAGGCTCACGTAAATCCAAAAAACGTATTGGACGTGGTTTAGGTTCAACAGGTCGTTATAGTGGACGTGGTATCAAAGGACAGCGTTCCCGTTCTGGTGGAAAATCTGGTCTTGCCTTGAAGGGTCTCCGTCAAGTCATGTTGGCCACACCAAAGCAAAAAGGATTCAAGAGCGGACGTCCTAAGGCTCAAGTTGTTAATGTTTCTGCTTTGAATAAAGCATTTAAAGGTGGGGTGAAAGTGACACCAAAGCTTCTTGTGCAAAAAGGACTTATTTCAAATATCACAGATCCTGTAAAGATTCTCGGTACAGGTTCAATTGCCATTACTATAACAGTCTCAGGTTGCAATGTTTCAGAGGCCGCTAAGAAGAAGATTGAGGATGCAGGCGGAAGTGTAATTATCTCCAAGTAATCATTCGTTATGAACACGCTCCTTCGCATTTGGAAAGTGAAAGAGGTGCGCAACAGCATTCTCTTCATTATTGCCATGCTCATTCTTTTTAGAATCACGGCACATATTCCTGTTCCTGGTGTAGATGCGAGTGTGCTCAAAGATATTTTTGGTGATAATCAATTCTTTGGTCTCCTTAACATCTTTTCAGGTGGAACCCTTGAGAGCTTCTCGGTGGTGGCTATGGGGGTCATGCCGTACATTACAGCCTCGATCATTTTTCAGCTTCTTGGCATGATTGTCCCCCAGATTGAGGAAATGCAGAAAGAAGAACAGGGACGCCAGAAGATAAATCAGTGGACTCGATTAGCAACAATTCCATTGTCTGCCGTACAGGCTTATGGTCTCATTTTACTTCTTTCTCAGCAGGGAAGCTTTTTTACAAGTTCAAGTGGGTGGATGACATTATTTGCCATCGTGAGCATGACCACAGGTACGGTTTTCCTCATGTGGATTGGAGAGCTAATTTCAGAAAAAAACATTGGAAACGGAATTTCGATTCTGATCCTAGCTGGTATTATTGCTGGACTTCCAACTTTCTTGAGCCAGTCCCTTTCAATTTACGATCGTAGTCAGCTCGTCACTTTGATTCTGTTTGTTGCAGCATCAATTATAACTGTTGTGAGTATCGTGATTATGAACGAGGCTCAGCGCAATATACCTGTTCAGTATGCAAGGCACATGCGAGGATCACGACTCTCTGGGTCTGTGAGTTCTCACATTCCACTTCGTCTGAACATGGGTGGTGTGATTCCAATCATTTTCGCCATTTCCATAGTCTTGTTCCCAACCATGATTGCTCAGTTTTTCATCAATGCACGAACAGTGTGGTTGCGTGAGGTTGCGACATGGACACTTCAAATTTTTCAGAACCAACTATTCTACGGAATTATCTACTTCGTTCTTGTATTCACATTCGCATATTTCTATACGGCCGTAATTTTTCATCCAGATCAAGTGGCTGAAAATATCCAGAAGCAAGGAGGATTTATTCCTGGTATTCGACCTGGGAAACAGACATCTGATTATCTAGGTTGGGTCGTAAACCGTTTACTCTTTGTTGGTGCCAGCTTCCTGTCATTAGTTGCTGTTCTTCCACTTATAGTTCAACAGTTTACTGGTAATGCCAGTTTAGTTATTGGTGGCACATCAATTCTGATCATTGTTGCTGTTGTGATTGACTCTGTAAGACAGGTTGAGGCACAGCTTACGATGCGTGAGTACGATGCCTAGGGACTTAATAGAAATATCTCATCAAAGAATCCGTCACTTGGCGGATTTTTGAATACTCGACGCCCTGACGAATTTTGCTATACTGGGCCCATATGATGCATAAAATATTACTTATGGGTCCGCAGGGAAGCGGAAAAGGAACAGAGGCAGAAATCTTCTCAGAAAGACTTAATATCCCGGCGTTTGGAATGGGACAGCTTATTCGAGATGAAATTGTCACAGGATCAGATTTTGGTAAGAAAATGGAAGAGATCATTTTGCGTGGAGAGCTTGTCTCAGATGAGAACGCCGCGCATCTGCTGAAACTTCGACTTGCAAAACCCGATACTGAAAACGGATACATTCTTGATGGATATCCTCGTAACATCTCCCAATACAATGCCTTTGATTTTGACACGCCCACACACGTTCTTGTGATAGACATACCGCGCGACGAGTCGCTTAAGCGTCTTAGTGGCCGGCTTACCTGTAAAGGTTGTGGCAGGGTCGGGGCAGTGAGTGGTGATCTAAAGGCTGGTGATCTTTGTGGGTGTGGAGGGGAGTGGTACCAACGGGACGATGACACACCAGAGGCAATAACTCGTCGACTAGAGATTTATAAAAATGATACTGCACCTGTTATTGAAAAATATGGAGATCTTGTGAAGATGATAGATGGGGTTGGTAGTATTGAAGTGGTAACAGATCGGATTGAAAAAGTACTAGCGTAATTATGGCTTTGACTAAAACAACCGAAGAAATTGATTCAATGAGACGTGGCGGAGCTTTGCTTTCAAAAGCATTGGGAGCGGCCGTGGCTTTGGTAGCTCCCGGTGTGAGATTGAGAGAGCTCGATGCTGCTGCAGAGAAAGTTATCCTAGATGGTGGCGGACAACCTTCATTTAAGGGGTATAAGGGTCATCCAGATGATACTCCGTTTCCAAGCACTGTTTGTATTTCTGTTGATGAAGAAATTGTTCACGGTTTAGGAAATCGAGATCGTGTACTTGTAGAGGGAGAAATTGTTGGTTTAGATATTGGTCTATGGCTTGAAGGACTTTGCACAGACATGGCCATCACTGTACCTGTTGGAAAAGTGAATCAAGCACTGATCGACCTGATGCAAGTTACACGCGATTCATTAATGAAGGGGGTCGAGGCTGCACGTGTTGGTTCTGCCATTAAGGATATTAGTAGGGCCATTGAAGAGCATGTTAAGCCGCATGAGTATGGAATTGTACGCGCCCTTGTTGGGCATGGTGTTGGGCATCAGGTACATGAGGCTCCACATGTACCAAACTTCGTTTCAAGTAGCTATCCTTATATCGAAATTCAAGAAGGTATGTGCCTCGCACTCGAGCCTATGGTTGGGTTGGGTGGAGACCCGCGTATTGATACAGCTGATGACGGTTGGAGTATTCTCATGAGAGACGGCAAGCCAGGTGCACACTTTGAGGTCACGATTGCTATCACGAAAGAAGGTGGGGCAGAAATTCTTACTCCGCTGCCTGTATGAGAATTTTGGGAATCGACTACGGTGATAAAAAGATAGGTTTGGCTTTCGGGGAAAGCGATGCTCGATTAGCGATACCTTTAGATGTTGCGCCAAACAAAGGAGAGGAAACTATTCGAATTTTTGCTGAGCGCGCTAAGGTTGATGATATTGATTTGATCGTCGTGGGTGTTCCTCTTTCTACTGGTGGACATCATGACTCCGAACAACTTAAAAAGACTCGGACTTTTATTGATGCTCTGCGACTGGCAGTTGAGATTCCTGTGGAAGAACAAGACGAATCTTTTACAACAGCAGACAGTATTCGTTTACAAGAAGAAGAGGGTGCTACAGCGGATGAGGATGCCCTAGCTGCCATGCTGATTATTAAATCGTATTTTGATAGTATTTAAGAAAGTATATGACAGCGCACTCTGAAAGATTCAAAGCCATTCCCTCCGTGTACCTGATTTTGCTCAATGATGCAGGAGAGGTGCTGCTGTTAAAGCGTCAGAACACTGGTTACAAAGATGGGGAGTGGGGATTGCCCGCAGGGCACGTCGATGGCAAAGAGGAGCTTAAGGTTGCTATGGCACGTGAGGCCAAGGAAGAAGTTGGGATTGATCTTGATCCAGAGTATCTGTCACTTTCACATGTCATGCACCGCAATCATGAAGAGCGCGAAGAAGATGAGCGCATGGACTTTTTCTTCACCTCGCGCAAATGGACTGGTGAGATAAGTAACTGTGAGGAACATAAATGTTCGGAACTCATGTGGGCGCCCATGGACAATCTTCCAGATGGTGTGATCGACTATTACATTGAGGTCTTCGATAAGATTCGTCAGGGAGAGGTGTACAGTAGTCGTGGGTGGAATTAATAAAGAACTATTTGAATATGGAATCAAGAAACTCACATCGCATGTCAGGAAAAGAAGTGGCCGCACTTTTTGGGCGCGAAGAACTTCTGGCAGAGGAAGCGCGACTAGAAGAGCTGAAAGCTGAGCTGACTGTGCATGAGGAAAACAAGGAGCTTGACTGGGAGACCTATGAAACAGAGCGCGCACGTCTCCGAGAAGAGGTTCGTGTCCAAGATGGAAAGGTTCGTGCTGGCAGCAGAGAGTGGGCAAAGAAACGCGCGAGTTAATGGGATGTTGAACTAGAGTATGAAAACAGCCAATGTGGCTGTTTTTTGTTTTGCGCGTGCACGAATGAAACCATTGACAAAACTATAAAAATATGGAAATATATTGCACGCAACATTGGAATTGGAGACCCACATGCACATGGCCATCGGGCTGCTCGCAGTCCTCTATCTCGTCTCGGCGCGCCTGATCGGCCTGCCACTTGCCAAGCTGTCCTGGGACATCTGGGACGGCGTGAAGAGGGATCACCCTCGCGCCAAGTTCTTCTTCCCCATCTCGGTGAAGTCGAGGTACTTCGGCAACGATTACTTCGCCTGGAGCCTTCTCATGAGCTTCTGGCACGGTGAGTTCAGTGGCAATGGGTTCGGGGTCATGAATCCGGGACCTCGTGCTCGGGCGTACTACTTCTTCACCTACGCCATGACCTGGCCCATCGACGTGGCCATCAACGTGACCCTCATGACGGTCTTCTTCCTATACGGGGTCGCTGCCCGGCTCTGGAACAGCAGCTGCGACCTGCTCTACAAGGGCGTGACAGCAGTCGTTGGGTCCTAGTACCCACGCTCCCGGTCTTCTGATCGGGTTTTTTCATTGGTATTTTTTTGACGCTCAGATCGAGTGTATATAAGATGCTCTGGTATGTCTGATATCAAAGAAATGACCGAGGCAATTCTGAAGTTTCGCAGTGAGCGAGACTGGGAGAAGTTTCATAAGCCCAAGGACTGCGCGATTTCACTTACCCTAGAAGCCGCCGAAGTGGCCGAGCTTTTTCAGTGGAAGACTGATCAGGAAATGGATGCGATGAAGACAAGCGAAGGCCAAGAAGACCTAGCTGACGAACTCTCAGACGTCATCTGGTGGGCCCTACTCATGGCACACGACTTTGACATCGACATGAAAGAGGCTTTTATGAGAAAGGTGGAGAAGTCGGGGGAAAAGTATCCGGCGGAGAAGTCTAAGGGGAATGCGATTAAGTATACGAAGTTGGGGTAGTAAAAAAGCAGCCGTAATGGCTGTTTTTTGTTTTGACTGGTGGGGTTGAGGGGGCTATTATGAGTGCATTGATCTCGGCTAAATATGCTGGATTTTTGTTATTATGACCCATAGTACTCGTGCAAAAGTTTGGCTTCATGCTTCTGATAAGGCTGCTTGGCATTTTGTTACACTGTCGAATGCTGTTGCTACAAAATTAGAAAAAGAGTTTAAACGTCCACGTCGAGGCTGGGGTTCGATTCCTATTCAGGTTACTATTGGAAAAAGTGTTTGGAAGACATCGATATTTCCAAATAAGAAATCCGGAGGTCTTATTTTGCCGATTAAATCAAAGGTTCGTAAGGCTGAGGGAGTTTCAGCAGGAGACACGGTTTCTTTCATTGTTGAAGTAGACCGTTGGCGTTGATCAATTATATGAAAAAAGAACTTATTGGATTTTTGGCGGTATCACTATTACTCGTGCCAGTTGCGGGTGTCTTTGCTAGTGGGGAAGTTCGAGAACATTTGGTTCAGCCGGGGGAGAATCTTTGGCAGATTGCTGGGGACGAGCTTGGGAGTCCTTGGTGCTGGACGCTGATCGCGGCTATTCCTGAAAATGATCTTGATTATCAAGGGTATCTTTATGCTGGCGACTCAATCACATTGCCGCCTGTGGAATCCTGCACTGCCTTGGCCAATCCATTGTCAGTTAGTGGGAGTCAGGTTGATGAAGAGGTTCTTGAGCACGTACTAATACATCCTTGGTATGCAACCGGTTCTAAGGCTGAGACTTACATAGAAAAAACCTATCGTGATGCAGTCAATCTTGTTGGTTATTCAAAGGCTGATGACATGTACCATAGAAATGATCCGGATTTGTATCGAGAGCGTGATGGAGATACTTGGTACGTCAATTCAAGAGGAGAGCGCAGTCAGGCTTGGGACTATGTAGATCATGTTTTGAAGAATGATCAGACGGGTTCTGTTTTTTATCGTGCGCGTGATATTCAGGGCCGGTGGTATTTGGTGAGTAATGAGGAGTCAACACTTCTTTCATTTGAACCTAATTATGTCTACCTGAACACCATTACAGATGAGGCCTTTGTGTATCGTGGAGACGATGATTCAACTCAGTTTTACTCGTCAACTGAATCATGGGTTGTTTCACAGCGACTGTATGTTGTGGCAGCGGCTTCAGATGGGAGAATCTTGTTTCAGAATAAAAATAACATCGCATTACGAACGATCGACGATAACGGTGAGATTGTAGATATGTGTGATAGTGCTGCTTGCTCGTCTGAGATAACGTATTGGTTGAGTGGAGAAAAGATTGCAACAGTGTCTAGCACAATGGTGCCACTTTTTTCTCAATCAGACGCAGCTGTGAAACTCCCATTTTATTTTGTGGGAGCACAGAAGGCATTTAAGTACTACGGCGCCTTTGGCCGCCCGTGGTTTGATGCTGATGGAAATCTTGTCTTTACCACCATCTTTGATAATAGAATTTCCAAGCAGACATTTGATCTTAAGTAGGTTATGTGGACCATTTACATCTTGAGGTGCAGTGACGACACACTCTACACAGGCATCACCACAGATCTTGATAACAGGATCGAGGTTCATAATGCAGGTAAGGGTGCTAAGTACACACGTGGTCGTGGACCTGTGAAGGTGGTGTGGTCACGCGGTGGTCTTACTGAAAGTGAGGCTCGAAAGAAAGAAATTCAGATAAAGAAAATGTCACGGAAAGAAAAAGAGACTTATGCCAGGAACGACTCGTAAAAATATTACTCCAGGGCTGTATGTAGCCATCGTGCAGAAAGAAGATCAAAGGTCTGGGAAATTGACTCAGGGATTTGTGAAGGATCTGCTTACTAGCTCTTCTGTACATCCAAGGGGAATCAAGGTTCGCTTAGATACTGGGGAGGTTGGGCGTGTTCAGCATATTCTGCAGAGGTGATATCTGCTATAATAGAATTATAAATAGGTAATGATGTAGAACAATAACTATATGGAAACATTTTTTCTTGTCGCTCAGGTGATTCTCGGTATGTATTTTGTTATGGCTGGTGTCATGCATTTTATGAAGCTGGATATGATGGTTGGTTATGCCACCTCAAAAAAGTTGCCTGCACCAAAGTTAGCAACGATTCTTTCAGGGCTAGTTCTTCTTCTTGGAGGTCTCGGTATCTTATTCCAGTACGAGCTTACATGGTCCTATGGTCTACTTGCAGGATTTCTAGCCGTGGCTGCTCTCACAATGCATCGTTTTTGGGAAGATAAAACTCCTGAGGCAAAGATGTCAAATATGATCAACTTTGAAAAGAACCTGGCCTTAGCATCAGCACTCGTGATGCTATTGGTTCTCCAGTCATAATAGTACTTTTTAAAAATCCTCCTTAGGGGGGATTTTTTTGTTTTGTCATGTTTCTCTTAATTCGACCTCTACCATTGACGAAACTCTTAAAATGACTATACTATTCAGACCTCGCTCGAAAGGAGCATCTCATGCTCGAGGCTCACACCACCCCATCTGCCATCCCCAGCAAACCTGGGGCCACCGTCGTCTACTTACACAAGTGGCGAGGCTTCAGGAACAAGGAGATCGGACCCTGTTTCACTCCGATCGCGGTCAAGACGCTGCGCAGGATGCAGCCTGGATCGCTGGTCTGGGTCGACACCGACCCCATGCACATGCAAGGAAAGGTCTACGGCTACACGCTCGTTACGATCGGCTCGATCACGGATCGTGGCAACGGAAAGTTCTGGATCTCGTTCAACGGTGGCGGATCCCTGGTCGATGGCAACAAGACCAAGCAGCACAAGTTCATGCGGGTGCAGGCCCCGGTTCGACTCGAGGGCTTGCTCCGAGACAATCCCGACGCCACGAAGCCCGCTCACGAATACTGAGTCTTCGATCGAAGACTCCCCCCCGTCTCTTGCAGACGGGTTTTTTGTTTTCACCACTCACATTTGTTACACTGATCGCCTATGAATACTCCTAAACTTGTTGGATTAGATTTTGATGGCGTTGTTGTAGCAGGATCGAATCAAGCTTACTTTGATGCGTACCACATGGCCCTTGAGGCCGTGGGTGTGAAGCTGGATCCAAAGGTGGAACATGAGCGAATCATTCAAGGATGGGGGAGCGGTTGCATTGAACAGCTGGAGATTATTCTGGCCGAGCATCCAGATAAGGTTGAACAAGCTGGTGTGGTTTGGAATGAGCATGTTGAGTCAGAAGCTTTTTGGGAGAAGGTTTCCATTATCAAGGGGTGCAAGGAGGCGATAGAGAGGATGTCTCGCATTGTGCCTGTGGTGGTTGTTAGTGGAACGCGCGTGCATCACATAGAAGCGCTCCTGAAGGAGGGTGGCATCCAGGGGGTATCAGCTATATACTCTTCTTATGACGTGGCGTCTGAACTAAAGAAACCTCACCCTCACACCCTTCAGCTCGCTTTGGAGAAATTCAATGTGGTCCCAGAAGATACAATTTACGTCGGTGACATGGTCAACGATATAGTCATGACTCGCGCAGCAGGTGCGAGGCCCGTGGCCGTGCTGACCGGGGAGCTGGATACCCCCACGGCAGAGTCAATGGAGGTTGAGTTTATAGGAGGGGATTTGTTGGCTGTTGCGAACCAGTATTTTCCACAGTAGTCCCTTTTATTCACATCCTAAGCCTTGACCAGTAAACGTTTCAGTGCTGTAATAGAAGTGGATGATAAGCTAGAAGATAAAAAGATAATCCCCCTACGTTATAAATACGTTGGGGGATTTGTGTTTTGAGTTGTTGGAACCGTGGGCCCGGCTTGGTGCGTCTTTTGGCTTATCATCCAAGAAGATTGGGGTTCGAAACCCCACGGGTCCACGGTTTTAACGGCTTAAGATACGTCGATGCATAGAATTGTGTTTCCACACAAGATTTTGTGTTTGTTAAGTTACAAACGAAACATACGACGGCCGTCGTATAAAGCGTCGTGAAGATGTTGGGTCACTTGTTACTGGCCGTACCGTACAGATGACGTATAATGTCGTTGGTATGAATCGTGAGTATAAAATAAGGCTAGATAAGGAGTATGTTGCTCACGGTGTTTTTTCTGGTTCAGTAAAAAAGCCCTTGGTGATAATTGTTCATGGACTTGGTACGGGTATTACAGAGGGGTTGTATGAGCAGGCGCAAAGATGGTTTACAGAAAACGGTTATGCGACCTATTTGTTTGGTCTTTACGGTTGGCAAAAAGATGCGCGACAATTAATCAACTGTACACTAGAAATACATTCAGCAGATCTCGATAAGGTGGTAGAGCATTTCCGTCGCAAGGGGATTAATAAGATCTACGCTGTTGGTCATAGTTTTGGAGGGCCAACAATATTACGTTCAAAAAAACAACGATTCGATGCAGTTGCGGTGTGGGACCCTTCGTACGATCTTTCTTTTACAAAAAAAAGTTACGGTATGCCCGGAGGAGAATACGTGAACCAACTGGATGGATATCTTATGCCCTGGGGGATAAATGTTTTGATAGGGCGAGCTATGGCTGAAGAGTCAGATCAACTTGATTGGGCTGCAATTCCTAAAACGTTTCATGTCCCACTCAAGATCATTGTTGCTGGTGACGGGGTCTTGGTGTCTGGTTGTCAGAAATATTTTGCTTCTGCGAACAAGCCAAAACAGCTTTCTGTTCTGAAAGGAGCAACTCACTTTTTTAATGATTCACAAAAGATGCGTGAGAGATTGTTTAAACTAACGAGTAAGTGGTTCGAGAAGTTCTAGGTATGTCCGTCCTCTATCAAACAACTGGAATTGTGCTGTCGCGCCGGGATCATAAGGAGGTAGATCGGTGGTACAGCGTTTTTACCCCCGACCGTGGGAAGGTCGAGTTTTTGGCGCGTGGAGGACACAAGCCGTTGGCGAAACTCACTCCCCACCTTGAGTCCGTTGCTGTTGTGGATCTTTTGTTGGTTTACGGACGGCACTATCAAACCGTTGCCGGGGTAGATCGACGGAGGGCTTATGAGGGCGTGCGGACAGATCTTTCTCGACAGGTGCTCGCGTACAATGCCTTGCATCTGGTAGACATTGGCACGCGAGCTGACGAGGCAGATCCCTCCATTTACAGGTTAATCGAACAGTGGCTCGAGTTTCTCGATCAGGACGTAACGATTACTGCAGAGAGGGCAGGATTCCTCCTTGGTGGATTTGCCCTGAAACTTCTTGGTCTAGTTGGGTATCACCCCGAGCTTCGTGAGTGTCTTGGGTGTCGGCTAGCGATAGGGGCAGGTCAATATCGATGGCATGGTCTAAGAGGAGGGGTGGTGTGTTCTGGGTGCACAGATAAAGACCAAGAGCAATGGTTTTCCGCACGTACAATGACCGATGAGGCCCTCAAATTGGTCCGTTTTGCCCTCTCAGAGGGCTTTGACGCTCAACTGCGCCCACATCTGTCTGGAGAGCATTTAACGGGCTTTCACGAGGCGACAGAATCTCTCATGATTTCACACTTCCCAACTATCCCCGCCAGCTCATTGAGGGGGGCCTGTAGGGTGTGTTAAGCTGTTTTTACTATGAATTCAACAACCGTTTCTTCTATATCTACCCATGTCGGCCAAGAGGTTGAACTAAAGGGGTGGTGCTATAACTTCCGCTCAAGCGGAAAGATTTTTTTTCTACAGTTTCGCGATGGATCTGGACGTGTGCAAGTCGTCTATTCTAAGGGGGATCTTTCTGAAGAGCAGTGGGAGGCCTTGCAGTCACTCCGACTGGAATCATCTGTGATTGTCACTGGGCTTGTGAAGGAAGACTCACGCTCTCCATCCGGTTTTGAACTTGAGGGACGTGGGGTGAACATCGTTCAGATTGCCGATGAGGGGTATCCCATTGGCAAGAAGGAACATGGCCCTGACTTCTTGCTAGACAATCGTCACCTTTGGCTGCGTTCTGAAAGTCAGTGGGCGGTTCAACGCGTGCGTGATCAGATCATCACTTCCACATACAATTATTTTCATGAGAATGGTTTTGTAAAATTTGATACACCGATTCTTACACCTACTTCTTGTGAGGGAACTACAGAGCTTTTTGAGATGGATTATTTTGCAGATGAACAAGGTGGGCCAATGGGTAAGGGGGTGCCTGAATCTGTTCATACATCAACTGGTCAAAAAGCTTATCTCGCTCAATCCGGTCAGTTGTATCTTGAGGCTGGGATTATGAGTCTTGGAAAAGCTTTTGATTTTGGTCCTGTGTTCCGTGCAGAGAAGTCAAAGACTCGTAGGCACCTCACAGAGTTTTGGATGATGGATGCTGAGGCCGCTTATGTGGAGCACGAAGAGAATATGCAGATACAGGAAGCATTGATTATTCGAATCGTGAAAGATGTGTTGGAAAAATGTGCCTATGAATTAAAGGTTCTTGAACGCGACACAGAGCCGCTTAGTAAAGTTCAGGCTCCATTTCCACGACTTACTCACGCGCAGGCTATTGCTAAACTACGTGAGCTAGGAAGTGATATCGGGGATAAGGATGATCTCGGCGCAGATGATGAGACTATATTGACCAAAGAGTTCGATAGACCAATTTTTATTGAAAAATATCCAGCAGAGGTCAAAGCTTTTTACATGAAGAGGGATCCTAATAATCCGGAGCTCGCGCTCAATAACGATCTGCTCGCACCGGAAGGGTACGGAGAGATCATTGGTGGTTCTCAGCGCGAGGATAATTACGAAACACTCATGCAGCGGATTCGCGAACACAATCTGGACCCAGAACCCTTCCAGTGGTATGTGGATCTCCGTCGCTATGGCTCAGTGCCACACTCTGGATTTGGTTATGGACTTGAACGTATTGTTGGCTGGGTTTGTGGCCTCCACCATGTTAGAGAAACCATTCCATTCCCGAGACTTATTAACAGGATTACCCCATAAGTATGAATTCCTTTAAGGCTCTTTCACTAATAGCAATAATCGTTCTTGTTGTCGGGTTTGGGACATTGTTCTGGGCTCAATCTGTTGAGGTGGTTACCAATACAATTGATGTTGTTGGTGATGCGGTTGTTACTGAAGTAAATCATTTAGTTGGTGGAGATGAGGAAGATATTGATTTGGGAGAATATCTTGTCTTTCAGTCGAGAGCTGTATCAGATTCTGGATCAGACACAGCTGCGAATGATGATGTAAAGATGAATACATTTTATCGAGCCTTGGTTGGCAGTTCTGAATTAGAAGAGATCGCAACCATTGAGCACGGACCAGAGTTTGGTGGATCACTAACATCATATGTATTCGGACAGAATATTTTGATGCATCGCTATCAGACAGATAGAGAATATGATTCTTCGACTCGCGGACCTACCAGTGGTGAGGAGTTGGACGGAATCATGACTTTGACAGGTGAGGTTATTGAAGTCGGTGAAGAGCAGTGGGGAAGACTCCGTTCTGAAAATGGTCGTTACCAAGTAGCGTGGGATTCACCTTACGATGACATAAACACAGACCTAGTAGTTACAGATGTTAAAACAGGAGAAGTTATTGTAACTATTGATGAGAAGGGTTTCTTTGATGGTGAATCTAGATTGGAGTACGAACCTTTCTTGATAGATGACGATGGTGCGTACATGTATGTTCACGAGATCTGTGGATGTGAGGCACCGCGTAATGGTCTGTGGGAAGTTAATTTGGAGACACTAGCTATTGTGAAACTTACAGATCTTATTGAGTTTGATTCTTGGTCTAAAGTATCTATTGATCCAAATTCGAGAATGCTTATCTCTGTGCAGACAGAATCAGAACCAGCAGCAGATGGGCCATACTATGAATTATTTCCTCCGGCTGTTATTCAATCTTTAAATTTGGACACACTTGAGACAATGACAATCCTGACAGACTTAACAGACGCTTGGGATCAACCATTACTTGATCCTACAGGTCAGGGTCGATTCATCGTAAGAAAGTGGGGAGATGAAAATGCTCAATATCTTGTCGGCTTTGACACTGGGGAGATTACAGACAAAAACTTTCTTACAGAGGGTTGGGTATTGGACTGGGTTGGAGATTGGCTAGTTATGCATGACTTCAATGATAATGTGACAACACTGTTTAATGTCGATACACACGAATCAGTAGAGATAAACATAAAAGACGCAGACTCACATGACTATGTGGGGTCCATTGATTACAAATAAAATATGCAACGAACTTGGATTGATCAGACAACAGAAAAAATAGGTGAAACGATCCGGTTAAACGGCTGGGTGCACAGAATCCGCAAAATGGGCGATAAGCTCGTGTTTGTGGACTTGAGAGATGGTTCAGGAATCGCTCAGGTGGTTTTTTACAAGCCAGATTTAGACGAGCAAACGGCCGCTCGCGTAGATGAGCTCAGACCCGAGTTTGTTATTGAACTCGAGGGGGTTGTTAATAAGCGTGGGGAAAAGCAGGTGAACGCTGATTTGCTTACTGGGACGATCGAAGTTGGGGGATCAAGTTTAACAATTCTCAATAAGGCCAAGACTCCTCCATTTGAAGTGGATCAAGATTCTTCCGGTGTGGGAGAGAATGTGCGACTTAAGTATCGCTATCTTGATCTTCGTACCGAAAGAATGCAGAGGAATATAAGAATGCGAAGTGATTGGGTGCAGGCGTGTCGTGAGTTTTTGTTTGGACGTCGGTTTGTGGAAATCGAAACACCGTTGCTTACCAAGGCAACACCAGAGGGTTCCCGTGACTTTGTTGTGCCTTCCAGAATACAGCCGGGAAAGTTTTTTGCTCTCCCACAAAGCCCCCAGCAGTATAAGCAGCTTTTGATGACAGCTGGGTTTGAGAACTACTTTCAGACCGCAAGAGCTTTGCGAGATGAGGACCCTCGAGCAGATCGGGGTTTTGAGCATACTCAGATTGATATTGAGATGAGTTTTGTTGAGCGTGATGAGGTGATGGCTGAGGTTGAGGCTATGGTGATTTTTGCCGCCGAGAAACTTGGAAAGACGATTAAGGAAAAACCGTTTCCCCGAATCAGTTATAAGGAAGCAATAGAAAAATACGGAGACGATAAGTTTGATCTTAGAACGAACGAAGAGAAAGAGTCTGGTGTGCTGGCATACGCATGGGTCATCGACTTTCCATTCTTTGAAAAGGACGAGAAAACTGGTCGATGGACATTTACACACAATCCATTCTCAAATCCTTTACCAGAGTTTAGGGAGGATCATCTTGCTGGAAAAAATATCGAGAATATTCTCACATCTCAATACGACTTGGTTTGTAATGGATATGAGTCTGGTGGGGGAAGTATTCGTGCCCACGAACCAGAAGTTCTTGAGGCTACCTATAAGGCAATGGGGTATTCTGAAGAAGAAATCAAAGAATCTGTTGGTCATATGATTGAAGCATTTCGTTATGGGGCTCCGCCACATGGTGGCATTGCCCTTGGAGTTGAACGCAACCTTATGAATCTTACTGGCGAGGATGCTTTACGAGAGGTGGTGGCATTCCCAATGACGAGCACCGGGAATACTTCGGTCATGGATGCACCGACCAATCTTGATAAGGTAACACTCGATGTCCTCCACATCACTACAAAAAAAGACTAAGTTTAGTCAAAACCTCGTCACCTGGTGACGAGGTTTTCGTTTTGCCGGCCCTGCTGAGAGCTGGTACAATGAACACTGTTATGTCATTTGAAGTCTCATTAGAACAGTTTGACGGGCCACTGCACCTACTGCTTGATTTGATTGAGTCGCAGGAATTGCCCATTACGAATGTTTCGCTATCTCAGGTGACAGAAGCTTATTTGAATCACGTGAACTCGACCGAGGTTCCACCGGCTGAGCTGGCAGACTTTCTGGTTGTGGCTACAAAGCTGCTGCTGATTAAGTCGCGAGCCATATTACCGGTTCCTGAAGAGGAGGAAAATGAGGATCCGTCTACACTTGCCTTGCAACTTCGTTTGTACAAAGAGTTCGTTGAAGCATCAAGGAAGCTCGAGGCAATGTGGGATGGCCCTGAGTGGTCTTTTGCTCGGTCTCAGGCTGACATTGTCAAAGCGGAGGGATTCACCCTATCGCCTGGTCTGGACGTATCTGTCCTTCATAACGCATTCAAGAGTTTAATGGCACACCTGGAACCGTTTTTCAGAATTCAGCAGTCAGCCATGGAGCGAGTAGTGTCGGTTAAGGAACGTCTTCACGAAATCCACGATGCGATCCTGGCGCGCTCACAGATGACCTTCACACAAGTGATCGGGAAAGGAAGGTCTAAGGTAGATATCGTTGTAAGTTTCTTGGCCCTTCTCGAGTTGGTCAAACAAAAAATCGTTCACACCGTGCAGTCAGATAGTTTTCAGGACATTCAGATTAAACGAGTTGATTAAGATTGTATGATAAAACATATCTGGTTTGATCTGGAGGAAACATTAGTTGTTCGATCAAAAGCGTACAAGAAGATTCATAATGAATTACGTTACGCGACATACGCAAACGTGATCGGTACGATAGTTTCAGATCAACTACGAGAGGATTACGAGGGTTTGTACAGTCAGCAAGGAAGCAACTCAGCGGTATTTACTTCACTCGGACTTTCATCAGATTATTGGCAAAAAAGTTTTAACTCTTTGGACAAGAGTGATTTATCAGATCCCAATACTGACATTACGTTGACACTAAAAGCTCTGAAGGAGTTTGTTCCTCTTTCAATTTTCACAAACTTAACGAAAGATGAGATTGTGAAAACGTTAGGTTTCGTTGAGATCCCCATAGAGTGGTTTCAATTTATTCTTTCAGGCGATGATGTGAAGAATAGGAAACCAGCTCCTGATGGATTCATGAAGATGATAGAATTATCAAAGGTAAACTCATCAGAGATATTGTATGTCGGTGACCGAGAGGATGTTGATATTAAACCAGCCAAATCATTAGGAATAAGAACGTGTCTTGTTTGGGGAAATTCAGATATCGCGGATTTCTCATTTCAAGACTTTACAAGCTTACTGGATATTCAGATTAAACGAGTTGATTAGATATGGTCACTACTACCATCGAAGCTGTGCTGTTTGCCGCGGCTAAGCCTATAAAAATTTCACAGCTTCAAAAGCACTTGGATCTTTCTCAGGAGATCGTACGTGAGGCGATAGATGACATTGTCAGTAGATTTAATGTTGAGAATTCAGGTGTGCATCTTTTAGAGAACAATAGTTCGGTTCAGTTTGTAACGAATCCTGGGGCAGGGGAGGAGGTGGCAAAGTTTTTGAAAAAAGAAGCGTCAGGGCCTCTGACCCGTCCTTCACTGGAGACCCTCACCATCATTGCTTACCGTGGACCAATTACGAAGCCAGAGGTAGAAATGATCCGCGGAGTGAATTGTTCATTGATTCTTAGGAACCTCATGATTCGTGGGTATATCGATGAAACCCAGGATACGCAACGCCTGCAGCCGGTCTATACCCTTTCTAATACCTTCATGCAGGCCATAGGGGTAGATAAGGTTGGGTCGCTTCCAGATTACGAGTCATTTGCAAACAACGAAAAAATTACAGAACTTCTTTCAGCTGATCCAGATCCAGAATTATGATCGTGAAACTTTTATCGCAACTTCTTTTAGTTGGAACACTCATGCAAGTGGTGCCGGCTGACATGAGTATGGTTGAGCAGTTGGCAACACTCCCAGAGGCGCCAACGCGTAGTTTTGATTTGCTTGCGGCTCATGATTTGGTCATGAATCGTTTGCCTGACGCTAAAAATAAAAGTGTGGCCCCGGTGAGTCATAGACCAACATCTGTTGGAGTTGTTACAAGCGCCCAGAGCGCCGTTGTGATGGATCGTGCTTCCGGGGAGATTTTGTTTGAAAAAAATGTTCACATCCCTCGCGCTATAGGCTCCATTACAAAGCTTATGACAGCACATGTGTTTCTTTTGGGTAACCCGGACTTGAATGCTCCGGCAACGCTCAGTTCACAAGATGTGCGCCTCGGGGCTTCACAGCACCTCTCTCTTTCCGATACCTACACAGTAAGAAATCTTCTAGAAGCAAGTCTTGTTGGTTCAGATAATACCTCTACGGCAGCACTGGCACGCCTTTCAGGTCTTTCACTTGGAGATTTTGTTGCGAAGATGAACGAAGAGGCTGCTGTCTTGGGTATGCAACGCACAACCTTTGCAGACACAACGGGCTTATCGTCAAATAACCGGTCTGTGGTGAGTGATATAGCCATTATGTTGGATCGATTGTTTGAAAATGAAATATTACGTGAAGTGACGCAACTTCCCAATGTAGCCATCACGGGTGTTTCTGGGAGAAGTTATTTCATCAACAGCACAGACGATCTTCTTTCGACCTTTGTTAATCAGGCGCCGTACAGCATTGTTGGTGCCAAGACAGGCTTTCTTCCTGAGGCGGGGTATTGTCTTGGAACGGTCTTCAGTCACGAGAACGGTGGGGAGCTGATTGTTGTTGTGCTTGGATCAGAAAGCAAGCAGGGTCGATTTCAGGACGTGAAGTCTTTGGCTGTATGGGCCTATGATACCTTTACTTGGCAAAGCTTATGACCGAATCTATTGTTGCCTTTTTTCAATCAGCCCCTCCTGAGCTTGTAACAGCTCTGTTAGCATCTTTACCAGTCACCGAACTGCGCGCCGCGATTCCCGTGGCTCTAACATTTTTTAATCTAAACCCTTTTGTTGTGTATGTGAGTGCTGTTCTTGGAAATATTCTTCCAATCGCACTCATCTATGCCGTCATCCCAAGATTAATTCGTCATACAAGCCAGAGGGTTCCTGCTTTTGATAAGGCGATGAACAAGTGGTTTGAAAAACTAGAAAAGAAGTACGGAGAAAATTATTCAAAATGGGGCGCCCTCTTTCTTCTATTGTTTGTAGCCATTCCGCTACCAGGTTCTGGTGTTTGGACTGGTACGGTCTTGGCAATCCTTTTTAATGTGAAACGTGAGTTAGCGATTCCTTACATCGTATTAGGGGTCATGATCGCCGGTCTTCTTGTCCTAGGTCTTACTCAAGGTGTATTTGCTGGATTACAGCTGTTATGAGAATTGCGATTGATGGAACAACATTATGTGCCAGTGACGGTTCTCGTGGGGCCGGGATTGAGCATTACACCTGGAACATTGTTTCCTACATGGCTCGAGCCGCTCGAGAACATGAGCTTTTCATTGCCACACCTCCAGCGCTCACGCGGATTCGTAGGGCTGAACTAGAGGCTCTTGGGCCTAATGTGACACTTCTTCCATCCTATGGGCCAAAGCTATCTTTTGTATCTAGGCACGGTATCTTGCCAATTAGAATGGGCCTGAGGCGCCCTGAGGTGCTCTTCTCGCCATTTGGACAAGTTCCATTGGCATGGAGGGGGAAGACGGTTGTTACAGTGCATGATCTTGCCATCTATGAGCATCCAGAATGGTTTGAGGATCGACAGGATTTCTCAACGCGTGTGCTAGTACCAAAGAGTCTCGAGCGCGCAGACGCGATTATTGCTGTGAGTAAGGCGACAGAAGCTAAACTACACGAATTGTTTCCTTACACAGAAGGAATGACTCATGTGGTACATGAGGGTGTTGATCTTGCTGATGCTTACAGTGCTTTAGAAGAGATGGATGCAGTTAGTACTCGTTTTCCTTATGACAGAGATTTTGTTCTTTATTTGGGGACCGTAGAACCACGAAAAAATTTGATAAACGCCTTCAAGGCATTTGATAGGTTTTTAGAAAGTCGTCCAGAGCAGGCGAGTGATGTTCGTTTTATTGTGGCGGGAAAGAAAGGTTGGCACACAACGGAGATTGAAGAGGAGCTCATGGCCGTGAACAATAAGTGGTCAGGCGTGGAGCCAACTGGAGTTATACAATTTTTAGGACCTGTGACCGAGCAAGAAAAATGGACCCTCATGGCCCGTGCGTCATGTCTGTTGTATCCGTCTTTTGACGAAGGGTTTGGTTTGCCAGTGCTTGAGGCAATGGCAGTGGGTACACCAGTTATTACTTCAAACCGAGGAGCGCTCCCAGAAGTAGGTGGTGACGCGGCTATGTATTTTGAACCAGAAGACGTTGATGGCATGTCACTTGCCCTTACCCAGTGTCTGTTAGTTCCAGAGGGTGTGTACACACTCTTGGAGGAGGGAATAACTCGTGCCGCAAGTTTCTCTTGGGAGAAGGCAGCCGAGCAGACGCTTGGGATTATAGAAACTGTCGGACAAAAAACCACGGAGTAATCCGTGGTTTCAAAGCTTTGTTTGTAAGTAGGCTATCAGCACGACTTGGGCGAGGATGGCGTAGTACAGTGGCACGTCGCCTTTACGTTTTACAAAGAAGTCGTGGAAGGCAAAGTGGAGTGTATTGAACCACCGCAATAGCGGTGTTTTTGTGATCTCGTAGATTCCGACGATCAGATCTGGGAGCACTCCACCAACGATTCCCCAGCTAAAGGTCCTCATCGATATGATGTCACGAGTGTTAGCCAACAGGAGGACAAAAAAGATGGCAAAGACGGCATCGGCTGTCACATAGGCTAAAGCTCGCTTTTTATGCCGGTGATGGATTTTGTAGTTATCCGCAAGACCGGTATCTCCATGGGGGATCATATCGATCAAAAAGTGCGAAATAAAGGCAAAAATAAAAGCGAGAACTGAGTTCCCGGTGGCATGGCCGATGACTGCGCCCAATGTGGCGTGTGTGGTCAATGTCATAATCAACCCCAGTATATCAAAAAGCCCACCATTTCTCTAGTTGAGTAGGTGGGCGCGTGGGTGGGTGTGGATCAAGCCGCTTGGAGGCTCAGAGTGAGGCCAATGACACCGGCCAAGTGCTTTGCCTGGGCTTGCAGGTTTGCTCGGTGCTTCTCGTGATTCGGCTTCTCCTTGTCATCGTTGGACACGCAGCACACGACGGTCGCCTTGACGTCCGGGTGCTCCATGATGACGGCACACTCGGGCTTGCAGCTCATTCCGACCACCACTCCGCCTATGGAGCGCATGCGCGGCTTGTCGTGCTTGCGATCTTCGAAGTGCGAGCCACGGAAGAAGACGTAGGATCCGATGACAAGACGCGGAGACTCGTCCCCTCCGGTCACATGCGACGCCGCGAATCTCTCGATGACGTCGGTGTCCAGGGCGTTCGCTGGTTCGTTGAATGCTCCTGGCCAGTTGGGGAGGACTTCGTTGCCCCATGAAGGGAAGCTGTCGACCACCACGATGTCGCCTGGCTTGAGTTCTGGAAGGAGTCCACCCACTGCTGCGGTGAGGATGAACTTCTTGGCTCCGAGCCTGATCAGAACTTCGGTCTGCAACCGAGCCATGATGTGTACGTCCGGGTTGAACGTGTCTTCGTTCATGTGGATGCGGCCACGCTGGATGATCACCCTCTTGTGGGTACCATCCGGCAGAACCGTAGTGCCGATCTCGAATCGTCGTTCGTGACCCGGAAGTTCGTCCAGCCCCTCGAAACCGGCCAGGTCCGTGAGCGCCACGGTACGGGTTGCGTCGAAGGGGAAGGCATCGCCCCAGCCAGTGCCAAGAACGATGACCGTGTCGACCGTCTCGCCTGGGTAGAGCCCGAGGGCTTTTCGTAGCTCGCACACCGTGGTTTCGAGCAGGGCTGTGGTGTCGTAGATTTGCACGAATCCGAGCAAACTACGCAGGAGGTTTACCCACCTGTTCCATGTACGAAGCAGGCGCGTCTGCTTTCCTGCTGGTCGGTAATAGTCAGCTCGTTTCATCGAAAACTCCTGGGTGGATCATGAAGACAGCGGGAGCTTAGCAGGGTTGAGAAGTGTGTCAAATGCTTGACGATCCGGTCATATCCGAGTATAACTGTGGCGCGGGGTAGAGCAGTCAGGCAGCTCGTCGGGCTCATAACCCGAAGGTCGTTGGTTCAAATCCA
>JABMNZ010000027.1 GCA_013204395.1 Parcubacteria group bacterium
CCTCAACGGGATCTGTTTTTTACCCCCCCCTCACCACCCACCACACGATCAACACCGGCGAAAGACGTCGGCGACAACTTTGAGTCGGCCAATCTGCGACCGATCTCACAAGTTCGTCCCGACGGCTGTTCGCCCATCTCTGACCAACCTAATTCTTCATCCAATACGCACTCTGCCTCACCAACAACTGCTCAGCATTCAACGGCTCAGCCATCAAATCTTTAACCACTCTCTCCATCCTGGCGCTTTGTGAACCTTTGATGAGCACTATGTCACCCTTATGAACCTGACGATCCAACCAACGCCCAGCTTCTACCGCATCGTCAAAATGCTGGATGTGATCTTCTGGAATTCCCGCATCAATGGCACCAGCATGCGTATCCTGCGTCATCTGACCCACACACACTAACAAGTCCACCCCAACCTCTGCAGCGCGCATTCCAAGCATTCTATGTTCCTGCTCTGTATATTGCCCAAGCTCTGCCATGTGACCCAGAACAGCGATGCGGCGGGCTCCTTCAACAGGATGAAAATCCGAAAGAACATTGAGGGCCTCGGTCATGGAGGCTGGGGCCGCGTTATAACTTGAATCAATCAAAAGCGAACCCTTAATACCAGGAATCGGATTCATGCGACCCGGCTCAAATTCAATGTCACCAATCTTTGAAAGTATTTGTTCATGCGTAAGCCCAAGGTGCTGTGCTATCGCGATTGCTGGAAGCACGGCAGAGGCGGACCCGCGACCCAACACATTATTCAACTCAACCACGATACGACCCTCGCTTGTCTGCACAGACAGTCGTACTTTAGAAAACTGTTCGCCTGGTTCAAAAGAAAAATCTTGCAATGTTTCAACTCGGTAATCCGTAGCCTGAATATCTGCCCCATCACCATATCCGTACGTCTGAATAGGTGCCACAGCATGACCAGCAAGACCTTTTACTCTCTTGTCATCCTGATTTAAAAGAGTGAGCCCATTTTTTTTCGTATGGGCAAGCAGCTGAGCCTTTTCCTGTGCAAGCGCCTCAATTGAGCTGAAATGCTCAGCGTGAACTGGAGAGATACGAGTCAAGACACTAACGTCTGGTTGAGCTATCTGACACAAATGCTCCATGTCACCAGGGTGATCCACCCCATACTCAAGCACAAACACCTGCGGAACATTTCGAGGAAAACGAATCAGAACACGCAACCAACCCACGATGGATTTACCAGGACTCTCTTCCCCTAGAATAGAGAGAGGTACACCAAACTCATTGTTATAATTTTTGATGGTTGTTCCAACGGTATATTTTGCGGAAAGAACCGTCGCGATCGCATTCCGCACAGACGTCTTTCCAACCGAACCTGTCACAGCAACAATAATCGGCTTGTGTACCGAAAGAATCTTTTGGACCTTTTTCGTAATCTGTCTCTGAACAAACGCCTTCATACTTAGAGGGTTATTTCTTTGATAATAACTTCATCTCCAATCTCAAGTCCCTTCATAATTTCAAGTCGTCCTAAATCGCCTCGCAGACCAGTGGTAACACCGCGACGCTCAGGACTGTTACCTACAAGCAACATCAGATAAGAACCTTCTTCATCTTGTTTAACAGACCTTTGAGAAACACTGATGGTGGATTCACGAACATCAGTCGCGATAACCAAATCAGTCGTCATTCCAGGCCTTAACGCTATCGCTTGGAGTGGATCTGCTAAATAAACCGTGATCTCGTAATAAACAACTCCTTCTATCAACTTTTCAGCTGGGTTAATTTCTCCCACATATGCCTCAAGCACCACACCAGATCCAAACGCATCAAAAGTAAGGGCAACCACATCGCCAACCGACACTTTATCAATATCTGATTCACTTACATCAGCGGTGATCTCAAACTGCTCTTGAGTGGTCTGAACGGTTACAACGACTTCTGATCCACTAACTTGTTCTCCAGATTCAACCGCTATCTGTGTCACGCTTCCAATAATTGGTGAGGATATTGTTGCCTTAGAAAGACGAGCTTGTGCAGAAGCATAGGCAGCTCTTGCGCGGGCAACCTCAGCCTCATACGATGCCAAATCAACAACGCGTGGGACAGCTTCAACTTCAGACAAATTGGCCTGAGCCTTTGCAAATTCAATTTTACGCAAATCACTTGTTGCTTGATTACTGTTAACTGACTGTTGAGCCGTAGCAATCTGATATGCCTCAAGGGCCTTTGCTGAGGCAAGAGAAGCTTGTTTTTCCGAAAGAGCGTTCGCTGAATCCACTAAATCTGAATCACGACTCACTAATGCCGTCGAAGTTGCTTGAAACGCATTTTGAAGTGCAGCTTGATCCACTTGGACCGCTCGCCTAGACGCTTCGACTGTATCTGCAAGGGCGCTCAGCTCACTCGCTGTAAAACCAGTCGTTGTAACAGTGGCGTAGACAACACTCGATGTATGTAGCAATAGACGGGCCACATCCTCAAGTGCATCTTCCGTAGCCCTACCTGCCTCCACAATGGATCCAGAACTTGATCCATACCCAGCAGAAAGTACAGCTGACTCTGCGGCAATAACAGACTTTTCTGCAATAACGTAAGCTGACTCAGCTGATTCTAAAACGCCCGCATTTTTTGCTGAGAGCACGGAATCATAGGCATCATTAAAAACCCCATTGCGAACACCAAGCACCTCATCTGTTTGCCCTAGTCCAGCTCTAGCCTCAACCACACCAGCCCACGCTGAGCTAAGAAGATCATCATACGCATCAGCCACAGACTGAGCCGATGTTTGAACAGCTTGATTGTAATTATCAGAAGCCGTTTGCAGCGCAGCCTCAGCAAAATCAGTGTCAGCTCCATATTTCAATTGTGTAAGTACCAATTGTTCTATTGCGCTCTCCACATTCACATCGGCGATCAAAAGCGTCGCCCCTGCAGCATCTACCCCAAGCGACGAAACTTCAATAGCCTCCTGGGTTGAACCAGCACGCTGCTTCTCCAAATTCGACAGAGCCACCTGCACTGCCTGATACGCAGTAGCAACATCTGCAGAAAGCTCTGTGGTATCAAGTAAAAGGAGCGAGTCTCCCACAGCTACGATATCTCCCACATGCACAAACACCTCATTGACCGTTCCAGATAGGTCAAAAGAAAGTTCAACTTCATCTATTGATACGACTTCACCATTTGCGTCGACTGTTTGCACAAGATCCGTGGTCACGACAGTCTCCGTTACGTACTCAATACCTGGTCCTTTTGGAACGAAAAAATATGCTGCGACGGCAACAACTAAAACAACAAGCATCCAAAACCACCAACGACGTAACAATTTCATAACACGGTAAGTATAGCACCAGACGCTTAATCAAAAAACCCGGATAAAATCCGGGTTTTTCTCATTAGTAATCTCGCAATTTTTCAATCAATGGATTGGCTTGAATCTTTTCCAAAGCCTTCGCTTCGATCTGACGAATACGTTCTCTTGTCACGTCAAACTCCCGTCCCACTTCTTCCAAGGTGTGCGACACCCCATCTGTGAGTCCAAAACGCATTTCCAGAATCTTTTGTTCACGTGGAGTCAAATCCCTCATGGACTCATTCACATAGTCCTTAAGAAGCTCACGTGCAGCCGTTCGATCTGGAGAAATCGTTTTAACGTCTTCGATAAAGTCCTCCAACTTTGAATCATCGTCATCATCTCCAACAGCGGCATTAATAGAAACAGTGTCCTGAGAGATCTTTCGAATGTGTCTTACTTTTACAACCGTTTGTCCCATTTCAGCAGCGATCTCCTCAGCTAGTGGTTCACGTCCAAGGTCTTGAATCAACTGACGTTCAATTTGTCGAAACTTATTGATGGTCTCAACCATGTGAACCGGAATTCTGATAGTTCGCGATTGGTCAGCAAGAGCACGTGTAATTGCTTGCCTAATCCACCAAGTGGCGTAGGTAGAAAACTTGTATCCCTTACGATACTCAAACTTCTTCACCGCACGGAACAAACCCACATTTCCTTCTTGAATCAGATCTAGAAGCGACATGGACTTTCCAACAAATTTCTTTGCAATAGAGACAACGAGACGTAGGTTCGCTTCAATCAGGCGTCGCTCAGCCTCTTTCTCATTGCGCTCCTTACGTTTTGCGAGCGCCACCTCTTGTTCCCCTGTAAGAAGTGGAATTTTCCCGATCTCTCGCAAGTACATTTGGATAGAATCCTGTGTCACATCCGGCATAGCAATTCGGCGAGCCTCTTCACTCACACGAATCTTGTTGTAAACATCATCGCGTTCCTTCATGCGTCCAAGAATCCCCTCCTTCACTTCAACAAAATGAACCCCAACACGTTCCAACTCATCAAGAAAATCTTCGAAGGTTTCTAGATAGTCCTCAATTTCGCTAAATGTAAACAGAATTTCATTCTCTGTAATGTATCCGCGACGCATTCCTTTACGCACAAACGCCTCAAGCACTTCTACGGTTGGAGGTTCTGCACGCTTGTACCGTTCTTTTTTCTCAACTGGTTTCTTTTTAACAGCTGGGGCCTTTCCGGCAGAGCCGGATCCCGCTACGCGGGTCTTTTTCGCCACAACCTTCTTGGCCGCTGGTGCTTTCTTTGCTGGTGCTTTCTTTGCTGGGGCTTTCTTTTTCGCCACAACCTTTCCGGCGGAGCCGGATCCCGCTACGCGGGGCTTGCTCGTTCCTTTCTTTTTCTTTGCTGGCATAATAAAAAATTCTTAGGAGCTTCCCCGAAGATTTTCAAGTAACCGCGCTACGGCGGCTGTGTCTCCTGTCTGCTCAGCGAGCCTCAGATCGCGAGCAAGCTTCTCACGCCCCTGTTTAAGCGTGGACTCTTCCAGGAGGTGAAAGAGTATTTCAATATGTTCCAGCACCTTTTGTGGCGAAAGATTGTGAAAGATTTGCTCGGCCATCAAGGTTGATGAATCAAGAAGAGCCTCTAGGGATTCTTGCATTGGATGGCCGTCGAGCGCTTCACGAATTCGCGAAAAAAATGATTTTTGTGCTGGTTGACTGGTGGAATCATACGTGCTAACGGCCATATTGTAAAGCGTCATCCACAGATCGTCTTCTCCCAATACAATTTTCAATCGCTCTGAAATCAAAGGAAATTCAGTCTCTTTTCCAATCGCCCACCCAAAAAGCAATCGTCTTGCCTGATCTAATTTAGATATTTTTACTAATACATCTTTCTTAACAGGATCCTTTTTTGTTGTTTCTTCTACCTTTTTGTGTTCAATAGCTTTCCTGAGCTCATGAATATCAATGCTCAACAAATCTGCTACAACCTGTAGCCAATGCTCACGCTCAACAACAGTTTGCATTTGTGAAATGGCTGGAAGCAGCTCTTTTGCAACCGCACGCTTATCATCAATCTGACGCAAATCCTTTCCACGTGTTGTATATGCAATCAGAAACTCCATGATAGGAACACTGGCAGATGCTAACTCACGCCAAAGCTCAGGATCTTTTTGAACTAGTTCATCTGGATCCTTTACATCCTCTGGCAAGATAGTTGCGCGCACATCAAGACCAAGTTCACGAGCAAGAATGATTCCTTTTTTCGCGGCGTCGAATCCTGCGGCGTCGCGGTCAAATGCAAAGATTATACTTTCTGCGTAACGCTTCATTAGTGTTAGTTGCGCTGATGTTAATGCTGTACCTGAACTTGCAACGATATGCTCCACGCCAGCCTTGTGTGATGCCACCACATCTAGATTCCCTTCAGTGATGATAAGTGCGCCCGCCGTACGAGCCGGTCGTTTTGCTAAATCAAGACCAAAAACAATTTCACTTTTTTTATAGACAGGGGTCTCAGGTGAGTTCATGTACTTAGGACCATGATCATCTCCTGGCATCTTTCGTCCAGTAAACCCAACAGTATTCCCATGGTGGTCCCTAAGTGGAATCATAAGTCGATTACGAAACCGATCGATGACACCGCGACCATCTTTTTTCTTCATGGACATCCCCGCCTCGACCATCTCACTTTCGCTGTACCCACGCTTAGCAAGCACAACAGATAATGTATCCCACTCGTCTGGGGCAAACCCCAACCCAAAACGTTCAACCAAATCATCATCTATGCCACGCTGCAGAACGTAACCACGAGCCACCGCAGCACTTGTAGATTCCTTCAAAACCTTTGTATAGAACCGCTGTGAAAAATCGTTTATTTCTAACATCCTCTGGCGAAGATTGTTTTCCACTCCTGGAACACGACGAATCTCCACACCCGTCTTAGCCCCCAGATGCATAAGCGCTTCTGGAAAGGTCATCCCTTCCATGCGCATCACAAAGCTAAAACAATCCCCCCCCTCAGCACATCCAAAACAATGCCAGATCTGCTTGTCTGGTGAGACGTGAAAGCTTGGCGTCTTTTCCCCATGAAAAGGACAAAGACCTTTATATGAATCACTCCCTGCCGGCTTGAGAGGAATATACTCGCCAATAAGCTCTTTCAAATCACATTTTTCTCGAATTTCGTCTTTAGGTTCCATAAAAAATAAACGAGGGTTTCTACCCCCGTTTATACCACAAGCTAGTGAATTTATCCTCGAACAACAGCGAAAACTAAATAAGCAACATATAATATAACGAAAAATATTCCTTCTCTACGGCTGATCGTTCTCTGAGATCCTTTTCCAGTAAACAACGTGAGGAACAAGAGTATTGTGGCAGCAATCACAACAAGTGAGTCCACTATATTATCAGTTGCAAATGGAAGCGGGTGCAATACAGCTGTTGTTCCAAGAACAAACAACGCGTTGAAAATAATCGTTCCGACAATTCCACCAACTACCAGGTCAATGTGATTCTTTCTCGCGGCAGTAATCGCAGTCATTATCTCTGGAAGCGATGTGCCTGCAGCAACGATAGTCAAACCAATAAGGTTCTGTGACAAACCCATTGTATTAGCAATTCCTACTGCTCCTTCAACGGTAATGTAACCACCCAATGCCAATCCCATAACACCTCCGCCTATAGACCAAACGGTTTTTGAAAGAGGTAACACATCGATATGCTCCTGGGGCTGCTCTCCGGACTTTTTGATTCCCAATGTGTACACCATGAAAATGATGAACATTCCCAGAAGGGCAATACCGTCTGATCGAGTCACAGCGTTAGGGAGAATGCCATCCAAAAGATAGTCGCTACCAAAAACAAAAATGAACACAGCTGCTAGCAGAGCAAAGGGGATCTCTTTCCAAACCGTAGAGCTTTTCAATGACAACGGCACAATAATTGCCGCAATACCTAATCCCAAAAAGATGTCCGCCAAGTTTGAACCAAGAACGTTTCCAATGGACAAATCGGGAGCCCCTTTAAACGCCGCGATTATATTCACAAATAATTCTGGAGCGGAGGTTCCCATCGAAATAATGGTCAAACCGATTACTAGCGCAGGAATTCCCAACCTTCTGGCTAGTGATGCAGAGCCCGTAACAAAATAATCCGATCCCTTAATCAGGAGCAGAAACCCGGCCAGAACCATGAAAATGTTTGTCAACATACGAAAGAAATTATACCATAGGGTCACTATGGCAACGACATTATTTCGCACACTCACAGAAGAGGATAAAAACGAGGCAATCAAACGACTGATAGAAGAATCTACACCGCGAGATGATTTTTTTCTTTTAGCTGTACTATCAGTTCTTATGGCCGTGTTCGGCCTGCTGATCGATTCGATTGCAGTTGTAATTGGCTCAATGTTGATTGCACCGCTACTGTCCCCCATACTTGGTATTTCTCTTGGAGTAGTGATGGCTGATCCGAAACTTATATTCAGATCTCTTCTTACCATTGGTAAAGCTGTTGCATGGACCGTCCCTGCTGCCGCTATAGCAACACTATTGTTTTCTTATCAAGCTGGACTGGGCACAGAACTTACCGCAGAAATTTTAGCTCGCACAGAACCTTCTGTTATCAACATCGCGATTGCGATCATTGCTGGTGCAGCCGCAAGTTTCGCTTTGATTAAGCCCAATCTAAACGCCAGTCTCCCAGGTGTAGCAATCTCCGTAGCGATCATCCCTCCACTGGCAGTTACAGGAATCGGTCTAGCTCGATTGGATTGGGCAATGATGACCGATAGCTTTATCCTCTTTGTTGTAAACGGCATTGCGATTATATTTGCCAGCATGATCATCTTCTCGCTGATGAACTTATACGTGAAGAGACCTCTTGCCGATAAGGAGATTCTAAAAGAGGACGCGAAACTTGAAAAAGAAAAAGAAGAGGCCTCAGACGACAAGCAAGAAAAAATCGACATAACAAAAAATTTGGTACTAGAAAAAGTTAATGAGGTTCTCGAAGAGGTAGAGAAAAAAGAAAAATCAAAATAACAGCCCTTATGGGCTGTTTATCTTTAGGGATCAATTATCGTTCGACAATTCTTCCCTCTTGATCGATGTGAAGTTTAAGAAGTGCCTTTTCAAGCTGTGAAATCTCAAACTTGATCCCCTCTTCAAATGAAGCGTGTTTGCCAGACTGAACTTCCTCGAGAAGATCTTCGTAGCAAGTTTGAATAAATACCAACGCACCTTTGACGGCACGCTTGCTGAATCCAGATGGAGGCATAGAGAAATATCTTAGTGATTAAGTACCCTAAGGATCTCACTCAAAAGAACATCGTGTAACAAAAAAAGGCACTTGAAATGCCAATCTGTTTATCGCCACTAAAACAAAGGGAAGAAAAACACTTTTTTGCTGTCGCGCGACAGACAACAAAACCATCAAAACGGCTTTGCGTAGTTCCAACATGTTTTAAAAAGAATCCGATAAGAGTCCGCAATGATCGCGCTATCAATCCATATAGCCAGTTCATCGTTCGCGGAAAGGATGAGGACGGTGTTACCGAACACATCTACATTGACCTTGAGTGGGAAGGGGCTTATGAAACGAGTCTCACGGTTGTAGGAAGAATCGTTAGCAGCTGTCTCTTTCGCTTCGTCAGAATAATGTACGAGCATCTTGCTTGAATTTTTTTGCTTCACAAATTTCTCATTCCATTTCTTCCAATACTTTTCTGGAAAGAACTGAAACAGATCATCAACCGATCCAACAAACGAAAGGACCTCAGTCCCACGACAAGCTTCCAACTCCTGCGAGTAAGCATCTTCAAGGCGTTTCATCCCCTCAAAATGTTTTACCTTAACCTTGTTTCCAAAATCACCACCACGCAATGAATCAAGAAACGGCAGAGCACTCACAACATTCACTGAAACCAACCGAGCATCCCCAACTCTCTTTTCCGCGAGCGTAACAAGCGCCTTCGGATCCGCAGCAATAAACTTCTTCCTTTGTTTCCTAGTGATATCCAAAAGCCCATTCTCTATCAACTTTTCCGTATCAGAATAAACTTGCTGCCGATTAATCCCAGTAAGCCGAGCAATGTCTACAGCGGTAACCAAACCATGATGCAACGCCACAAGATAAATCTTAGCCTGATTCTCTGTCAGGCCAACCGCCAACAAAGGCTCCAAGTCTGTTTTTTTCCAAAAGGTTTTCATACAACTATTATAGCCTAGCAAACAAACAATATACAAAAAACCTCCAGCAATTGCTGAAGGTTTTTTTCTGGCGGGGCGTCGTGGAAGCTGTGAGAACTTATTTTGCCACGTGTCTATCTATACTATGAGACACCAAACGTTATACGATCACCCAATTTTTCTTTAATTCGATCAGCTACCTCTTTAGGAGTGGAATCTGAATCGTCCCAAAGACCATCAGCAAAGGCGCGAGCCGCATCGCCGTCACCACCAAATGCTTCAATCAATAGCCCAGCTAAAACTGTGGTGTTTTCATCTTCGGAATGACCTTCATAATCCAACCCGGTAAATTCTCCTGCCGATTGCAGGGTTCCGATTGCGCCATCAAGCATGTTTCCAATATATGCCTTATTTGATCTTTCCCTCCTTGCATCGTGAGCAGCTTCTTGACCCCCTTCACCTCTATTATCCATAGTAGTAATTTAATTGAATAAGTAATGTAAGTTTACAGGCCTCTCCTGAATAGTCAACAAAAAACTGACAATCTTATTTAGCGCCGAATCTCATTTTCAACTGACATTTTATGATGACTTCACAAAATTTTCCAACCGCCCCTTCCCTATACAAAAAACCTCCAGCTATTGCTGGAGGTTTTTTTCTGGCGGTGTGGGTGGGTTGGGTGCCAAGGTTTGAGGGGCTTTGTAAGGGGTTTTGAAGCATTTCAGCTTTCACGAATTTGAGGCACTCGGGTCGGGGCCTTTTTAGGCAAAGTGGCAAGAAGAAGTGGACATGCGAACCTACGCGAAATATCTTCTCAAGGAAGCGAGTATTACGGAAAAGCGGTACTTGCTAGGGAATATGAAGAGTAAGTTGGTGTATGAGAATAAAGTTGTGAGGATAGTGGAAGAAACTATTCTTTCTCTGAATCAGACCTTAGCTTCATAGCATTTTTAAACCTTTCACTTTCCATCATCTCTTTTTTTAGTTCATCGTCTTTGGCACGCAGCACACTCATGCGTTCCAGAAAGTCTGGAGAGAACTTTATAATCCCTTCTTTAAGATTAACTCCATGGAATAGATCCATGAGACCCCAAACTATATCACCAATCATCCATAGGTCACCTTTTATATGGAGTTCATCTTCAGTGTCAAAAAAAGGTGTCTCAAATTTATTCTCATCAAATCTAGCTTTGAAATTCTGCATTGCATACACGATATTGGCGTGAGAGACGGACCCATTGATCAACCCCTTTTGTCTTTCTATAGCACGAGATGCATCCGGATGATTTTCTTCCAGCCATTTATAACGCTTTACCGCAAGTCTTTTACTCGCATCCAGAAAGCCATTTTCATCCTTCTCCGCAAAATCTTTAGGATCTGTGTTTGGGATTGCGTATGCCGCGCTAGATCCCGCTTCCAAAACTTGACGTATGCTCATGAGAGCCTGAATACGATGTAACCTAACGGTTGAAAAAATGGCAAGTAGAGTATGCTTGCGAACTTGTGACAAGAAAGCCGTGAAAATGAATCTTGTACCGTCAACAGATTCCAGAAAGCTATTTAAAAGATCATTTGCCTCTATAGCAAATTTAAAATAATCACCGTAACGATCTTCCGCGGAAGCAAGAAGTTCATTCTCACTATTTATGATATCTTCTACTGTTTCTTGTTTTGGACTCATAGGATAACTATAGTCTACCACGGTGGTCTTAGATAAAAATAACAGTAAAAACAAGCCAGTTTGATTCCAGGAATTTTTGCTAAATACCTCCGAGCTTGTCTCGGAGGTATTTGTTATACTATATAGGTATGAAAAATGAAGTTATAAAAAAAGTATTTAGTGAAAATAGCATCAAGGATGTGACCTCAATTAAAAAGATTGAGGTCGGATTTTCTAATGACGTCTATTCAGTTGATGACAAATATATTCTGAAAGTCTGTAAGTCAGAGGAAAATGAATATAGGTTTAAGCGTGAATCTCATTTTTACAAATTTTTCCACAAAAAAATCCCCGTCCCGAATGTCATTATCTTTGATGATACAAAAAAGGTCATAGATAAACTCTATACCATCTATCATAAAATTGAAGGTGACAACCTCTACTCTCAATGGCATTTAATGGATGAGAGAACGAGAAGGGATATTTTCCGTCAGCTATGCGGATTACTACGAGTTATTAACGAGGCTGATTATACGGGCTTCAAAGAAATACTGAATTTTGATGATCCTTTTAGTTGGCATGACAAGGTTTACAACCGTGTCGCTGAATTGCTGTCCGAGACCGAGGTAGGTGGAGTCATATCCAAAGAATTTATTGAAAGTATTAAAGGTTACGTTGAAACTAACCATGGCGCGCTTGAAGAACAAAAAATAGGGCTAGTTTATTGGGACGCTCATTTCGATAATATACTTGTCAAAGAGAATAAGATTGTTGGGATACTAGACTTTGAACGCACTGATGTTGATTCGATTGATTTCGGACTCGATATAATCAAGAGGATGGTCGAACAGCCTTCGAAGTATATATCGGAGGAATTCGAGAAGCACGTTAAGAGAGAGGATTATGAGAATTTACTAGACTGGTTTAAAGAGTTTTATCCCAAGCCTTTTGAATTTAAGAACCTCGAGACTAGACTGGATTTGTATTCGATTCAGCATGATCTTGATACGCTGCGACATTGGCCAGATGCCAAGGCTTTACGATCCTCTTTGGCCGATACTGTAGGTTTTACCCAACGATAAAGTTCTGGTCTCCAACACACGTAGCAAGCCCTAAATAGATGTCTAAAAAGTCTTCCCGTAATAAGAAGTCTCAAAAACTATTATGAAATTGAAAATCAATGAGCTCAAAGAAAAAGTAAGTTCCGGTGTACAAAAACTCGGATATACAGGTGAAGATGCTCAGGCGATCATCGATACATTGCTCTATGCAGAAATGCGTGGGAATAATCAGGGTATCCCTAAAATTGCCACAGGTGGTGTTCCAAAGGCCTCTGAAGTTGAGGAGTTCAGGATCACAAGAGAGAACAAGTGTGGCGCTTTACTTTCAGGCGGACACTCCATGGCAACCACGGCTAAAGCTGTAGACAAAGCCGTGGAGTTGGCTGCGCAGCACGGCATTGGTGTCGTGTGTGTTAATCACACACATAGCTCGTCGGGGGCTATTGGATTTTTTGTACGACGTATCTCAAAAGCAGGATACATTGGCTTCCTCTCAGTCGGAAATGGTGACTTTGCCGCAGTTGCACCAACTGGTTCTGCTGAACGAAAGCTTGGTACGAATCCATTGGCTTATTCGTTTCCTTATGACGGAGGAGAGGTGGTGTTTGATACTGCAACAGCAGCAGTAGCGTACTTTGGTGTAGTAGAAGCCATGTTGAAGGGGGAATCACTTCCAGAAGGCGTGGCACTGAATGCAAAAGGTGAGCCCTCAGTTGATCCGAAAGACATCATTCATGATGGAAAAGGAGAATCCGTTCTGGGTGCCATAAAGACCTTTGCTGAACACAAAGGATTTGGTCTATCCCTTTTTGTCCAACTTATGGGCAGTGCCTTTTCATTGGCCGGGATCCCAAGCGCCCATCAAGAAGATGGCACGGGAACATTTATTTTAGCTATTGATCCCGGACTCTTTGCTGGCAAAGATGAGTACATGACACGCAGTCGAGAACTGATTGATCACATAAAATCTGCCAAACCAATTGAGGGTCAGGAAGTTGTCCTTCCAGGAGAACGTGGTGACCGTCGAGTAAAGCAGATAGAAGAGTCAGGTGAGATTGAAATTGCTGATGGCATATGGAACGAGCTCTGCAAGTTCGTCGATGAAGCGTAATAGCTCAACTATCAACCAAAACAAGCCAGTTCACTTCCAAGGGTACTTGTACTCACTTCAATCAAAAAATCGCCACCTCCCACTTCGCTCTCTAATGGAGCTTCGAGGGACAAGAGGGCGATTTTTTGATTGCTCAATGTCTTCATCTATTTGCAGCCACTCTTGTCCCTCCGTAGCTCAAAGAGCGAAGGGGGACGGGATGCACGATAAAGAAATTGTGTGGCGGGCCGTAGTGGAACAGGTTGATCGTAGAACTACTGAAGATCATCGACCAAATGGAGATCAGTGAAATTGGTATGCGTGCAAAACTGGAGGATGAAGTAAAAAGATATGGAAGGTTCGCAAAGCTCATGCAAGGCGGTAGCGAGATGGCAGGTGAAGGAATAGAAACGATGGACATCCGCACCTATGCAAAATACCTCCTCAAAGAAGGAAGTATTTCGGAGAAGCGGGAGTTGTTGGGGATTATTTCGAGGGACTTGAGACAAAATAAAACAGTCGTTAAAAAGGGCTTTTAATATTCTTCAATTTTGGATTTGTGACATGCGTATAAAGTTGGGTTGTACGAATATTTGCATGTCCCAAAAGCTCTTGTACATATCTCACATCTGTTCCGTTTTCAAGTAAATGTGTTGCAAAAGAGTGTCTCAATGAATGAAATGTCGCTGGTTTGGTAATTTCCGTTCGCACAAAACTTTTTTGGAACATTTTCTGGAGCGAGGTTGTTGTGAGCTTACCTCCTCTGTTGCTTGAGAAAAGGAACTCCGTCCCAGTCTTCCCGGCAATGAGGTTTCTTAAATCGTTTTGCAGCTTCTCTGGTAAAATACTTATGCGATCCTTCTTTCCTTTAGCCCCTTTAATATGCACAACGAGTTCATCTATACCAAGGTCTCCAACACGTAAGGATACGACCTCACTCACACGAAGGCCGCAGGCATACCCTAGAGAAATCATGAGACGATACTTTGTATTGTCTGTTGCCGCGATAATACGTTTGATTTCACCGTGCGTGAGAACGATGGGAAGTTTCTTATTCCTTTTTGCAAACTTGAGATTGATAATGATTCCAGTTTTCAGTACCTCATTAAACAAAAATTTGACTGCATTTAAAGCAAGATTGATTGTCTGAGGTGATTTCTTACTCGCTTCTTTTTCAAGAAGGTAGTCTTCTACGGATTTCTGATTATACGGTAAACCGTTGCTCGCACAGAAATTCAAATACTCACCAATGTAGTGTTGATAGGCTTTGCACGTCTTAGGGCTATAATTACGCAAGCGCAATATGCGACTTGTTGAGACAAGTAGGTCATCCATATTCTTAGTCTATCGGAAGTTTGTATAACCAACAAGTTCTTGATACTATCGACTTGTATAGTAGAGATAAAAACGAGTTAGGCGACATAGCCTGCCTTCAATGTTAAAATCAAAATATGAATAAATTTCAGTACTCGCCACCAAAAAATGCACCGAAATCATCAGAAGAACTGATTGAGGATTTGCAATTGGTTGCTAAAAAATTGAACACAAGAAAAATAACTCAAAAGCTTTACACAGAGCATGGCAAATTTAACTGCTCAACATTTATTAATCGCTTTGGTACTTGGAATAAGTCTTTACTAAAGGCTGGCTTACAGTTATCAAACATTGTTAGCTATTCGGATGAAAAACTGTTTGAGAACATTCTAAATGTCTGGCAGAAAAAAGGCGCGCAGCCTACACGAAGGGATATGAATACAACGATGTCAGAAATTTCTTCTGGTGCTTACAATAGGCGATTTAGCTCTTGGACAAGTACTATCAAAGAATTTATTGCATATGCGAATAGTAAAGAAATTTCTGCTATTAAAAATGAAGCTTCACAAGTATCAGGCAGTAAAACTAGTAGAGATCCTTCGTTACGGCTACGCTTTCACGTTTTAAAGAGAGATAATTTTTCTTGTGTTCAGTGCGGCGCAAGTCCAGCTAAAGATCAAAAAGTAGTTCTACATATTGACCATATTAAACCTTGGAGCAAGGGTGGCGAGACTGAAATTTCTAATTTGCAGACATTATGCCAAAACTGCAATTTAGGTAAAAGTAACATTGAATGAAGGCAGGCTACGATCGCCTAACACAGAATATGCGGTTCCATTCGTCGTCGTACCTCCTCCTCATTTCACCCATATTTGGCGGTGGTAAGTCGCTTCGCTCCCAATTTTACCACTACCAAACATCGCATATTCTGAAACGTTAGCTGAAATTACATACACAGAAAAAATGCACTTCACATCAAACACAAAAGCGCCTGTAAGGGCGCTTTTGTGAATGCGACTCATTCCTATCTTTGCAAACCACATTGGGTTGCACGATAAGAAATAGTCATGGCGGTGTTTCTTGGACGAAGTTCGAACATTGTACGAGCAAAATCCGCAGGATTTTGATTAGCTTGCGACGCGCCGAGCGCGTGGTGGCTTGAAACTTTTCCGTACGCTCGGATTTCGTTGTGAAGCAAGAAGTGCACGC
>JABMNZ010000004.1 GCA_013204395.1 Parcubacteria group bacterium
GAAGTGGGGGGTGCGCGAGCTCCAGTTCTCGGACTAGAACGTCCTCTGCCCTGGGTTTTCGTGCCAGCCCTTTTCGGGGGTCCAGGCGCGGTAGATGATCCACTGGACCTTCTGAGCGAAGTCGAGCACAGGCTCGCTGACGCTGATTGATACCACCTGATTGACGGGCTGAGCCCTTACCGGATCGAGGCTCACCTGCTCCTGCTGCTTCTGCAGGAGATCTGTCAGCTGGGTGACATGATCCACACGCACCCAGCTTTCGACCAGCTCGTCATCACTGAAGCGAAAGCCGACCCTGCGCATGTCCTCGAACTCGACACCTAGAAGGAGTGGAGGTGCACTCACCTCGCTTGCGGCATCTTGTTGAGGAATCTGATTGGTCGACAGACCACCTGAGAAGAAGGTGGCCAACGCAACCAGCGCCGCTACCAAGCCAATCCGGAAAAACCATACGCTTGAATTTTTGCTCATAACGTCCTCCTGCTACCAGACTGGTAGACGCTATAAGATAGCCCAAAACCCCCCTTTTGTCAACGAACCTAACCAAGCTTCAATCAAAAAACCACCGGTTTATTGGTGGTTTCTGCTTCCAGGTGGTTCGTCGACGCCGCCGGCGTTGAAGGGATTGCATCTCAGGATTCTGAAGGTTGTCAGTATGCCACCTTTGATCAAGCCGCGGGACTCAATCACTTTGTAACCGTACTCAGAGCAGGTGGGGTAGAAGCGGCAGTAACCCTTTGGGTAAAGTTTACTTGGTATACCGTGGTCAAAGGAGAGAGTTTTCTGGTACAGCCGGATCATCTTCAGCACAACGTACCTAGGGAAATACGTTAAGTGCTTCATACAATCAGCTTAGCTTTTCTAAATGTTTTCATAAGCTCCACCTCTAACTCTGCAGTCTTTTTCTCAAGAGCTTCTTTACGAACAATCAGCAACACATCATACCCAGTAGCAATCTCACTAAGATGCTCATGCACTATTGCCCTAACCTGACGTTTTATTCGATTACGATCAACAGCCTTTTTTGAAACCTTCAATCCAGCGGCCACAGCAAAGCGAGAAACCTCTAAATTGTTCTTCATCAGCTTCACTCCTACGTACATACCAAATACGCTCCTGCCTTTGGCATAGAGCGTCTTGATATCCTTATCTAGTTTGAGCCGGTGCTTCTGGGGGAGCATATCTTACGCACTGAGCTTCGTTCGGCCACGAGCGCGACGACGCTTCAACACCTTAACTCCACCAGGTGTACTCATTCGAGCACGAAAGCCATGCACTTTGGCACGTTGCTTTGTTTTTGGTTGGTAAGTTCGTTTTGGCATATATTTGCAGGACAAACTGTATCACGTTTTAAGCATCGAGATGCTAACATACTATCCACATTCCATCAACCTATATACACAGTTGCACTGCACTTGCCCACATGTGGATAGATGTTCTAAACTATCGGCACGTGTAACTTTTTTAAGGAGGTTTTCCCCTTCATTTCATCTTTGCCTATGAATACCAATGAATTATGGCACGCTGTCTTGGGTGAGCTTGAGCTCACTTTAAGCAAAGCCAACTTCACCACATGGTTTAAACATACGTTCATCTCGCAGGTGGATGAAAACTCTGTGGTCATTGGTGTTCCCAACATGTTTACAAAGGCGTGGCTTGAAAAGAAGTATGCCAAAAGCATTCTTCAGTCTTTACAAGAACTCTCTAGTGGATCAATTAAAAACCTCACGTATAGAGTGGAAGCACGACCAGCTGTTCCACAAGTTGTTCCTATTTTTGAAAAAGAAAAAGTCGTAGAGCAGGTACCGTCCTACTCTCAAAACGCCCCATACAACCAAAACTACCAAGGAGCGGGAGAAGTTAAGGAGATTCGTACGGGAGAGTTTTCTCTTAATGGAAAGTATTGTTTCGGGACTTTTATTGTTGGTAAGCAAAATGAACTTGCTCACGCCGCCTCTCAAGCGGTAAGCGCGCAGCCAGGAGGTGTCTACAATCCACTCTTTATCTATGGAGGGGTTGGGCTTGGAAAAACCCATTTGCTGCAGGCGATTGGAAATGAGCTCATGCGAAAAAATGCTGCCACAAAGATTCTTTATGTAACGTGCGAACGTTTCACTAACGACTTTATAGGAGCACTGCGATCAAATCGTATCAATGATTTTAAAAATCGTTATCGCACTGTAGACGTTCTTCTGGTCGACGACATTCAGTTTATTACTGGTAAAGAGGGGACACAGGAGGAGTTTTTTCACACATTCAATCAGCTTTACCAAAATAATAAGCAAATCGTTATTTCATCAGACCGCCCACCTAAGGCCATCCCTGCCTTAGAGGATCGCCTTGTTTCACGCTTTGAGTGTGGAATGTTGGCAGATGTTGGATCCCCTGATTTTGAAACTCGTTGTGCCATTCTAGATACAAAGTGCAGAGAAAAGCAGTATATATTGGAGCGTGAGATCCTGCACCACGTCGCCACGGTCGTGCAGACTAACGTTCGTGAGCTAGAAGGAGCTCTCAATAAGATTATTGCTTTCCATCAATTCAAAAACACAAAACCAAGTCTTGAAACCATTAAACCCATTCTTACTAGCTTCCAGCCAGCATCGATCCGTAAGAGTGTCACCCCAAAACAACTCATTCACACAGTAGCCATTTACTTCGACATCCAAATTGAAGATCTTCTTGGGAAAAGCCGTCAAAAACGGTTGGCGTTTCCTCGACAGATTGTTATGTACCTCATGCGTGAGGAAATGAAGTCCTCTTACCCATCTATCGGAACAGAGCTTGGTGGCCGTGATCACACAACCGCCATGCATGCATACGACAAGATCTCAAACTGTTTGCTAGAGGATGAAAAGTTGCAACATGACCTAGAACTCATAAAACAAAAGATGTACTCAATGTAACCACAACAAATCACAAGTTACCCACGGGGACTAGGTGTGGAAGAACCTGCCCATAACCATGTGTATGAAGGTGTGAACAGTGGGTACAGAAAAATGCCCTTTGAATGTCACCTAAGATATCCCATACTCACACACAACTCTATACCTCTACTCATACACAAATCCACAGGCTTTTTTAAGACTCAACTCAGTATAAAACTACTACCTATCCCCGCCATCCACACCCCTTACTATTACTACTAACTATTTAATACTCTTATATATAAATAAAGACTGATTCGGATGATATGAAACTTTCTTGTACGAGAGACAATTTACACCAAGGACTAAGCATTACATCTCACTTGATGACAAAGAACGTAAATCTCCCTATCTTGCAAAATGTTCTAGTAAAGGCAGAGGGGGGAACAATTCGTTTCACATCAACAAATCTTGAGATGGCTGTTAACTGTACAGTCCGAGGTAAAGTTGAAGAACCAGGAGAATACACCATTCCATCTAAACTCTTCTTTGATTATGTTTCACTTCTTCCAAATGAAGTTATTCAAATAGAGTCCAATGATCAGGATGCACGGGTTCAGTGTGGAACATACAAAACTAAGATTAATGGATTGGGTGCATCAGAGTTTCCTTTAGTACCGTCTGTGGAGGGAACCCATTCGTACCAGATACCCGTCAGTGATCTTAAAACAGCTCTCTCACAAGTTCTGTTTGCTGTTGCGACTAATGAGTCACGACCAGAGTTAACAGGCGTCTCATTCGCTTTTCACACTCATGGAAACGAAGGGAGACTTACATTGGCAACAACAGACTCATATCGACTAGCTGAGAAGACAATTCCAGTGATTTCAGGAGTCACAGAAGAGTTCAATGTAGTGATTCCAGCCAAGACTCTTTCAGAGGTTGGTCGAATACTATCTGTGTTCAAGGACGATGTGGAACTACCATCATTTATAACAATGGGTCTTTCTAATTCCCAAGTTGTGTTTGTGTATGGACCCGTAGAACTTATCTCTAGAACTATTGATGAACAGTATCCTGACTACAAGCAAATCATCCCTTCAAATTTTCAGACTCAAGCAGTAGTAGATAGAGATGATTTTATTAAAGCTGTTAAAACTGCAAGTTTATTTTCAAAAACAGGGCTTTTTGATGTAAACCTTGCATTTGATCCAGACACCAAACAGCTGTCAGTGAGTGCTACAGATGCGACTCGAGGGGCAAATACAACACATAGCTCAGCGGACATCACTGGGGTGAATAACAGTGTCACAGTGAATTATCGATATCTCTTAGACGGACTTCAAGCAATATCATCTGATCAAATTATTTACGAGATGATAGATGCATCAAATCCATGTCTTCTTTCTCCTAAGGGTGAAACAGATTCGTATCGATATGTAGTGATGCCTATCAAACAGTAAATTGATACTTACTCGAAGAAAAAATTAACTATGTCGGAGAAGAAAAAAACAGCATTTCTGTGGGGTGGCGCACTCCTCTTAATATTAGGAGGAGTAACATACTTTTCAATTGTGCCGCCACCAAATGCCATTTTAAGGGTTGGAGTTGTGACTCCACTCACTGGTGAGAATCTTGAATATGGCTTAGTCACGCAGAAAGCCTATAACCTTGCCGTGACTCATGTGAATCAATCTGGAGGAAAGCAGGTTGAGCTTGTATACGAAGACGGAAAGTGCGATGGCGCAGAAGAGGCCGCAGCCGCGCAGAGGATTATCGATGCAGGTGGTGTAGGTGTGATTCTTGGTGGAACATGTTCAGGTAATATTTCTGCAGTGAGTGAAGTTACGCATGAGGCAGACGTGCTGCTTCTATTATCTTCTTTAGGTAACGAAGGAACAGAAAACGGAGAGCTAGTTTACTCCATGTTTCCAGATGATCTTTTTGCAGCAAAGACAATTTCTGGTCATGTCCTTGAGATGGGATATGACCGTGTGGCCATTATCACAGAAGACACAGACTCCGCGCGTGGCATGAGTAGTGTGTTCAGGGGGGCTTTTGATGGACAAGTTGTTTTTGACGAGACCTTCTCCAGTGATGAATCTAACTTTTGGACGCTTGTATCAAATCTTAGAAATTTAAATTCTGACGCCGTATATCTGGTTGTTGAAAACCCTGAGGCTGGTGAGCTTATTTTGCAGCAAATGAACAATTTAGCTGTAAACACTGAGGTTTATGCCTCTAACGCTCTTCTCGATCAATTTGATGTTTCTCAGAAGAGGGGGCTTTACAGTGGTTTAATTTTTGCCGAACTTCAATTGCCAAGCGATGGTAGGTCATCAGAAATGCTTGCGGCTTATGAGCAGGAGTACGGAAACGCCCCTGAAGCACTATTGCTTACGGCAGCGGCCTATGACAGTGTGTTTTTGATAGCAGAGGCTGTGGGTAATGGGTCTCAAGGGGCAAATAATATTGCAGCTTATCTGGATAATAATATTTCAGATTGGGATGGAACCCTTGGAACATTGAACTTCGATGAAAACGGCAGTGCTGAGATTGATTTAGCGCTTATACAAGTTGTGGATGGAGAGCTTATGGTAATAAATGCTCAAGAAGAAATTGCAGAGGCGATTGTAGAATAACTTTGATTTTTAAAAGACGATGATAGCCCTCGTCTTTTTGTTTTGCTAAGATATTTTATATATGCTGCACATTCCTTCACAACCAAGCACACTATCGTTTCGAGTTGATCGGCTATGGGATGGGAATCCTTGTCCCGACGACCGTCTTTGGGCAGAACTCCAGCTTTCTAAAGAAAAAGATGGGATCAAGGTTTCTGCTCAAGCTCCCAGGATTCACGAACAGAGTGTTCCAGATGCGCCAATGGGTTCACGTGTAGATAAACTTTGGGAACATGATGTGATTGAAGTATTTTTTGTGGGGCCAGGCCATGAGTACATAGAGCTAGAGCTAGGTGCTGGCGGACATTTTCTAGCGCTTGGATTTTCTTCTATCCGTAAAAGATTAAACGATTTTGAAACATTCAAGCCCGTGGTTCGATTTGAGCAGACAAGTGAAAAGCTTTGGACCAGCGAACTTGTTCTACCGTGGAAGATGATTCCCGAGAACCTCCGCGCGATCAATATTTTTGCTATCATGGCAGGTCAGTTCATGGCCTATGCCCCTGTCCCAGGAATCGAACCAGACTTTCATCAACCAGATTATTATCCAGCAGCTTCTTTGTAGATATTAAAAACAAAACACCTCGCCTGACGACAGAGGTTCACCAGTGAGGTGTCTTGTCGCCGTGGCGAGGTCGTTGCTCCGTTCAGGAGCGTGCTGAGACCGTGAATGCCTCGTGGCCGTCTGGGTGGATGTAGACGGAACGGCTGGACGGGTTGCTCGACCAACTCACTGTTACCGAGCAACTTCTCGGGCGAGGGCTGAGAGCGCCCTTCACAGCTTTCTTGATGCTCTCCTTTGCCAAGCCCTTGTCGGTGGCTCCCTGCAGGATTCGCAGGACATTGCTCTTGAGCGTCTCATTGACGCCACGAGGAGGAATCGTCCTCTGTTGGTGAGGTAGTCGTGAGTCACGTCCGAACCCATCTCTCTGGGAGCGGGGTCGTACGGGTGTCATTGCGATCATCGCGATGACCCAGACGCGGAAGTCTTCGTTGTCGTGTCCGTCCTTCTGCCAAGCTCTGAAGCGAAGCCACATGGGCTCTCCTCGCTCCGTCACTGTTCTGGCAAGAACTTCCAGGTCTTGATCAGAGAAGCCCATCAGGCCCATCTGAAGACCCATCTTCCCACCGACCATTTCTTCTCGAAGCGACATGGCTGCCTCCAGTTGTGATACCCGATCAGACGAGTTTCGACAAAAGAATCTACCATAAAACCGCCTGTTTGTCAATGGAAACAGGCGGTTTTTGTTGTTTTCTTTGACTTAGAACAGGCTTAGGTCGCTCTCTGGGGTGAAGATGGTAGGTTCTTCTATTGGTTCACCGTTTTCATCTAAGACCGGTTCTTCGACGACCACAACTTCTCGTCCGGCAATAATTTCTACCAAGCTTACCGCCGTAGAGAGAGTTGTTCCACTATCGTCAGGTACTGCTCTGGCAGATAGAGCCCATGTGCCAGAGGCTGGCATGGTCCACTCAAATGTTAGGAATGGCGAGGATGGGTTTATCTGCTGCCCTACTAATTGTTCACTTGATCCATCCAGAGTCTGTGCGTACAAACTTACAGACCGATAGTTTTCAGGATTTTCAAGTTGCACTACCACCGTGTAGGTGTCTGAGGTGCGTTCGATTGTCTGTCCGTTGCTTGGGTCGATAAGTTCAAAGGCTGTTGAGTCTCCGTCTTGCGAAACAGAGATGGTGACAGTGTCAGAGCCAGAGTTATCGATGTCGTCGTATGCGATTGCTTTGAGTGTGTGCACACCTCGACCAATGGAACTTGGCAGGCTGGTGGTTAGACTCCATGGAGCGGAGCTGTCTGAGCCAAGGAACTGTCCATCAACATAAAATTCAGTTCGAGCAACTCCACGTCTGGCACTTGCCGATAGTTGAATGGTTACCTTTCGCTCTGAGAGTTCGTCATTTCGGTTAGGTGAAGAAATTCTTACTGTTGGAAAGTTCTCTTGGACATGCACGTCATCTTCTTCTGTTGGAGGTGATTGGTTCAAGATCACCACACCAGTTTCTTCTTGTTTGTTTGCTATCCATGTGGCAATCCCTGCTTCCCAGGGTTCGTACATCTCATCGTCTTGAGGGTTTTCTGGTATCTGTCCGGTTGGGTTAGAACGATCTACAAAATGCAGAAGGCTATGATACTGGGCATACATTCTTTCCTCGCGATAACTTTCCGGAGTGAACTCAGTAGCTAATTTTCCTGACGCCCGGTCCACGATTACGGTTGTGGAAGTGATCTCTCCATCCAGAACAGGCTTACCAGTTGCTTCGATAGTTGGGCTTGTGAAATATTCTATTGGAGTTTGTGCAAGTGCGCGGCGCATGAACGCATTCCAGATAGGGCCGGCGACATTTGATCCACCAGCCTTGGTGCTCATAGTTTCGTTGTCATTGTTTCCTGCCCACACACCTACTGCTAAAGATGGGGTGTATCCCATGAGCCAGGCGTCTCGTGAGTCGTTTGTGGTTCCCGTCTTTGCTGCCACTGGTCGATCACCAAGTTGGAGGTAGTTGCCAGCACCAAAATATGGAGTCCTGGCATTGTTGTCTGACAGTACATGAGAGATGGTGCGTGCAGTATTTTTATCAATTACTTTCTTCCCATCACGTTCCTTCCATTGTTCCAGTACAACCCCTTCTGAGTCTTCTACACGTAGGATTGTGGCTACCTCATATCGCTCACCTTCGTTGGCGAAGACTGCGTATGCATTGGTGTGCTCAAGAAGTTTTACCTCTCCACCACCCAGAACAAGTGATAGTCCAAAGGCGCTGTGATCTCCAAAAGAGCTGTAACCAAGGCTTGTAGCAAAATCGAGGGCATTTTCAACACCTACCATGTACACCATCTTGACCGCAGGGATGTTTAAAGAGCCCTGTAAGGCGTCTCGTAGTCTAATTGGACCTCTTTCCTTCAGGTCGTAGTTTTTTGGCGTGTAGTCGCCTGTGAAGGTTGGAAAGGATGTAATCACATCCCAAACAACTGTGTTGGGGGTGTAGCCCATCTCAATACTCTTCGTATAGACGATTGGTTTGAAACTAGATCCAGGTTGACGCAGTCGTGTTGCAACATTAACCTGCCCGTCAATTTCATCATCAAAGTAATCTTTAGATCCAACCATCACCAGGACTTGCCCAGTTTTTGGATCGATCGCAACAAGAGCTGCGTTGGAGAAGTTGTATGTCTCAGAGAGAGCTTCAACACCCTTGGCAACCTCTTCTTCAGCAATCATCTGCTTGTCAAAATCAAGGGTGGTGATGACACGCATACCTCCTTCTTCTACGGCTCGACGCCCATAGGTCTCTTCTAACTGTTCTTTTACATGTAGAACAAAATGAGGAGCATCTATGTTAGTAAAAGAAGCCTCGATTGGAGTTTGCTCTTGCACGGCTGCGTCGTAGTCTTCCTGTGAGATAAATTCCAGTTCAAGCATCTCACCTAAAATATAATCACGTCTTGCTTGTAAACGATCTGGATTGTTGAGATAGGTGGTAGGGGCCTTGGGGAGGGATGCGATCGTTACGGCTTCAGCTAAAGAAAGTTCACCAGCACTTTTGCCATAGTAGTTTTGTGCTGCCGCCTCGATTCCGTAGTATGTGGAGCCATAGGGTATTTCATTGAAATAGATTTGAAGGATCTCATCCTTGGTATATCGACGTTCAAGCTCTAGAGACAAGACGAGTTCCTTGGCCTTACGGATAATTGTTTTTTCGTTTGAGAGAATGGCATTTTTTACGAGCTGCTGAGTGAGGGTGGACCCTCCAACTTTATTGCCAAGTAAGTTTTGGAATACCGCGCGAGCAAAACCTTTAACATCAAAACCAGAGTGGTTGCAGAAGTTCCGATCCTCAGCGGCAATGGTGGCCTGGAGCGCATAAAGTGGAATTCCTTCGGGGTCCAAATCAAGTTCAGAGCCATCTCCACAAAACCCTTCTTGAACCTGCCTAAGGGTACGATTTTCATCTCCGAATATTTCGTACAAAAGATGATCGCCTGTGCGATCGTAGATTTTTGTGGTCTGGGAAATGGTCCTTTCTGTCAGTGAGTTTGGATTTGGTAAATCTTTTGAGATGAAGGCCATGAAGCCCAAAAGAGTAAGGGCGCCAAGAAGCCCACCAGCTATGACGAGCAGAATAATATTCTTTATGAGCGACTCACGATCAAATCCTCGTGATGATTGTGGACGTCGGCGCCTTTTATGCCTGCGACGATTTGATCCTTTCCATTGAGAACTTTGGCTGTAGTTGTGTCGAGACATAGTTAATTGGAGGGTTTACGTTGGCTCAAGGATACCGAGTTTACGCTTGTTTTGAAAGGGAATGGTTTAAAAAGTAATTAACTGTCGGATGAATCTAAACAGGTGGCTTGTGAGATTACGCACCATTAAGGCCGCGAAGTGCGGTTGTCCACAAAAAAGGTCCATGAAATTGGCTGTTCGCTGAACAGGATCGTACTATTGAGATAGTAAAATGAACCAAATTATTATGTGTGGAATCGTTGGGTACGTTGGAAACAAACAAGCTGCTCCAGTGCTCATGGGGGGGCTTCGTAAACTTGAATACAGAGGGTATGACAGTGCTGGTGTGTGTATACAAAACGGTCGGCTTACCACCGTGCGTAGCGAGGGAAAAATCGCGGCACTTGATTTGAAACTTGCTAAGCATCACCTTCAGGGGACATCGGGTATTGCTCATACTCGCTGGGCGACACACGGAGTTCCAGAAGAACGAAATGCTCACCCTCACAGGGACTGCTCTGGATCAGTGGCAGTGGTTCACAATGGGATTATTGAAAATTTTCTTGAGCTTCGAGAGGAGCTCACTGGTAAGGGTCATATATTTCACTCAGACACAGATAGTGAAGTACTTGCTCATTTGATTGAGCATGAGATGGAAGCTGGTCTGCCAGCTCTGCAGGCAATTCGTGCATCTCTTGCATGCGTTCGTGGAACATATGGACTCGTAGTGATTTTCAAAGACTTACCACAGACATTGTTTACAGCGCGTATGGGCAGCCCACTGGTAATTGGGATTGGAGATGGAGAACATTACATAGCCTCTGACCCATCGGCAATAATCGAACATACGCGTGACGTGATGTTTTTAGATGATGGGGAGATTGCGTGTGTAAGTTCTGAAGGGATAACTTTGTGTGCGTTGGATCGAGAAGATGTACCTCATAGAATTCAGCACTTGGATTGGGAAGTGGAGACAGCTAGTCGTGGAGAGCATGCACACTTCATGCTTAAAGAAATCATGGAACAGCCACAGGTGATTGAAAACAGTATTCGCGGTCGTGTTGATCTCATAGGGGGTCGCGCTGTTCTAGGTGGACTTGATGATGTACGGGATAGATTAAAAGAAATAGATCGAATTGTGATCGTTGGTTGCGGTAGTGCTTATTATGCTGGGCTGGTTGGGGAGTATTTGATTGAGGAGCTGGCTGGAATTTCTGTGGAGGTTGAGCTTGCTTCTGAGTTTCGGTATCGCAAGCCGATCATTACTGAGAGAACGGCAGTTCTGGCTGTCAGTCAAAGTGGAGAGACGGCAGATACTCTTGAGGCGATCGTTGAGGCAAAAAGAAAGCGCGCTTTAACACTCGGACTTGTGAACACTGTTGGCTCATCCATAGCTCGGGCAACAGACGCCGGTGTGTACAATCACGCTGGTCCAGAAATTGGTGTGGCCTCCACAAAAGCCTTTGTGAGTCAGATGACCGTCTTGAGTTTGATTGCTGTGTACCTTGGACAACTACGAGGGTTTCTTCCTGAGTCAAAGGCTCGAGAGGTGCTGGCCGGTTTGCATGAGATGCCAGAGTTGGTTGAAAAAGTGCTGGCAAACAGGGGACAGGTAACGCGTGTGGCTGAGAAATATCGAGGAATGGAAAACTGCCTGTTTCTTGGTAGGAAGTATCAGGCGCCGATCGCTTATGAAGGGGCCTTGAAATTGAAAGAGGTGAGTTACATTCACGCTGAGGGGTATTCAAGTGGAGAGATGAAGCATGGGCCGATAGCACTAATCGACAAAAGCTTTCCGTCCATTGTTCTGTGTCCTCAAGATAGCGTGTATGAGAAGACGTGTTCAAACATTTCAGAATTGCGTGCACGTAAGGGCCCGATTATTGCAGTGACAACCTGTGGTTCCATGAGCCACGTTCAGGCCGATGATGTGATCATAGTTCCACATACTATGGAAGCACTTCAGCCTATTCTCACAGTCATTCCACTTCAATTGATTGCCTATGAGGCGGCCGTGGCTAGGGGTCTAGATCCTGATAAACCAAGGAACCTAGCCAAGAGCGTAACCGTTGAATAAACGATGTATTCATCATGGTTTGAAAAGTCAAAAAACTTAATTTTTTCTAGCAAAAATGGTTCTCAAATGAATAATTACCTTAAATGAGGTGAGGATAACATGATTGACAAATGGTCTAATTCGTGCTATCCTACAAGCACTCCCAAGACAGGGGAGTTTTTATTTTGCCTGCCCAATGGCGTCTGTAGGAGGAAGTCACTGGGTATGTTGAATAAGCTATTCAAACAATTAAAACAGCAATGGGGTGAGGATTATTTCTACACCCGTAGCGCGACATTCTTTGCGTATAAGTTTTGGCTATACCTAGATCGCCAAACGATGCCAGTTCGTCGACACGCAACGAATCTTTCAGTTCTTGCGTTTGTGGCAGTGATCTCTACCTATGTCCTGTTTCCTACAGTTGCCAATGCGGACATGGAAAATGAACGCATGCCGCTTGATGAGGCTATCGTAGGAATGATTATCTCATCCATGCAGAATGAAACAGAGCCCTTTGGGATATTGCCTGTTGCGGAGGATGCAACTCCGCGCCACACGTACACCATCCCAATGACGGCTTATACGTCAGAGGTATGGCAGACAGATGACACTCCATGTATTACCGCTTCAGGACTGGACCTATGTGAGCGCGGTGTTGAGAACGTCGTGGCTGCTAACTTCCTGCCACTTGGAACACGTGTACGTATTCCAGAATTGTTTGGAGATCGAGTCTTCTATGTAGAGGACCGTATGAACAAACGATATCAATATAAGATGGACGTATGGATGCTAGAGCTTGAGGACGCCAGAGAGTTTGGTGTGAAGTACGCGACCGTGGAAGTCTTTTAAAAAGATAACAAAAACACCCCCGCGTTGCGGGGGTGTTTTTGTTTGGAGGCCACGGTCGGATTCGAACCGACGCATAGAGGATTTGCAGTCCCCCGCGTTAACCAACTTCGCCACGTGGCCGTCTGCCAGAAGAGGTTATCAGATCCGGCTCAAGCCTTCAATCCCTGGTATACTTACTTTATATGAACTGGCTGACGGACATTCGAAAATACTATTTATATCGAGGGCTTATTAAACGGATCGTTGTACCGATCTTGTTTATTTATTTTCTAGATCAAGGCCTGACACTTTCTGAGATAGGATCCATTGCTGCAATTTCATCGATTGTTGGAATAATTCTTGAAGTGCCAAGTGGGGCGATTGCAGATATGCTAGGACATAAGCGTTCATTAGTTATCTCTAGTTTGCTCCAAGGGGTGTCCATGCTTTTGTACATTGCTTTAGGTGGATATTCTGGCATGCTCATTGCCTCGATTGTATATTGGGGAGGTGGAACACTCATGACAGGTACACACGATGCGTTTTTCTATGAGCTTCTTGAAAAGCGTAAACAGACACATCTATTCAAAAAGTATTGGGGCCGCGCTTTTGCTTCTGCCAATGCCATAGGGGTTGTTCTTCTTGCAGTCAGTTCTCTCCTTTATGTATGGCACCCTTGGATTCCATTTATTGCTGGTGTCGGCCAGTTTATTCTCTCGGCCATTGTTATCAGTTCAATTTCTAGTGGACCCAAAAAGCTTTCTGTGGCTAAAGAGGAGGGGTATGTGGGATTTAGAGAAAGTGTTCGGCAAAATTTAAAACTTCTTAATTTTAGTCATCCGTTCATGTGGATCTTACTGTACCAGTCGATGTTTTTTGGAATGGCGTACGCGATTAATGAGTTTCACCAATTGTTTTTAGAAGAGGTTGGAGTACTTATTGTCTATCTGGGAATTATTTTTGCGGGAAAACGTTTGCTTACCATGTTTAGTTCCTATTATGCTCATATGGTACTGGACCGTTTTACATCCATAGCCATTCTTTGGTTGAGTACGGGATTATGGCTGATCATTCTTATGCTCTATGCAGCAGTTCACACTCCAGTTCTAGCAGCAATTCTTGTAATAATCCCATCGGTGTTTGGAGGTCTATTACGAGTTGCGATTAATGATGCAAAAAATAAACTCATTGTTAGTGGATCTCGATCTAGTTTTCTTTCAATCTTCAATTTTGGTGACGGGCTTGTTAAAGCCTTGGGTGTGTTAATAATTGGTTTGGTTGCTACACAGCTATCAGTTCAGATAACATTGGCACTAGTTCCTTTTGTTATTTTTATACCGCTTTTAATTATTTTATTCTTCTTTCAAAAAACATATCTAGCTCACAAGTCATAGTTTATGGAAAATACTAAAGCAGCAATTAACAACCATTCAGATAAGCCGCCTTTTGAGTTTAATCAGATCACTAATAGTATTTTTTTAGGAACAAATGCTTGCTGCACGGTTCACTTTGATAAGGGTTTACTTGGTAAGGGGATTAAGGGTGATATTTCAGTTGAGCTTGAAAAGCTCGATGCAGCTCAAGGGGCAGAGTTTTTTCTCTGGCTTCCGGTTAAAGACCATCATGCTCCGACAATGGCCCAGTTGCGCGTAGGCACGCACACCCTACGTGAACTAGTCGACTCAGGAGAAAAGGTTTACGTGCACTGTAGAAACGGTCATGGCCGTGGTCCATCACTAGTAATCGCTTACTTTATCTTATTAGGAGATGATTATGAGACTGCTTTTGAGAAAGTGAAGACAAAGCGTCCGGTTATTCATTTAGACGATGATCAAGTTTCTAGATTAATGGAATTTGCAAAGTGGATTAAAGAAGAGCATGTAATAGACGCTGCCTAATATGCACATAGCTATTTTGACTGGGGGAAACAATGCAGAGCGGGAGGTCGCTTTGAAATCTTCTGAAAATGTTCGAGGTGCCCTTGATGGAAAAGTTGAGCTAAGCCTGTTTGATTTCCCATCACAGATTGATGACTTTCTAGCAGTTCGAGATAAGATCGACTGCTGCGTACCAGTCTTTCATGGAAAGGGTGGCGAGGATGGGGTTGTACAGGGATTTCTTGAGACGCTTGGCATGCCCTATATATTTTCTGATGTTAGGGCACATGCTGTTGGTATGGATAAGATGCTAACGAAAATGAAGATTGAGAAAGCTGGTTTTTTGACACCAGGGTGGTTACTTGTTCAACCTGGAGATGAAGTAACCTTTTCAGGAACAGTCGTAGTGAAGCCAAATGATGGTGGAAGTACAATAGGTATAAGTATTGCTCGCAACCAAGAAGAACTAGAGTTCGCGGTAAAAGAAGCTGATGGATATTGCTCAATGGTATTAGTTGAAAAATATATTCAAGGTCGAGAATTTACCGTTTCAGTTATCGACCAGGACGATGAAGTTCAAGCTTTGCCGGTTGTGGAGATTATTTCAAAACATGAACTATTCGACTACGAGAGTAAGTATGATCCAAAATTAGCCGAAGAAATTTGCCCAGCACAGATCACCTCAAGTCTCACACAGCGACTTCAGGTGATGGCGACTGATGCCCATCGTTTAATTGGAGCGCGACATCTGAGCCGAAGTGATATGATTGTTGATGATAAGGGTGATATTTATTTTTTAGAGATCAATACCATTCCAGGGCTTACTAATGCTTCACTTGTTCCAAAGGCACTTGATGCAGCAGAGCTTGAGCTAGGTGAGTTGCTCATGAAATGGATTAACGAATCAATATGACAAAACGATCACTCAAACATGGAATAGTCGATTCAATGAGAGAGATTGTCTTCGGCTTGGAAGATTCTCTGGTTTCAACGCTTGGAGCAATTACAGGAATCGCTGTTGGTGCTGGAAGTCAGTACATCGTGATTTTATCTGGGCTTGTACTCATTGCTGCTGAGAGTATGTCTATGGCAGCGGGTAGTTATTTATCTAGTAAGAATGCTGCACAGGCAGAGGCGGCCTTTCATAATGGGAAGAAGGCAGATGAGCCAACTAGACCGGGAAGGGGCGCAATGGTCATGGGGGTATTTTATTTCGTTGGCGGTTTTGTCCCGCTTACACCATATTTTTTCCTAGATGTGCGTTCAGCCATGTTGCCATCAGTCATTGGTACGGCCATAGTATTATTCCTTCTTGGTGTGTGGGCGGCGCAGTACACAAAACGTTCTCCATGGCGCAGTGGACTAGAGATGACGGTCGTGTCTCTAGCAGCTGCTGGTGTTGGGTATCTTATTGGAAGAGCGGTTGCATCATTTTTTGGAGTCGATGTACTATAGAGATGTATGGGAATTCAACCAGTAAAACTTCTAGAACATTCTGACATCTGTGATGTTTGTCATGTTCCAATTCCAGATCTTGCAGAAGCTCTGACCACAGAGAGAGAAGATAGGGTGTTGAGTTTTTGTTCGCAGGATTGTTATAAGAAGTATATAGAAGATCCGGCTGTCTATACCGATTTTGAAGATGAAAAAACATCGGACCAGTGATAAGAAACTGTGGCACCCTTGAAAAAAGGGTGCTTTTTTGTTAGCCTCTGTTCACTTACCTATGAGATCTGTTTATCTTGATCACTCTGCTACAACTCCAATAGATCCTCGTGTCCGCGAGGCTATGTTGCCGTACCTTGGAGATCTTTATGGAAACCCATCGAGTTTTCACGGGGTTGGAAAAGCGGTGACAGATGCCCTTGAGGAGGCTCGTGAGAAGATCGCTCAGATACTCGAAGTTCGATCAGATGAAATTTTGTTTACCTCTGGTGGTACAGAGAGTGATAATCTTGCCATCTTAGGGTATGCCCGTAAGAATCAGGCGGAAGGGAAACACTTGATCACGACAACCATTGAGCACCATGCAGTGCTTGAGACCATGATGCATCTTGAAAAAAAAGAAGGTTTTGAGGTGACGTACCTGAAGCCAGATCGAGATGGGATGATTACCGTAGATCAGGTGCAGGGAGCTTTGCGAGAGGACACCATTCTTGTATCTATCATGTATGCCAACAATGAGGTTGGAACGATTCTACCTATTGCGACCATAGGTACCATGATTGAAAAGTGGAAAAAGGATCATCAGCGGCCAGCACTGCGGTTCCATACAGATGCGTGTCAGGCTGGTGAGTATCTCGACTTAAATACGCAGAAGCTACACGTAGACATGCTTTCCTTAAATGGGTCTAAGATTTACGGTCCTAAGGGTGTTGGGCTGCTATTCCTCAAACGTGGAATCAAATTACAGCCGCTTCAATTTGGAGGGGCACAAGAAAGAGCTCTGCGCCCAGGGACGGAGAATATTTCTGGAATCATTGGGTTGGCTATGGCCTTGGAGATGTCGCAGTCGGAAAGAAAAGAGGAGTCTGAGCGATTGATCCCACTGCGAGATGCGCTTATCTCAGGGCTTAGAAAAGCGGTGACCAAGACGCGCCTAAATGGACATGTGTCTGAGCGCCTTCCAAACAATGTAAATATATCGTTCATGGACATTGAGGGTGAGGCGTTATTGCTCTATCTGGATGCCAATGGAGTATATGCTTCAACAGGAAGTGCCTGTACCAGCGCCTCGCTGGATCCAAGTCATGTGATTTTAGCCCTAGGACTTCCATATGAAGTAGCGCATGGCTCTTTGAGATTTTCACTCGGTAGGTCTACTACTCAAGACGATATTGATTACGTTATTGAAACACTTCCAGCACTTGTTAAAAAGCTACGGTCGCTTAGTCCCGTGAACGTTGATGAGAAATATTTTGTATGACCCATAAACAAGAACCAGTAAAAGGAAGTCAGGGAGATGTGTCCTCACAAGATAAGGGGAAATCTTGGTTTTATACCGATGTGGTAAAGGATCACTTTTTCAAGCCACGCAACTTCATGCATGAGGATGCCAATGAAGAGGATTACAATGCTGTGGGGAAAGTGGGGAGTCCTGCGTGTGGAGATGAGTTGCGTGTTTGGATGAAGGTGGATCCGGAAACCGAGCAGATTATTGATTTTAGATGGAAGACCTTTGGTTGTGGGAGTGCGATAGCGTCAACATCGATGGCGTCTGTCATGGTTACGGAAAATGAAGGGATGACGTTGAGTCAGGCACGTAAGATTAAGCCTCAAGACATCATGAACCGCTTAGGAGGCCTTCCTCAGCGAAAGTTTCATTGTTCTGTGCTATGTGACAAGGCCCTAAGGGATGCCATTAATGACTTCTATCGCCGAACCGATCAGTTTGATAAGATTATTGCAGAGTCATCAAGAATCATCGATCCAGTATCAAAAGTGACAGACAAAGATATTGAGGAGGCGGTACTTGAAGGGGCGCATGACCTAGAGAAGGTTCAGCAAAAAACAAAGGTTGGTATTGGAAACCCAAGCTGCCTCCCTGCCGTGGAAGAGCTGATCCGTTTTTATAAAGAAAAGTACTTCGGCTAATCAAATACTCCCTGAGCCAGCTGTGCCCGCCATAGCCCAGCGGCGGTGGGTCGAAGGGGTTGATATGAATATCAAAGAAAAACTAGAAGTACGTCTTGTTCATCTAAAGCCTATTTTAAAGGCCGCTGGTAGATCGATAGAAGTTGTTTCTGTTGAGTCTCCATCTGTTACCTTCCGAGTAGCAGGTTTCTGTAGTGGTTGCGCTTGCTCATCATCTTACAAAGAAAGCCTTGAAGAGCTTGTGGCAGACACGTGTCCCGAGCTTACACAAATTTCATTCATTGAAGAATAATTATGCCAAAGATTAGAGTGCTCGTTGACGAAGACTTGTGCATCGGAGCCGCTTCATGTGTCACCATTGCTCCAGAGACGTTTCAATTAAACGAAGAGAACAAAGCGTGGGTATTAGATCATGGCACTGAGCCCGAGGGGAGCAAATACGAACGTTGGATTGAGGTTACTGACGATGAGAAAGAAAATATCATCCTTGCCGCGCAGTCATGTCCAACACTAGCGGTCTTTATTTTTGAAGAGGATGGAACTCAGATTTTTCCTGAGATGTAGTATGCGTTACTTAATAATCGGAGGCGGAGTAGCTGGCACAACAGCGGCGGGAGAACTGCGTCGGTTGGATTCATCTGCTGAGATTACAATTGTTTGTGATGAACATCACCCGTTATATTCGCGGGTATTGTTGCCCCTTTACTTAAACGGGAAGGTTGAGCGTGAGCGCATTTTTTTAAAAAAAGAGTCTTGGTATGCAGACCAAGAGATCGAGTGGCTGAGGGGGGATGTGGCGGTGAGGCTAAATGTAAAAAATAAGTTTGTAGAACTTTTGAGTGGTCGTGAGATTGAATATGACAAATTACTGCTCACTACAGGCAGTGAAGTGAGGGTTATTGATGCCGACATGCGTGGAGTGAGTTACTTTAGAACTCTTGATGACGCCGATCACATGAGTCAATTGTTTTTAGAACAAGGTGAAGATGCTCATGGGGGGATTTATGGTGGAGGTTTTATTGCCTGTGAGTATTTGAATCTTTTTGGACATTTTAATATTCCCATTGTGCTTGCTCATCGTGGTGAGCATTTTTGGAATGGAACACTTGAGTCTAGCTCTGGTGAGTTGATGGCCAAGCATCTTACAGAGCAAGGAGTTGAGCTTTATTCTAATGCAGATTTTAAAGATCTTGTCGGTGATAAAGAACTGACTGGGTTTACGACAAATGCTGGTGACCACAAAGCAACGCTACTTGGAGTAGGTATCGGAGTTGGCCCAGACCTTTCTTGGTTAAAAGATTCCGGTGTTGAGACTGGCGCTGGCATAAAAGCGGATGAATATTTAGAGACAAATGTTCCAGGGATTTTCACAGCTGGAGACGTGGCCGAGTTTTATCATCCGATTCTTGGGAGGCAGTTAAAACTTGGAAATTGGATGAATTCTATGAGCCAAGGTAGGGCTGTGGCAAAAAACATGGTCGGCGATAAAGCCCCATTTGATTTAGTGTCTTCTTACGCTATGAATGTGTTGGGACTAGATCTGATCTTTGTTGGAGATGTTGAAAAAGCTCACTCAGACCAGATTCATGTTATCGGATCAGTGGAAGATGGGGGTATTACCCAGGTCCATGAACGTGATGGGAAGGTTGTGGGTGGTGTTTGTTTGAATAGAAATACTGATAGACCCACAATAACAACAGGAATTAAAGAAAAAGCTTCTGCGTCAGACATTGTCAACACTCTGTCAGGATAGATTGACAATTTGGGGTTTACGTGATAAAAAAAGGCCTTCTTTTCGTGCGGCGAGTGCCAAACATGAGAAGGTCTTTCTGTTTCCAATTGGATAATGCTATGCCCAGTGCACAGTGTTTTCAACGCGGAACCCCCTAGTACCTGAACACTTATGTGCGGAAAACCGTACGAAGGAGAACACGATGGCTACAACCCACAGCATTGCTGGGAGTTTGATCAAGGAGCAGTTCGAGACAAGGTCGCGTGTTGGAGTCGAGAAACTCCTGCGTGAAGGCATCGCCGACGGCGTGGACACAAACAGCCTTCTCAAGCGGCTGAGTGTCTACCTGCTGGACAAGAACGGTGACTTCATGAGCGCCGTTCGCGGACTTCCGGGTGCCGCTCAGGTGCCCCACATCGCGACCATCGCGGTGGCGCATGTGCTCGAAGACACCAATCTCGTAGATTCGCTTCTGCCCGGCAACAACTCCGCGGCGCTGATGGGACTGAGGTTCGCCCTCAAGACCGGACTCGCTGGCGTCATCGCCGGAATCGGCGAAGGAGCCACCTCGTTCCTTCAGAGCGAGGTCGACGGTGTGGTGGATCAGCACGTCTCACCGGACAACCGGATTGCGAGTGGTCGCACCGGACGTCTGGACGAGTTGCTCTACATCGCCAACGACCGCTTTGGTCTGCAGCGACCGCTCCTGATGGTGCGTGATCCGAGCACGGGCGAAGTGCAGCTCACCGAGCGTGGCAACCCACGTGTGGAAGATGCCGAAGGCATGGCCTTCATCACCATGTGGGAACAGGTCAACCCAGAGACCGTCGAGACCAAGAAGACCAATGCCAAGGGCAGCGGTCCACCGGTCGTGACGGTCAAGAAGGCGACGCCCCCCTGGCGGCGCATCTGGCTCAGCGAGTACATCGCTCAGTTGAAGTCATCCCCGGGAACCAGCGTCGACGCCGGGCTCATTGCTCAGTTGGAGAAGCTGGTGGCACCCCCCAAGTCCTCGGACTGGGAAGAGGGCTACTCGGACGATACGCTGCTGGTTCAACGCGCCATCGCACAGTCGGCTCCGGATATGGGCCCGATCATGCGCACAGAGATGGAAGAGATGTGGAGGTCCGTGCGTTCGCGCAAGCCTCCCATGCGCCTGCTGAACTACCACATCGGCGGCACGTTCGCCTCCAAGATTACGGCTGAAGGGAAGCTCTCAGTGGGCGACCTGCAGGTCATGATCGATGCGATGGACCTGCACCTTCGCGGTGACCAGAAGTTCGCCACGCGCGTTCGCAAGATGTTCGCCCTGGGCAAGGACTGGTTCACGGACGTGGATCTGACCCCCAAGCACCTGGTGGCGCTCATCGGGGGAACGATCGGGTTCTCAGTTCCGGTGTTCATCTGGATCAGCTACGTCAGCATCGGCCTGATGGGTCTGCTCATTGGCCTGTTCGCGCCCAGCGCGCCGATGGGTTCGCCCACATTCACGATCGCGATGCTCTCCGCCCTTGTCGGCAGCTGCATCGGATGGTCTTGCACCTGGATCTTCCCGGTCATTGAGAAGATCTGCAAGCCGCTGTTCGGTGACAGCGTGTCCCCGGATTGGCTCTCATCCCTTGGTAGGCGCATCAACGCGTTCTCTCTCGGGCTCGGAGCCAAGCTCCTGACGGTCATGATCCTCATGGAGTTCCCGATGGTGGCCAAGGTGGTCATCGTGGCGGTGGGAGCTCTTGGTTCATTCGGTGACGTCTTCTCGCTCACCGAGATGAAGGAAGATGCCAAGATCCGCAAGCTTCTCCTGCGAGGGTTGTGGTTCGGCACCTGGATCTTCACGGCGACCGGAATCGCTGTGGCACTGGGTCTTGGCCTGACTCGCGGTATCACCGGAGTCTTGATCAGCGGCCCCGCCATGTTCAGCGTGATTGCTGGTGTCGTTGGCGCCGTTGCAGCCACGATCGGTTACTTCCTGTTCACGACCATCATCGGTCAACTGCTTCTGCTGGCGATCTTCGTCGGTCTGGTGGCCTGGAAGATGACCAAGCTTGAACGAGTTTGGGACGGTAGCGCGTTCAAGATCCAAGAGATCGCAGTCTGGAGACCCACCCTCGGTGGAGTCGCCGTGCTCGCGCTGGTACTGATCCTCGCCGCACCTTTCGGTGCATGGTGGAAGACCACCATTGTGAGCAGGGGTATGGAAAGCACCTTCTCCTGGGTCCAGAGCTGGAACGATCCCGAACCTGCTTCCGCGTCCGCTCCGGTTGCGGAAGGGACGGCGAGCGGTACGTCACCTGCGCCGATTCCACCGGCCAAGCCGCCGAGCGCGGAGCAGTGTGCCAGCATCGCAACGATGTTCCGGCCCTCGAGTTGCAAGTAGGCTCAAAGCGGCCAAGGTCATTCGACGTTTGACCAACGCGGTCCGTTAATCACTGTTTCACAGTGGAAAACGGGCCTTTTTTGTTTGTTTAGATTGACAAAAACGCCATTTTCTGCTATTATCCCGTGTTCATTAGTGAACTATTTGAGGGGTCAGATAAGGCATAGATGCATACAGATATCCATCGAGGTATCTGTAATCCCCTCGGCATCCATGCCTTTTCTGTTCCCTTGGATAGATCTGTGAACGAACAACCCCGAAAGGAGGCCCAGATGCGAAAGCACTTCTGGCTGATCTTCGTCCTGGCTGTGGCAAGTGTCATGGCAGGATGTGCGACTGTGACCCGGACTGTCGATACCACTCCGGTGGATCTCGACGAAGACGGCGAGGCCGAGACGACGCGCGAGAGCGTGAGCGTCCGGTACGTGGGGAGCTTGCCTCCCCGTCCCTCCGTGATCCTGAGTGCGTCCGACGACACTCCGAGCAAGGCTCTGGAGCTAGCTGGACGCAGCATCGACGCCGGCATGGTGACCAACGTCATCACCAATGAGCACGGCGTTTCCGTGAGCGCCACTCCGGTGCCTGTCTACGGTAGCCGCTACTACGGCAGCCCTGGCACGTACGCACCAAACGGTGGCGTGCACTCGGGAGTGGACGTCGTCCGCATGCCCGACGGCACCTACCAACGTGTCGGTGGCGGGAGTTCGCTCCCTCAGCTGCAGACCACAAGGGTCGTCAGCATTCCGGCAACGCCGGTTCGGGTCACTACTTCTTCCAGCAGTGGTGAGGTGAAGTGTCCCGAGAAGGGGAAGCCCGCCTACGGCACCCCCGAGTTCGACGCCTGCGTCGAGCCGGCGCTGAAGGCGGCCTTGGAGCTGTCACACGGTCACTAGGTCGGTGTGGGAATAAGCCTGCTACCGACCAAGGCTCTTTTACAGGAGCCACAAAAATTGGTCGGTCAGGCTGGTCTTGACCCACACGGAGTACCCCATGAAGAACATCACCCTGATCGCGCTGGCCCTGGTCACCGCGATGATGAGCATTCCCAGCGCACAGGCGCAGGACACCAAGGCCCTGGCGATCATCCGGTACTGCTCCGAGCAGCACCCGGACAAGGGTCGCCCCTACAGCGACTGTGTGAGTGGCAAGAGGATGAGGGCCGCAGAGCTCGAGCGAGATGTTCTGGCCCGAGAGCTCGAGGAATCTCGCCGCGAACTGTACGACCTCAAGATGGAGGTCGAGGACGGCCGTTCGCTGGACGCGGACGTGATCGTGGAGCTCGGTCGGTTGACCGTATTGGTCGAGAGCCTTCAGGCCCAGGTGGCAGCAGCGCCCGCGCCCGCCACAGTCCAGACGCCACCGCAGCCGGTGTCGTCGCCCCAGCCGCCCGCAGGGACGGTGTACGCCACCACAGGCGTTCCGTACCGAGTGGTGCCCCAGCTCTCCGTGATGTCGATCTACCCGATCGACGAGCGCAGTGTTGCTCACATCGACAAGTTGGACTACATCAAGTCCCACGCACGGTGCGGTGGACAGTCCGGCGACCTGCTCATGATCACCAACCACGGCGTTCCCATGTCCGTCACAGCTCCGGCTGGACGTCAAAGTGGGTTCGTCGAGGTGTACGTGGATATGAGCGGAAACGGGGTCCCCGACGGCGTGTACAAGGTCATGGATCCCTCGATGCAGGACGACGTGTACTTCACCTGGAGGCAGGGTGACGACATCAGGTTCGTCTACCTGAACGAAGGCCCGCCCATCGAAGTCCCCGGACTTCGTGTCCAGAGCATGTGGAAGTACCCGCGCTCAGGCATGAAGGGTTGTGACCTCGATGATCTCCGGCGTGACACGGCGCTGGAGAGGAACGATGAAGGTCGTCCCCTTGGCTTGTACGCCATGGGTTGGCCCGTCCGATGATTCTCGCGGCTCGTACGCGAGGACCCCCCAACCGCTTACGGCGGTCACGGCCTCTGAAAGGAGGTACAACGCGCACCCTTGAGTGATCCCAATGATGACGAAGTCATTGTGGATCCTCAAGGGTGTTGTTTTTTTGGGAAACAAAAAACCCCAGTCTTTCGACTGGGGTTTGATTTGAATGTACTAGCTTGTTGCTTGGACCAATGCGTCAATCACGAATGATGAGATGGCATAGGCAGATATGATGATGACCAGACCAATGACTGCTTGAGTGAGAAGAGCCTTAGCCTTCTTAACTCTCTCAGCTTCACCCTGAGAGGTTAGGTAAAGGAATCCTGCGTAGACCACAAGGACCACGAAGATGATACCAAGAACGGAGAGCAAGACTTTGATCAACTCACCGACGAGGGTAGGAAGGTCGGTGTCAGCATCAGCACCGATTCCGTCACCCACATCTGCTAATTCAGTTTGTGCAGCAGAGAGTTGGGCAAACGCGGCAGCTGGGAGCAAGAGGGCTGGGAGGATGGAGAGCCAGGCAGTGATTCTTAAGTAGCTGTTTTTCATATGAGGTGTTTGTAAGTGAGTTTCAAATAGATGGATTAAGTGGCTGCTACCAGAATGGTTACAATGTATGAAGTGATGGCATAAGAGGCAACCACGATGACGATACCGATAACAGAAGTGGTAATTATGCCTTTTGCTTTCTTTACCTTCGCCTCTTCTCCGGCAGCAGTCATGTAAAGTATTCCTGCGTAAACCATTAAGACTAAGAAGAGAATACCTGTCAAAGAGAGCATAGCCGCAATAAGATTCCCGACAATCTCTGTAGCAGGAGTTGTTCTGAACGTTCCTCTTGCTGTGTCATTTAAGCCGCCTTGTACAATAGAGACAGCGTCAGTCGTAGCGGGGTCTTGGGCCATTGCAATCGGAACAAATGAGAGAGCAGATGCTGCCATCATGCCAAGAACCATCGCCACGATACTCAATTTAAGTGTACGAGAATAGGTCATATAGTAGCGCTTGTATTCACATGAGCCTGCGATAGATCACATGGCTCATGTAAACCCCCATCGATGATTCGATGGGGATTGGTCTTGTGTTTAGCTTGTCGCTGTAACGATTGAGTCGATGACGAAGCTTGCGATGGCGTAGGCTGAGAGGATGATCACCATTCCAGTGATACCTGAGAAGATGAGCTGTTTAGCACTCTTCACTTTGTCCTCAGCACCAGCGGCTGTCATCCACTTGAATCCTCCAAGCAAGATGATTACCACAGCAATAACTCCGAGGAATCCGAGAGCAACACGGATAATAGCGGCGATGGTGTCCACTAAGTTTGCGTCACCAAGTCCCGTGGCTCCTTGAAAGGCTGAGTCACCTCCAGAACCTCCACCAAATAATTCATCTGCTGAGAGTGATCCACTTGTGCTAGTTGCTCCTGCGCTGGAAAGTCCCATAAACATGATGGAACCAATTGATAGCGCTAGGATGGCACCTAGTACGTATCCAATGTGCTTTTTTGATAGTGTGTTTGTCATAGACGTCACCTCCTTTCTAATAGAAAAGAATTAAGGTGTTAATTGAATTAAGATTGTATTCAAAGTTATTCTACCGTTTTTTAGCTTTTTATTATAATAAGATATCCACACGAATTCTTAAGCGACCGTTCCACTTTCCAATATTGAGATAACGGTGTTTACCAACATGTAGGCAGTTATGATAACCACAAGGCCTAACACAGCCCATTTAATTGTGTCTTTACCTTTTTTTACTCGGTCAGCTTCACCTGCGGAGAAAAGCCACTGAAAACCTCCCCAAACAAACATGAGCAGAGCCACAGACCCTGTGATTCCAAGCATGGCCCGAATAAGGTTTTTGACAAGACCATTTACACCTGCACCACCAAGCGGGTCTGTGAGAACCGCTGCGTAACCGATGGCTGGTAGGAGGGTGAAGAAAAGGACTATAAGCGCGTATTGTTTGCGTTTCATATCAGAGATTAATAGTACAGAGTTATTTCACAGCAAAGCCAATTTTCATCACCTGGACATTGGTCAGTGGCACAACTGTCTCTGTTGTAGCCACTTACGACATCACCACCACTACTGTCTATTAGAAGTGTGGAAGTTCCCCCTGTGTTTACACAATCATGGTATCTGATTGAACGTTCTTCCAAATCAGAGACACTGTCTGGGTGATTTTGGCGACAGGCGCTTTCACAGACGAGATCTTCAGTACAGGTTTCCAGCACGCCACTTCCACATTCCCATCCAACGGTAAGATTTGTACATAAGGATGTATAGGTTTCACCAGTTCCACCTGTTCCGTATACGGTTCCGTGTTTAATGGCACTTTCCAGTGCATAAATACCAGTCCAGGCAAACATGACGATAAGCAGCCCAACGGTACTGATGGTTATGTATTTCTTCCCTGTTTTGACTCTCTCAGCACTCCCTGCCGAGCTCATCATGTAAAAACCTCCAATCACATACATGAGCAATACAATGCCTCCGATGATACTCAGGATGTAGTTTCCCACATTATTGAACACCATCATGATGTCAACAAGAGTACAGTCACCTAAGTTGCCGCAGGCTTTCGATATATCCTGCATGAACGGACCCACATCATCGCGAGTGCAGGTTGATCTTCCTTGTGTTGTGCAGACATTTGAAGAATAGGCCAAACCAATATTTGGAGCTACCATCAGTGAGAAAAGAAAAATGGCAAGGAGAATTTTTCTCATAAAGTTTGGTTTACTTTGTTTTGTGCATCTGCAAGAGCTCGTTCTTCTTCTGCACCTGAGAGGTAGGCATTGATGAGGTTAATGAATGCATTTTCCGCAACGTGAGCATCCTTTCCTTTGTACCAACTCTCTGCTGTAAGTGTCTGCCCAACAAAGACAGAGAGCGTGTTATCCTCGATCTGGTCATTGATCAGGCCTCGTAGAGCCGTTGGTTTTTGAGCGGCATTTAAATAACTCATCACCCTATCACCATCTGCCGCAAATAAGATGAAGTTCCATGCCCAGTTTGAGTTGTTAGAACTTTTTGCCACAGTCTCCACCCAATAGTTAGCGATATTGACGGTTTTACCTCCTTCGATTTGAGGCATGGCAGTTATAGAAAAATCTAGTTTTCCGTTTGCAGCTCTAATGAGAGGGGCATGATAGGCATATCCAAAGAAGAAGGCTACGTTTCCAGAAACAAAAGCGTCAAAAGAATCTCGTTGTTCATTATTCCATGTGTAGACTTCTTTTAGTGGGTTGGCAAAGTCTGTATAAAATCGCATGGCCTGACCTGCCGGAAATCCAGAATCTGTTTCTTGGCCAAAGAGGGCTCTTCCACGACTGTCTGTCATTTGAGTTCCATTTTGCATCATAAGTAATGAGACAATATCAAAGGAACGTTCAACGTTCTTTCCTGTTCCAATCGCCGCTGCGGCCTGAACAATTTCATCTTTAGAACCAATTTTTACAATTTCTGTTACTTGCGTTTGAAAATCTGTCCACGTTTCTGGTGGTAGTGGAATACCAGCGGCATCAAGAAGATCCTCGTTGTAATAAAGAGCCATGGTGTCTACAGAAAGAGGGAGTCCCATGATCTTGTTGTCACGTATAACGTCTTTGGCAACCACATCAACATAGTCGCTTTTCAAGGCTCGTTGGCTAAGCGTTGGCTCTTCTTGGATGGTATAGATTACTTCCTTTTTAACTGTTCCACGTGTTTCAGAGTAGGGAATGGTTACGGAGGCCGGCATAGGTTTAATCAAACTGCTGTAAGCTCCTATCCAGGTATTGTGTAGTGAGTAAATATCAGGGCCCTTACCCTCAGCAAAAGCACGAATCAACTCATCTTCATACTCACCAAGACGCAATTCTCGATATTCAAAGGAGACGTTTGGATGAAGGGCTTGGTAAGACTCCATGAGGGTTCTGAACGTTTCATCTCCATCAAAGACTCGCCATATTTTTAGTGTGACAGGTGTTGTTGCCAGCTTTTCTGCCACAGCATTTCCTCCACAGCCAGTAAGAATAAAAGTGATCAACAACAGTGGTACTGCAAGAGAAACGAATCGTGTTGATCGAAAAAATGTCATAAAGTCTTGATGGTCTTTTTTAGATAGTTCTTGAGATCCTTGCCTATTTCTGGGTGCTTGAGTCCAAGTTCAACTTGTGCTTTTAAGAATCCTAGTTTGTTTCCGCAGTCATAGCGTGTTCCTTCAAACACACATCCGTAGAGAGATTTTCCTTCTTTGAGTCTTGTGTCGAAAGCGTTTGCCAGTCGAATCTCCCCGTCTGCTCCCGCACCTTGCTTTGGCAGCAAGGCAAAGAAATCAGGGGTAAGGATTGCTCGGCCAATGAATATGAGATCTGAAGGAGCTTTATGGATGGGTGGTTTTTCTACGAACTTAGAGATTTCGTAGACTCCTTTGCTTACACGGACACCATCTATCACTCCGTAACTACTTACTGTTTTTTTAGATACTTTCTCAAGAGCAATAACTGGGTCTTGGTATTTGTCATAAACATCCATGAGCTGTCTGAGTGCGGGGACTTTTCCATCGATGATGTCGTCTCCAAAAAGGACGGCGACTGGCTCGTGAGCATCTATAAACGGAAGGGCGGTAAGGACAGCATGTCCGTCGCCCAGTGGTTTGCCTTGGCGGACAAAAGCGAATTTTGCCAGTTTTCCAATCTTTTTAACAATCTGAAGTGCTTCCTTTTTCCTCTTTTGCTCAAGGCGATATTCAAGCTCGAAGTTGCGATCAAAGTGGTCTTCAATGGCGCGCTTTCCGTTTGAGGTAACAAAGATAATCTCCTCAATACCACTAGCGACAGCTTCTTCCACGATGTACTGGATAATTGGCTTATCTACTACAGCGAGCATTTCTTTTGGTTGGGCCTTTGAGGCCGGGAGGAAACGAGTTCCCATTCCTGCAACAGGAATAATTGCTTTGCGAATTTTCATAGAATTAATCCTATTGTAGCGCAATAAACAGCAAAGAAAAAACACTCCTGTGGAGTGTTAGTCTTTCGAAATTTGATAAAGCAGAATTAACAGCGCTATGACAGCTAGGCCAGATACGACCCAGACACGAATATCAGAGGTTAAGATTGATAAGTTCATAGTGAATGAAGTGTATCATGGAGTAGTTGACTGTTTTGGCTTGCCACGTGAACATCGACGGTTTACTGGCATACAGCCACGTAAAACCACAAGACAGAGGGTGACCACGTGGCACGTAAAAACACCGAACACAGTCGGTGTTTTTACGTGGCGGAGAGAGAGGGATTCGAACCCTCGATACCTTTCGGCATACACGATTTCGAGTCGTGCGCATTCGACCAACTCTGCCACCTCTCCAATTTTGATGGTTTTCTAGAAGTGAGATTAGGTTATCACGGTGATTGGCCTCGTTCAAGATTCTGGTTCAGGTTCTAGTTCTATGATCGACTTTGCCATCAGAAGTAGCTCTCCGTCTGTGGCATGGGTACCGTCTGCGGAGATCATGATCAGATGGGTTTGTGTTTCAACAAGTAGTTGACGAGTGAGTTCACATCGATCGGGAATGTCATCATCATATTCAATGCAGCGCGACCGTCTATCTAACGTGACAAATACATATTCCTTATCGTCTACCATGGCCTCTTCCTGTGGAAGAGTTCTGTAAATCGCTTTTTGTTCAACCATGGTTCTTCCTGGCAGATAATCAATTTCCACAAACCGCCAGTCATTTTTTACATAGACGAGCGAGACGGTTTTTGCTGGAAAAGCGTCGCTGGATTGGGTGTAGAGCCCTATTTCAAAGAGTTCGCTTGAGAATAGTTCGGTTGGTGAGGTGATACCAAGGGCCGTGGTTGATTCTGGGGTGACGAGCCCGGGGGTTTGATTGAGCAGGCTTCTGTCACCAAGGTTTAGCCAATTAACAAATTGAACAATGATGGCAATGGCCACCATGGCAATAACCATCCCAACAAGAAACCTTGCGTTTGCTTCTGTGGGTCTACGATTTCTTCGAACGAGTCGAGTGAACAGCATAGAGGGCGATGGCCACTAACAGCCACGTGAGAATTGATAGATCATTTTTAAAATACGGCACGTCTACAAGACCATGGATAAGTATTTCCATCAATGCGAGCAAGGCAACCCAGCGAGTGTTGGATAGAGAAAAAGAGATGTGTTTAAAAGAAGAGAGAACGGTCCACGCCAGGAGCATAATGGCCACGAGACCCAAAAGTCCCAGCTCTGTCCAAAAATTCAGGACGATATTGTGTGGGTACTGGAACAGTTCAAGATGTTTAGCTTGGTGATAGGGGGCAAGCGCGGCCGGGTATCCAGAAAGTCCTGTTCCAAGAAGCCACTTGTCTTGAAGTAGATCGATTGTCTCGCTCCATCCGGTTAGGCGAACTCCTCCTGAGTAATCTTGGAGAGTCAGTTTATCCATGACAAGCCCGCGCCACGGAGAGATGAGAACAAAAAGGATCGCGACGGAAATTACGACGGCCGTCGTATAAAACGTTCTCCTCTTTAAGAGGCCATCGACAGCTACCGTGGCAAGAACCGCCACAATAGCAGCTTCGGACTGGGCCAAGAGGATGGCAATTGATGAAAGTAGTGTTACAGAAAGCCAGAACCATTTTTCCAACTTACGTATCGATAAGGAAGACGGCCGTCGTATTTGTGTGATGGCGATGATGACCACGGGGCCCAAGAAGAGGCCTAGTGCATTAGGGTAGTCAAAAATTGATGTAACGCGCTTCTCTATGTCCCAGGGGATTGGAATGCCTGCGCCTGTTATCCATTGAACGATAGCGACCACAGACAGGACCAAGGCGGTGAGTCCTAAGGCCTTGAACAAATCATCTGCTGTTATGGATGAGCGTGATAGTTCATATCGAACGATTAGGAAAAGAAGAATTGGTTCGATGAAATAGGCCTTCCATACCCCGGCTGCTGATGAGAGATCTGGGGCAATGAATAAGGAAAGGGTTGCCGCCATCAAAATCAATGCGATGGGTAATAGGTGTGCACGCTCAGGGACAAGCGCCTTCAGTTTTGGGCGCCGCTTGATGACCCAGATGATGACAAAAACGATGACCATTAGTTCCAAGAGCGTCGTGGGGATACCAAAAAGCTCCCCTCGCAATAAATAACTTGGGAGAAGAGCAACCAACAGAAGGAGTCCCTTACGAGGGTCCATCCAAGTAACAAGCCCGAAAGCAGCGGTGATAAAAAGGAGAATGGGCATCATACGATCAAGATGACATCAGAGTTTTCAACTCTTTGATGGTGATGGCACGCATGGCAAGCAGGGCTCCACCATAGACCACACCCCCAACAATTAAATCAATTAACACTGGAACATCCATTGGTTGGAGAACAAGATACATGATCCCGGCAGCAATGAGGGCCTTCAGAGTAACCAGCATAGAAGGGAGCGAACCACTGACACGCCAGACGACCGTAAAGGTTATCGCGGCAATAATCGCTTCGCTAACAAGAGTGACCCATATGGCTCCCCACATTCCATGGGTTGGAATAAGCCATAGGTATCCTACAATTGAAATGATCGCTACAAACACATAACCAAGAGTCATGATCTTTTGCTTGTTAAGCGCGACGATTAGATGGCCGTAGAGCGCACCGAGGAAGACTCCTATGAGCGCTAAGATTAATAGTGCCAGGGCTGGACCAGATGCGGCAAAATCATTTCCGGCAATTAATACCGTGAGTTCTGTTGCCACCAATTGTGCACCAACCACAACGGGAATAACGGTCATGGCGAATAGATCAAAGATGCGCGCCACTTGTTTTCGGAAGTCGTTTTTATTCCCAGCGCTCCATGTTGCGACAAGCGATGGAAGCATGAGACCCATGAACATTACTGGCACAACGGTCATGACATCGATGATGCGATAGGCCATGCCGTAGAGTCCAACCTCGGCTTCTGGACGGAAGTAGGCAAGGAACAAAATGTCACCCTTTAGGTATAAAAGGTTAAAAGCGATAGATACGGCTATGGGCCATGATCGAGAAAGAATCCTGCGCCACATACTCATCTCAAACAGTGGTCGGATAACAACAAATTTTTTCGCAAAGTGGACGATGGCAATAAGCCAAAGCAGGTTGGCGACAACCGACGCTAGTACCATGGCACCAACAGTAGGAAGAGTTAGGGCAAAGAGCACCACGAGTCCTAGGAGGACGCCGCGGTTAATAAGTTCGGCAAGGGCAGCGCGCCACATGCTTTCATGTTTTTGAAATATTCCAATGAGCATGGTGGCACCGCCCATAAGGAAGTACGCCAGTGCCCCGATTAGCACTGCCTGCTTTACCACTGCCGTGAAAGGAAAGGCGAGGATCGTGATTGGAGCCAGTGAAAACAAAAGAGCTCCAGAGATTAGTCTGAGCCCAAAGAAGTTACCCACCACTTTTTCTTCATCAACACCTTTTTCTGAGATCATGACAATCAACGTGAGGGTCAGTCCAAAATCTACCACCACACCGAACATCTGTAGATAGGTTACGGCCGTGGTGTACTCACCAAACGCCGCTGTACCTAAAGTTCTAGTGATTAGCGCAATTGTAATCAGGCCCAGAAGTACAGAAAGGGCTTTTCCAGCGAGTTGAATGGAGAAGTTTGACGCTAAGGATCGCGCAGAGATCATATATGGGTGCAAGTGTATCATGTTTACGATTGACTGGGGACTGAAAAAATGCTATTATCACTTTGAATTATGATTCTTTTCCGCTCGCGCGATTTCCATGCTTTGTCCGCGACGACCACGAGGATTTCGTTGGTTTTATTTTCACTGTTGCTAATATTAGCAGCGTTTTTTTTATATGTAAGCGAAGCTGACGCTGCAAGTAAGCGTGGGTATGAAGCCATGCAGGTTTCTCTTCCTAAATCTGGCTTTACCATGGAGCCTGGGGCGACTCAGCAAGTCATGATCGGGTTTCAGAATACAGGAGAGGTAACGTGGAAAAACAGCGGCAATGCGTTTGTCTCAATCTATACCTATGATCCAAAGTACAGAGCCAGTGATTTTACCTCTGACGACTGGACAGACTACACACAAGCAGCTCGCTTACATGAAGATTCTGTAAGAGTTGGTGAAGTGGGTCACATTTATCTCACCCTCACAGCACCAAAATACCCTGGTAAGTACGAAGAAACATTTCAGCTTGCTGCAGAGAACACCGCTTGGATTCCTGGGGGGGAATTTACGCTTACGATTAATGTTGGAACCACGTCAGCTTCGACAATCATAAAGACTGCACCAGTAGAACAAGAGGTTGAGGATTCAGTAGACGATGGCACAGCTTCTCCTGAGACAGACGGTCTGTCAGCCATGATTCTTTTGCGCAGTGCAAAGACCGTTACGGCAAAGGCTGGTGAAGATGTGACTTATAAGATAGGTGTAAAAAATACTGGGACGCAGACTTGGGACACACGAGAACTTCGAACTAACATTCTCACTATCGCAAGCGCTGATACAGCTCACGCTTCATGGGTTTCTGCAAATAAGTTGGTTGTAAATGAGGCTGGTTCCGTTAAGCCAGGAGGGTTAGATTTTCTTTCATTTACGTTCACGGCTCCATCGACAAGGGGCTCACACAATATTCGCTATACAATGGCTGTTAATGACGTTGTCATTCCAGATTTCTACATAGACATTCCTGTAGAAGTGACGTCAGGTGCAGCCGCTGTGATAGATGAACCGCTAACGGTTGATGAAGGGACGGTTCAGGCTGATCGACTCATTGATGAACCGATCATGCGCATCGGACTTCTGACGGTTGATGAAGAGACTGATTGGGTAACAGAGATTAGTTGTAATACCACCTGGAAGTTGGTTGATGAGGAGGGTGGTTTACTCGGATCAATGGCTAAGGATCAGATGGTTCGGGCATTTTATAAAAATCAACGCTACTATTTTAACCGTGGTAATGCTATCGAACAGACTCACAAATATTTAAGATTCGTACCAGATAGCGAAGACGGAATTTGTACAATTGAAAACTTTGACCGCCGCAAAACCCGTAATGCAGCTTACGCTGATAATCAATTTCGCGATGTGCTTGAGCTCCAGTACATTCCTTATAAGGATGAGGTTTGGGTAATCAATGAGTTGCCTGTTGAGCAATACCTATACGGTCTAGCAGAGACATCAAACTATTCTCACAACGAATTTAAAAAGACTCTCCTTACAGTTGCACGAACATACGCCTTGTATCATTTCGAGCGAAATACTAAGCATCACGGGTATTTTCACATGAATGCGTATGCAGATGATCAGGTATATAAGGGGTACGAGTATGAGCAACGCCACTATCTTATTAAGAATGCAGTAGACGACACTCATGGCGTAACAGTGAACTATAACGGCCGAACAGCCATTACTCCCTACTTCTCTCGTTCAGACGGACGTACACGTAGCTGGTCAGAAGTATGGGGCGGTGTTGTTGAGTGGATCATAGGGGTGCCAGCTCCACATGACGCAGCTGCAGGACGAACGCTTTGGGGTCATGGTGTTGGAATGAGCGCCACTGAGGCATTGGACATGGCCAGGGATGGATCGACATGGGAAGACATTTTGCACTATTTCTATACGGGAGTTGAATTGAATCAAAGATGGGAATAAGAGTATGAATGAACTTGGATCAACTCGAGATCGAGAAGGTGAACTGCGAGATGAGGTTTTTTCTTTGACTAAGGGTTTAGAACTTTCTGAAACAGCAAAAGCAAATTTTAAAAGAGTGCTTTTAAAAGAGGGGGCGGCAGCTGTTTTGGCAAAGATTAGGAATGAAATGGAGGTGGGTGAAAATCCTATTTATGTGCAAATGATTTTGGATTGGGCACAGAGCAATAACAAAATTGAAGAACTTCTTAGTCACCTAGGAGAGGAGGACATGAAGACTGCTATGGGCAAAATGCTCTCTTTGGACTCGAGGGCTCTTGCGCTTGCAGGTCATGTTATTGGAATTGATGTTCAGAAAGAACCAGGTTGGTGGGGGGAGAATTAGGGATCAAGGCACTTTTTAAAACATCAACAGGATCTTCCGAGGGTACTGAGAGATTAAATTTGGCATTAGAGTCGCTTTCTTAAATCTGTTTATGAGATCTTTATTTGTCACATTCATGTTGTTATCAATCGCCGTGGTTTATCCCACGGCGGTTTTGGCTCTGGATCCACTTCAGATGGTTTACGAGAGTCGTGCAGATCTGCAAGTTGCGTTTGATGCTGACACGGGCCTATCTGTACCGGCGACAGCGGCAGGGTTCCTTTTGGATCTTGAAGATTGGGCTCGGCAGTATGGTTGGTCTGAACACGCGGAGCTTAGAAGCTATAGACCTGAGGAGGGCGATGGCGTGCCTGTTAGGGTAAGCGCCACTGAGATCGAATCTGCCATCGGGTCTGAGGCCTATGTGGTGATGGATCGATCTACTGGGAAGATATTGACTGTTAAGAATGAGAATCGTGTCTGGCCTATAGCAAGCCTTACAAAGCTAGTTACCGCTGACGTGGTGCTAGATCACGATGTTTCCATGAGTTCTTACGGGGATGTTCGCAATAGCGACAATGTTGGAGGAGCACGTTTGTGGGTGTATGACGGCGATCAGTTTACTGTTGAAGATCTTTTTTATGCCGCGCTTGTGGGAAGTGCAAATAACGCAGCAAATGCTTTGTCCCGCACGGCAGGTCTTACTCGAGCAGCTTTTTTGGCTGAGATGAACAACCGTGCCGCAGCACTCAATCTTACAAAGACTTTTTTTGTGGATCCCACGGGCATCGAGCTTGGCAATGTTTCTACCGCACGGGAGATGACACGGTTAGCTCGCAATATTTTTGAGCGCGAAGAAGTGCAGAGATTTACAACTACTTCGACAAAGTACATATACGACCTTACACAAGGGACAAGCAAGAAGATGACCAATACAAACTGGATGTTGTATAAGCCGGCTTACGATGACGTGTACGTGACAGGCGGCAAGACTGGGTATCTCATTGAGAGCGGATGGAACCTTGTGGTTGCACTACGCCCAGATGGAAATGATACTGACAGAGAACTTTTGATAACGATCTTTGGTGCAGACTCTAGGGCAGATTCATTCGTCGATGCTCAGCGTCTGGCAGACTGGGCCTGGGATGTGCATCAGTGGCAGAAATATAATTAGACATCAATTACAAAGAGACCCTCCATAAAGGAGGGTCTCTTTTATTATTCTATTTTCCTGCACCAAGGGCACTCACACGCTGCTTATCTTCCTCTACGAGTTTCGTAACAATTTCCTTTACATGTTCAGGGTTGTCGATGTTTTTGAAGTGGAACCGACCTTTTTCTCCAGCTGTTTGTACGTAGACCTGTCCATAGGTAAAAACGGTCTGGAGTATTCCGCGGATTTCCGCGGTGGTGTCTTGAACAGAAGCTAGATCAAGTTCAGATGCCGTGCGGTTAAAAAGACCTTCCTGTTCTGTATTGATGATCCTTTCATTTGTCACGATCCAGGTATCTAGGTAGAAATCTGTGAACTCAATAAAAGCAAAGAGCCAGATTGATAGAAAGTAGAGACTGCCCGCTATTACCAAGAGGGGGCCGGATACGGGGCCTTGAAGCCACGCACTAACCATTCCCCAGAAATACCAACCTAAACCAAGAGGTACAATCGTTAGGAGAAGAAAGGAAGCGATAATGGTGAAGACTGCAAACCAATGTCGTCGCATGAAGAGGACGACGTGCTCATTTTCTCTTTGGTTAGGGAGATGATCTAAATGCATCATAGATTTGGAAATAGATCTTCGTTGTAATACTGGGCAGCACCCTCGGCAGAGATTGGGTGAGACCAGTCATACTCCATCAACATAAAAGTGGATCCAGAGATCAACAAAATTGTTCCACCTGTAAAGATGGTGACGAGAATATAGAGTCCAATCCCGAATATCCCGTATTTGATGAGGTGGTAGACATTAAAAAGTCCGTAGAAAATATAAAAGAGCATGTAGGCACCAAAGACGGTAAGGAAGACAGAAACCGGAATGCTCATGGTTGAAAAGTCGAACATAGTACAAATATTGTATCACAAAACCCCCATGAGAATGGGGGTTTTGATAGAAATGAGATCAGCCTAAGTGGATAGTCCTAAGTGTTTATAAGCGTGTTTTGTAGCCATGCGTCCACGTGGAGTGCGCTTTAGAAAACCGACTTGGATAAGGAATGGCTCGTGAACGTCTTCGATGGTTTGAATTTCTTCTTGTGTAGCTGCGGCGATTGTTGAGAGGCCAACAGGGCCACCGTCAAATTTTTCAATGATAGCTTTGAGAATTCTGCGGTCTGTTTCGTCGAGCCCCACGTGGTCCACGTTCAACATTTTCAAAGCTTGTTCACAGACGGGTGTACTCACGGTTCCGTCTGCACGCACATCGGCGAAGTCTCGCACACGTCGCAGGAGGCGATTCGCTATACGTGGGGTTCGTCTGGATCGTGAAGAGAGTAGCTTGCTGGCTTCAGGGTCGATGGGAGTCTCAAGAAGGCCTGCACTGCGTGTGATGATTTTTTCAATGTGGTCGTCTTCATAAAAATTGAGGTGATGGACCGCACCAAAACGATCACGAAGAGGAGCTGATAGCAGAGAGAGACGTGTTGTGGCACCGATGATTGTAAATCTCTCTAAGCTCAAACGCAGAGTTCGTGCCGTGGGTCCTTTCCCGACAATGATATCCAGGGCGTAGTCTTCCATGGCTGGATAGAGAATCTCTTCAATGGTCTTGTTCATACGATGAATCTCATCGATAAACAGGACATCACCACGACCAAGATTTGAAATGATGGCTGCCAAGTCACCAACCCTCTCAAGGGCTGGGCCTGATGTAACGCGGATTTGAGAACCTAACTCTTTTGCAATGATGTGAGCCAGGGTGGTTTTACCTAGACCTGGATTTCCGTATAGCAAGACGTGCTCGATTGGTTCGTCTCGCTTTTTTGCAGCCTCAATAAAAATCGAGAGATTTTCCTTTAAATCGTCCTGTCCGATAAATTCACCTAACGATTGTGGGCGTAGTCCAACCTCAAATTCTCGCTCCTCTTGAGGGGCATTGGTATTGGTGACACTCTTTGAAATATTCTCTTCTTCTCGTTCGATCATAGTCAATCATATTATGGGTGACTCGAGCATTCGTCGCAAGCAATAATCACTCCATATGGAGTGATTATTCAATCCCCTTTAGTTCTTGGTGAATTTCAGGAGTAAATTGTTTTAGAGCGGTATTCCATCGTTCTAGAGTTTTTAACTCCTCTTGCCAATGATCTTTAGATAGTCTCATCTGAATAACGTTGTCTGGATTACGGGGTTCGTTTTCTATATCAAGTAGTGAACCAGTTTCAAACGCTTCCACAGCAGTTTGGGGAAATCCCATAAGTTCACCATACAGCCGGTGATCACGACTTGGATCCAGTTTTGAAAGCAATTCAACATCTTTTCTTCGTGATCCAATTAAATATGACACCCAATCTTTATCATTTCCATCTTTTTTTTCATAAACCAGACCAGCTTCAGATAAAGCCTTCTCTACATCTGACTCATCCGAGTTCCATGGTGCCAGATCAAGTTCAGTTGCAGGTTTCAATCCCAGGATAACGAGAACGATTTCAGCTTTTGGATAGGCTCCTATTTCTAGATTACGAACTTTGCCGACTCGATCTTTTGCTCTTTCAGTTTCGATCCCAGATTCAATTGATGTCATAACTTTTTTGATTCAAGAATTCGTCTAAAGATTATGAGCGCAGCCCAACCTCGAAGTATTGCTCAGGGTTTGTTGTATCTGATCCATGACTCGCTCTGGAATATTTTCTTCCTCACGCTCAATCATACGTGTGCATTATGCCTTCACAAGCCAACTGGCGCAAACAAAAACACACCCGGTCAAGAGATGTGTTTTTCAGGTTTGCTAACAATAGATTTATTTAAGCGAGTCTGGCTTGCCAGCCATAGCTCCATCTCAGGAGTGCACAATACGTCCTCCTTCGCTGAAGCTTCGGAGGACAGCCGTCGTTCCATCAATTAACAATACTGATGGAATGAGGATGGCCTGCCAGCCATAGCTTCATCACAGGAGTGCACAATACGTCCTCCTTCACTGAAGCTTCGGAGGACAGCCGTCGTTCCATCAATTAACAATACTGATGGAATGAGGATGGCCTGCCAGCCATAGCTTCATCACAGGAGTGCACAATACGTCCTCCTTCGCTGAAGCTTCGGAGGACAGCCGTCGCTCCATCAACTAACAATACTGATGGAGCGACGGCTGGTGGGCGAGGCGGGAATCGAACCCGCACGAGATTTCTCTCAAAGGTGTTTAAGACCTCAGCGTCTACCAATTCCGCCACTCGCCCTAAGGTTTCCTTTTTATGTTCTTCCCTCGATGTGTTGGTTGAAGACTATGACAGTTGGGGCACAGAATTCGGAGGTTTTCAAGACGGTGGTCATGTCGATCTCCGTTGATATGATCTAGCTCCACTGGGATTCTGCCATCTTTTGCTTTTTTGTTCCAGCCACAGAATTCACATTGGGGTTTTTTCATGCCCTCTTTAAATAATCTAAGCTTCAATTTGTAGGCTTGGTAAGAGCTGTTCTTTGTTAAAATCTTACTCAGATGGATGGCTGGTTTGGTGCTTACCTTTAGACCTTTAAGCCATCCTTGTCCACGAAAGTGGGAGGTGTCGATATCAAATTCCTTCAAGTAGCGTTTTATTTGTTCGTAGTTACCACCTGCTGGAACAAGGCCTATTTTTTCAATGACTTGTCGAATACTTCTCGATGATTTAGCCGCTTTGACCAAATCTTTTTTTACCCATTTTCTTGGTTTCATATGGTAGAGATGAAAGTAGTATAACACCAATAGGTCTACCAGTTGAGTGATGGCTTGTGGTTATAGGGGTAGAAAAGACTCATTTAAAAAAAGCCCGATTGGGCTTGGCGTCTGGGTTTAGGATCCAGGGTTCAGAGGCTTCCGAAGATTCAGGGCCTCACCTTGGAAGAAGTGGCGATAGATCTCAGCGAGAGTCGGAGCTTTCCAGTATTCGTGTCTCGTCAGCCTTGTAAGGAGGTGTGCCGAGAGAAAACCCGAGGTGGTTCCAAGGAAGGCTGTCCATGGTCCAACGACCATGCTGATTGAGAAGATGCCTCCAACAAGCAGCATGAGGGTGGTCAGACCGAGCTCTGCTTGGGATGCGTGCATACTCGCTTCAAAGCATGCGGCTGCGATGAAGAGCCAGATTCCGTCGAAGAAAAGGTGTCGTGCCAAGTTCATGTTCGTCTCCCTCTGTCTGGAGCCATAATAGATTGGGTCACCTTCTTTGTCGAGATCTGTCCCTCTGCCGTTTTATCTTAAAAAGCTGTTTTGTCTGTTTTGGAATTTTTTCTGTCGCGTATGAGAAAGTTGTTGCACTAAGGGATGTTAGATGTTTTTCGATAAAAGCGAGCGCTTCCTTTGGCCAAAGGTTGTATGCCTCACGAAGTTGCCAACCCACACCCTTGCGGACGTATTCATCTGTATCGGATAAGAGAGGTTCAAGAAGTTTAAAAACTGTGGTGCGTTTTGGTGGGGTTCTATTCTTGCTTGCGTAGTAGATGGTGGAAACAATTGAACAGCGTCGCTTCCACGGGCTCTTTGATTTGTTCCATTTGAAAAGAGTGGGCTCGATGGCTTTGGGGTATCGCTCATACATCATTGAGTAGATCCAACACAGAGAGTCGGCATGTTCCCAGTTTTCAACACGATCGATCCACCCTTGAAGAAGCTTCCAGTGTTTTAGGTCTAGCTCATTGATGTGTCGTCCAGCGTACATAAGGACAAGGGTCATGGCCTCGTGAATGGTCGATCGCTTCCAAATCTGGTCCCATATAATAAGGGTTGAATCAAAATCTTTGTAAAAAGGGAATTCCTTTTTTTCGATCGCGTACATTACGGGCAGACGAAGTCCTAAGACGGTTAATTGCGAAGTCTTTTCTCGAGACGCTTTGTAGTTTGGGTCATGGATGACATGTGCCCTAAGAGTTTGCTCAACAATTTTAATTGGTGTCATACGGATTCATTATAAAACAAAACACCCCAGACGTGCTGGGATGTTTTGGTGGAGCGGTAGACCAGATTCGAACTGGCGACCTCTTCCTTGGCAAGGAAGCGCTCTACCAACTGAGCTACTACCGCTTATGTCAGTTGCGAGGGGGAGTGTATCAATCTCTGATTTCTTTGACAAGAGATGTCACGGATGTCTTGTTGTCGGTGACAGGCCAATCTATTGACAAAGGAGGTATTTTTTGATTGGATTGCCTGGACGTCAACCTGTGATCCGGCACATAGCTGGATCGCGCAAGAAGGAGAAACGATGTCGCAAGAAGAAATGGTCGAGAGACCGAGAATGACCTACGAGAGGCTACTCGCAAGGATGGCCGATTCGGATGTGTCTGACGATGAACTGGTCGCTCTGTTGAGACTGGCAAGGTACACACCTCCGCCCGGTGGCACGAAAGAGCAGTCGATCAAGGAGTTGATCTTGCTGCTGTTGCGCCATGCGCGCGAAGAGGAGTCCGATGGTGTTGGTAGACCCACCAAGGTGGGAGCTGCCGCGCGCATTCAGCTGGCACGTCAGCTAGTTTTGCTTACGCCCAGCGTGATGGGTGTGTCGGAGTGGCACGGAATCAATCAGGTCCTCAAAATGTGTGTCAATCAAGTGGTCGCGTTCTACGCGGAGCACCGCTGGACGCTTAGTGGCAACGACGCGGACAAGAAGGTCGTTCACACGTTCCTCTCCAACCTCTGGTGGTTCGAGATGAAGACGCGTGCGGGCTACGTGCCTATCGGCACGATCGAGCAGGCGATGGTCATGACGGATCACGTGGAGATGCTCCGACACCACTCCGTCTGCACCACGATTCCATTGCTGTTCAGCGCCATCCGAGCGATCGACGGCGAACAGGTATGGCCACGGCCGTCGTACGACTGGTCAGGGTGGTTCCATCTCCCCCCAACGGGCCTCCAAGGCGAGTACTTGATCCTGCCGTACGAGCGTGAGGACATTGTGGGCGCCATGAGAAAAGAAGAGGATCTGTTCCACGAGAACGTCCGCCACATCATGGCTATGCTGGGTGCCAAGGAGAGGAACACACCTCTGGCAGACACCTTGCGGTTCCTCCTTTCACGAGCCGTCTACTTCCAGCACTATGTCAGTCGACATGGTCTGCAGGGACTGGTGATCAACGAGCAGCTTCACTAGTTGCTTCCCCGACATACGTGTCGGGTTTTTTGTATAATCAAAAACATCCCCTCACTGCAGGGGATGTTTTAGGTCTAAGATTCAAGTGTACAGAGGCGGTCTTCGTGATTATCAACTTTTTCTAAAACACGACGCCGTTGTCTGGTGGCTGCTGCAAATTCTTGATTCATGGTGATTTCGACTCTTGAGAGTCGGTCAGAGTTTTCTGTGACCCGGTGATTGAGCTCTGAGATGGCTTGAGTGTTTTGATCGATCTTCTTGCCAGTGTCATCAAAACCCATCTTGGTCATGATGGTGAGATCCTGGATTTGTTCAGTGAGGATGATGAATTTTTTGTCGTTTGAATCGAATCGCTTATCATTTGCTTCAAACTTTTTATCGATTGAATCAAAACGAATTTCAAGTGTCTCTAGGAGTTCATTTGTTGTTAGTGCTTTCTTCATAGATATTCTGATTATATCATATGGGTAACAAGGGCCTGGTGTGTTTTCACCAGGCCCACATATTATTATCCCCACATATACTTAAGTGCTGACAACTTGTTCAGATTGCCCCTTGCGAGCCTGGGCGAAGGCCCATCCGGCGCCTGAACGATTTCCGGTTTTGTACTGCTCACGAGCCGTGGTCACTACAAAGTCCCTAAAGGCGTGACGTTGCATTTCGTCCAGACCGAACTGTTCTGCAAGCATGTTAATTTTATCGTATAGCGCCTGGAACCAAGTGTTCTTTTTTTCCTCTGACATAAGATTGAATGATTAATTCTTTTACATATTCCCCCAGGAGTGTGCAGACAGTTTCTGGAACTCCATAGGCATAGGCTTGTTGTTCTACGCAACGTTTCAAATCCCTTAAGGATAAGGATTGACTAGACATACTATGTGCCAAGCGCCTCTCTGCGCTGTGGAAGTTTCCGTATGGCAGCAAGGGCACCCAACAGGGTTAGTACAACCAGAACTACAGCCATGCCGGTTCGGGACTTTCTGTCACTAAGAATTTCTTTCCCACTACCAGTTGTAGCTGCAAGTACAGCGGATGCTGGTTCGTCGACAGTAATGTCCTCCTCGGTTCTCGGACGAATGCGTAGCTCCGCATTATATGAGGTTAGTATCCCAGCAATCGTAATTTTATCTCCACGCTCAAACTGATTTGCATCTATTTCTGGATTGGATTTGAGATAAATCGTCATTCGATCCTCTCCATCTTCAATTATTAGTTTCGTGGCAGACCGAGAGAGGATCTGGCCACTGGTCTCAATTAGCGATCCTACATGTGGGTAATTTAGATCTCTTGTGGAAAAATGAATCGGATTTGTTTGAGTCAGATTTCCAGTTGGCACAATATGGTTTGTGTCACTTATCTTTACTCGTCGTTCTCCATAGGCCGTGCTCATGGTTCCTTCAATGCGCACCTCTGTGCCGATTTCTAGATTCGGAAATGAGGCATCATAGAAGTAGATTTGAACGCCACCACTTTGGTCTTGAACATACATAATTTGTCGACCAAACGTATCTGGAATAGCCGAAACATACCCCTTGATTTTCACTTTATTCCCATCTTTTTGAGCTTTTGCCTGTTCAATAGAGAAGAAGCTCACGTAGCTAGCAGAGCTAGAGCTGCTAGCGGTTACTGAGCTGGCAGTGTTTGTTGTGGTCGTGCTTGATGTGTTTGTTGATTGGGTGGGTTGTGTTGACGAGTTTGTTGAGGTGTCTGTTGATACTAGTGTTGGCTCTGGTTGAGAAGTTGGTTCGTTTTGTGAAACAACCTCTACCTTCACCACATCTTCGGCAGTTGTTGACCAACTCCAGAGACTGCCATCTCTGTCATAGGTTCCACCTCGTGGTGCATTACCGTAGCTAACAAGATCAATAATAGATCCAGTTGGGGAAATAAGTTCCAGTGTGTCACCAGAGTTATTTAAAGACAGTGTGGTGACAGGACGGGTAATTCTTAGTGCTGTGCCACCAGCTAGATTAATTGTGTGGGGGAAGGTGTATCGGTGAGTAGAGCCGTCCTCAATACTCCAGCCGTTTAGATCAATGGTTTCAGATCCAGTGTTCATCAGTTCTATATATTCCTCCTCAGCATCTGCACCGATTGTATTCGGATATAAAGAAATGAATTGAAGTGTTGTGGGGCCAGTGTAAACCGTTTCAACTAATTCTTCTTCGACAGACTCCTCAAGGACAACTTCACTTTCGTTGTTTGAAGCAGTTGACTCGTTTGTCCCCACAGATTCAGTTACTACTTCTTCTACAGAAGATTCCGCGACATTATTTTCCGTACTATCATCGTCAAGATTCTCCTCTTCAGGTTCCGATACATCTTCAAATGTCTCTTCGACAGGTTCAGTTGTTTCGGTTTCAACCTCGACGGCTATGGCTATCAAGTTTGGTCCTCCATGTGTGACGGTTTGCGTGAGTGCAAACATTCCATTTTCATCACGGGCAAGCGCGTCACCATCCTCAGGTGCAGGTAAGTCGTCAGTGCCGTAAGTAACAGAGTCGATTACCGTGCCAGCACCATCTCTTAGTACTATGACATCCGTGTCATTGTTAAGCTTTCCCCTCGGCGCTTCAATAACAAGGTAGTCACCTGGCTCGAGTATGAGTGCGTCTAGTTCAGTCGTTCGTTCAGTAGCATCCTCCACAGTCCAGCCAGTGGTGTCTACTGCTTCAGGGGATACGTTTAAGATCTCAATCCATTCGAATCCTTCCTCAAGAGGATCGACGACGAACTCATTGATTAACATGGTGCCAGATATGTAGGCGACTGCTGGTTCAGTCCCAGTAACCTCTTCAATTTCCACTGTTTCTGTTTGAACAAACCACGATTCAAGGGTTCCAGGTGTGCCCATGTCTTCCACAAGATCTTTAAAACCACTTGATTCTTGGGCGTCGGCCCAGGCGGTTTCCTCTGATCCACTTAACTCTCCGCTTATTCGCACCATGGATCTGTATCGTCCGTCATCAGTGTCTGCAGTGCTGCCAGATCGTCCAGCGAAAGCGGCTCCATCTGCTCCTGCCACATCGACGAGGGAACCGTCATTGTCATAGAGAGATGCACTGAATCCGTTGTTTGGCAGTGACAAGGTGGCTGTGGTGTAGTTTGACTCGACGATGAGGGTCGTGTTTTCGTTGGAAGCATCATAATTTGTAATTAGAAATGTTGAGTAAGGTTCGATGGTAGAACCATCGGGCACGACAAGGTCTGTTTGTGCGCTGCCAACTCCCGTAAGGATCCATCCAGATAGATCGATCGGGTCGTTCGTTAGATTGCTCAGCTCCAACCATTCATCAGAGCTTGAATAACTTGAACCAGCCCAGGCAATCTCGGAAAAGATGACGGTGGGTGTTTGTGCGAATGTCTTGATTGGAACGGCGATGAGCGACGTAAAAACAATCAGGGCAATCAACACGCGATTGAACATAAACATATATTGAGTCATAAATTGTAAGGAGCCGTCGCGACGACGAAAGAAAAAAGAACCCCCAACGCATATGCCAATAAAGTGACATGATACATAAGGGGGTTCTTCTCTCTTGTTGCTTCTATGACATCACGTTTGGGACGTTGTGTCAATGGACATGGTGTGGATGGTTTTTATTTTCTCGCTATTTTATACGAAGAACCAAGACTTTTGGAATCAATTTTTTTGCTCTGGCCACGAGTAATCGTGTGTTGCCTGCTACCAAAAATGGATCGTCCCCCTCTTTGAAAATTACGATGGGTGCTGGAATTGAATCACCCTTTTCGAATCCATCTATCACACGCTCAACATCTCGATCAGCATCTTCTTGAAGCTTATTACGTTGTCTAATCCAAGAGACAACTTCATCAAGGGTCCAAGTTTCATCTCGAGAGTCTCCGTTACGCAACGAGGCCCAGTCTGCTATGTTTAGAACTTCCAACTGTGAATCATTAAAGACCTCTATAAGCGTTTCAAGTTCTACTCCCAAGGCCTCAGCCGCTCCTTCTAGCTCTCCCATTTCTTCTGCTAGATCAGGTTTTGTCCATTCGGGACCCAGCGCTTCTCGTTCCCTTCGTTCCAGCCACTCCTGTATCACTTCACCACCGGCAACGTCATTAACCATTCTTTGAAACTTTTCCCATTCTGACGCATCGTTGTTTAGACTCGCTCGAAAGGATTCTCCCGTCTGTGTGTTGTATGTCGGAGCTTCTTTATTTGTGAGCATGTGCATATTCCCAAGTGTGTGGAGGGCGCCGTCCTGACGTATGCCCAAGTATTGTGGAACATGCATGATCCCATCTGGCCTGGTTGGTTCGGTTAGTATGGATGCATCTTTTATTGAGAAGATTGGATAGGCTGTCTTGGGACCATTGTTTGACACCTCCTCGAGGTCTACTTCAGCAATGGAGCCATTTTGTGCGTCAACGTACAAGGTTCGTCCATCGGCCACCGTGACGATCCCCACCGCATGATCTGATGGGTAGCCAAACTGAAATTGAACATCGTCTTGATTACTTTGTGAGAGCTTTTCTCGTAAGCACCAGGCACTTAACGAACAATCCAGTTCTTTCATTTCTCGCGCTAAGGAGGGTGTGAAGGCATACATACCACTGCCTTGAACGTTGCTGGTCAATGTGATGATTGCTTGAATGAGTTGTATTTGTAGTTCGCTTCGTTTCTCAGGATCTGTTTCTTGTTCCAGTTGCGAGATGATCTCACTTGCCTGTTCATTAATTTGTTCTGCATCAACCCCGTCAAAATGTTCTGCTAGTTCTTCGGGTAATCCGTGGACAGCCTCAAGCATGGCTTGATCGAACTGCTCGACAAAGGACTCCGTATCGGATTCTGGAGATTCAATGCTTACACCAACAGCTTCCATGGCGGCTCGTTTTGGCTGGTTATCACCACGGCACTTTTTACATGGAAGTTTGTTTCCATGTTGTTCACAGAATCCATTGTCTTGGATGGCATCAGCATCGAGCTTTTTCATATAACCGTATTGTACAGATGGACAGGTAAAGAACAACACTCACCATGTCGGTGAGTGCTATGTTTGCTTCAAAAAAATCTGGTGGGCGAGGAGGGACTCGAACCCTCACGCCTTGCGGCACTAGCTCCTAAGGCTAGCGTGTATACCAATTTCACCACTCGCCCATCAGTCTTTTCTGAAACTTAATGCTTTTAGCATCGAGGAGATCATACTCGACAAAAGGAGCTTCTTCAAGTATCCTCGCGATGACTTATGAGAGTAATACTCGTTCATGGCTTTAATGCCAACCCAGAGATGAATTTTCACCCTTGGCTTGCTAACCAGCTTCGCAGCAGGGGTTTTGAGGTGGTTGTTCCAGAACTTCCACTTTCTACCAAAGAAGAGTTGGATCTCCCCTTGATTGTTGAGCGGATGAAGGACCAAGTTGGTTATTTAAAATCTACAGATATTTTACTAGGCCACTCTCTCGGTGCGTTTGCCATCCTTCAATATTTGGAGGCCGTTGAGATGACGGAAACTCCACGTGCTGTGGTGTTGGTGGGGGCTCCTTGGAAAGTGTCTCGACCAGAGTTGCGACAACTATTTTTAGCTGACTTGGATGCGGATGTCATTATGTGGAAAGCGCGCGAGTTTGTTGTTGTGCATTCTAAAGATGATGAAATGGTTCCGTTTGAGCACGGTGAAAAAATGGCTGCTCGAATGAAGGCACGGCTTGTTAGTTCAGAGAACGACGGGCATTTCATGGGAGAAGAGTATCCGGTGTTAGTTGAGACCATTCAGAAAATTGCCGATACACCATTTGAGTTTGCTCCAGGGATGAGCCTTGCGGATGACTATAAAGATATTGAAACATTGTTATGAGCAAACATTACGTACTAGATTTTGATGGAACACTTTTTAACGTAGGAATACTGTGGGACCGTTGGCTTGATGAGCTTGAAGCGTGTGATGTGGATCGAGAAGAAGCTATTGATAAAGGGAATCAGCTTTTTGGAGAAGGTTTTACTCTGAGAGAACATGGTCAGCAGATGGGGATAGAAGCCGATGAACTTGATGAGCTTGTTAGTGGGTTTGAAGAGTATATTCAGGCGGAGGCCCTTACCATGCTTTATCCTGATGTTGTGCCATTTTTACAAGAACGGGATGCAACGTTCACTCTATTAACCTTCGGGGATCACGATTTCCAGCACTTTAAAATAGAAGCGGCTGGACTGGATGAATTTATTGAAGATATTCGCATTGCAAGACCAGAGCGCCGAAAGCCGATCCAACTAAAGGAGCTCTGTGAATCTACAGATGATGAAGTGATATTCATTGATGATAATCCAAGAGAGCTCGCTGCGGTATTAGATTATGGCTTACCCGTAACAGTTGTTCGAATGATGAGAGGTGGTCTGCGTAACTCTGATGCTCATGCAGGAGACGGAGAAAGATGGCAGACTATTAAGTCGCTTTCAGAAATTGAATAAGAATCAAAAAAATAAACGCCCGAAAGGGCGTTTTTTGTTCGCTGACGTTCTCTAGCGAACAGTGATGATACCCACGTCATGAATCATCAGGTGATCATGTGGGTATTCGGCGTTCACGAATCTAGCTACTTCAGAATAGCTCTCTTCTGAAAGTTCAGAATGAGCCCGTTCCAGAAAGAAGGCGGTAAGGTTTTTTGAATCCGCTGTATTGGTGCCTTGATAGCATGATACGTTTACTGTGCTGGGGAACTGGTAGTGTTGAACGAGTCGTCCCGGCAGATCGATCGAGTCGAGAGCTGAGAGGATATCTTCATCAGTTGAGATTACATGTGGTCCAGAGTGCACATAATCCCTAAATTTCCGATGGATGGTATTGATACCATTGTTTCCGTGGTGGACAATTACCAGCTCTCGTCCGAGTAGACACAACTTTCTTAGAGAGTCGAGAAGGTCGTTCGTATAGTAGAGAACATGACTAGCGAGAACGAAATCGAAAGTTTGATTAGGGTCAAACTTAGAGATGTCAGAGCAGATCAACTCGATGTCCCCACGAAAGTTTTTGGGGATTTGCTGATCGAAGCGATTGAGTTGAGCTTGGTAAGGGTCTACACCCACGAAGTCAACTGTAAGTCCCATTCCAGTGAGGACTCTCAGTAATCGTAGGCTCGTTGCACCCCAGCCACATCCAAGATCAAGGACAGTAACAGGGCGATCTTTGATTCTCGAGAAGTTGAATCTTGGAAGGTGTTCTGTGAGCCAGTGCTCAAACAAAACCTTTTCTGTGGCACAACTTAGCCATGTGTCATATGGGGTTACGCTTTCCGTACCGGCGTAAAGGCTTGAGTTAAATAGTTCCATACCTATCCTCCTATGTGGAAGTATGGTACATTTTTATAGAAATCAGCAATATTTTCTAATAATGCGTGAGGTTTGTATACAATCTTGTTCAATATGATACTTTCTGAAAAAGAACTTCGTCTTCTTGCTGTTACTGAATTAGATGCTGGTATGCCACTGGCCAAGATTCGAAAAGAAACAAATCAACGATCTCACACGATCCGTTACTCATTAAAGCGCCTTGAAGACAAAGGGATTATTGATAGAGCGCCGTTTATTGATGTGTACCCGCTTGGTTACACTGGCCATGCCATATTTCTTTCGATTGCACCCTCAGGCATCGCCTTAAGGGATGAGTTTATTTCAACACTCAAAGCTTCACCAAAAGTTCAATGGCTTGCGGAACTTGGTGGTGACTATCAATATGTTGCGACTGTTTTTACACGTAGGCTTTCTGAGCTAGTTGTTTTTTTTGACGAGCTTTCTGAAGTTTTTGGTGATATCGTTTTTGAAAAGACTATAAGTAGTCGAATCGAGTTCGTTCAGTTCAATCGGAAATATTTTGGTGGAAAACCCAAGTCCCTAAGATTCGGTTCAGATCAGGTGGAGGACATAGATGATGTGGATCATAAAATCTTAAGTGGCATGGCAAATGACCTTTTTGAGACAGAACGTAAGCTTTCGTTGCGTTTACAAATTCCAACAACAACTCTTAGAAATCGGGTAAAAAAACTGAAAGAAAAAAAGTTGATCGTTGGGGACTTTTATCAGATAGATGCTAGAAAGTTTGGGATGGAAACTTATGAGGTTCTTGTTAGTGCAAAGGGAGCTAGTAAACAATTGCGTGATGAACTCTTTTTATTTTCAAAAGCACACGAAAATATCGTGCACTTTGTGACATGCTTGGGTCAGTGGGATTACGAAATTGGCGTAGAAGTGAATGATGGTCATGAGCTCACTGTAGTGCTTCAGGCAATTGCCGAGAAATTTGGAAGTCGCCTTGTAAGCCTTAGGACATTATCGATTTTCAAACACCTAAAATATTCTTTATATCCATTTTCATTTGAGACAAATCAGTAGTGATAAGTTTTCCCATTTATGATCGTGCCGGCTCTATATAACTGTTCAAGTAAAAGCACCGATACGGTCTCGTGTGGGAAGGTCATTGGAGAAAGTGATAGTACATGATCGGCTTCAGACATAAGGTCTCGATCTATACCAAGAGCACTGCCGATTATGAAAGTAAGAGAACGTTGACCGTTATCGCTCCAAACAGAAAGCGATTTAGCGAATGCTTCTGAGGAAGTTATTTTCCCATGTTCGGACAAGACTATTTTGAAAGAGTCAGAATCCCAAAAATCTCTAATTTGGGTTGCCTCTTCTTTGAATACACGTTCACTATCAGCGGCATTTTTGAATCTAGTCGGCTTTAATTCTTTGACCTTAATCTTTGCATAAGGCCCAAGACGTTTGAGAAGTTCGACTTCAAGTGTTTTGTGAGATCCATCTTTGATGGATCCGATACGAATTATTATTATTGAAAGCATATTATTTTCAGCTTAACAGAGGCATTTTTATTTGCCCACAGGGTCTGTGGATTCCTTGGGGGCAGATCTCTTGACAGGTGCAGGGCCCTCGACTACACTTCCCCTGACATTTGTAGATATTCACTTCCTTTTTTGTCCCGAGGATCGCAAAGATAAGCTCTTGAGGGATGGAGGAAAGGAACCGGATAGACCTATTGTTGAACAGGTGTCCACAATCGAACCAGTGCGATCCGCCGTTATTTGGATCGCTGCTGATGTAGCGATTTTTAAAATGATCATTACAATTGAATAGGGTAGAAGAGAACAAACACTTCATGTTTTATTAGTTCGAACATAGAAGTGGTTGTAGAGCATCATAAGAGCATATGGAGGATGGCTCGACAGAACGTGCCGATGAAGGACGTAGCAGTCTGCGATAAGCTTCGGGGAGGTGACAAGCAACCTTTGATCCGAAGATCTCCGAATAGGGAAACCTAGTACGGGTAATGCCGTATTGTCCTACAGTCAATACATAGCTGTAGGTCGGGAACCTGGGGAAGTGAAACATCTCAGTACCCAGAGGAGAGGAAAAGGAATTGTTTCGCAATTTTTTATAAATTTTAAACTTTTGTTTATTATTTATATCCTAATTGCAAAGCGAATATTCCCTGAGTAGTGGCGAGCGAAAAGGGAACAGTCTAAACCTTAGAGAATCTTAGCTA
>JABMNZ010000028.1 GCA_013204395.1 Parcubacteria group bacterium
CCCGGCGGTTATCAGCAAAGTCTGCATCCACATCAGGTGCAGATGGACGTTGAGGGTTCAAGAAACGTTCAAACGGCAACAGATAACGCAACGGATCAATGGTAGAGATTCCGATCGAGTACCCCACCAATGATCCAGCGGCTGATCCACGAGTAGTGGTCATGATCCCATTGTCACGCGCCCAAGAAATAAAATCAGAAACGATTAAAAAGTATGGGCAAAAACCTTTCTGTTCAATAATCTCAAGCTCGTAGTTAAGACGTGTCACCTCTTCCTCAGTTAGCTCCCTTTCACGTTTCTCTTGAAGCTTAGCAAAGGCTCTTTTGGTAAGCACTCCCAAGAACGTCTCCCCCTCTGGGATAACAAAGTTTGGAAAGTTCCACTCCCCAAGAGTGATCTCAACATTGCATCGCTCAGCGATCTTGACTGTGTTTTCAATAGCCTCAGGTACATCTTTAAACCTCTCGATCATGTACTCGCTGCTAACCACACTGGCATCGTACTCAAACTGATTGATTCGATCGAAATGCTCCAAGGTCTTTCCACCCTTAATACAATTCAAGATCTTCCAAGCCTCCACGTCCTGTGGTTTTAGATAGAAGGTATTCTTCGTGGCCACTATCGGCACGTTCAATTCTTTCCCTAACTCAATCAGTGTTGTGTTGGTTGCTTCCTGCTCTGCAATCTCAGGCCGATCTACCAGTTCTAGGAAAAAATTCCCTTCACCAAACAATTCAACATACCAACGAATTACCTCCTTAGCCTCCTCAATCTTCCCCATCTTGATTAACTCATCAATCTCCCCCAAATGCCCGCCAGAGAGCGCTATAAGCCCTCCAGTGCGCCCCTTAAGGAGCTCCTTATCTATCCGAGGCTTGTAATAAAACCCTTCAAGGAATCCGGTTGAAGAAAGCTGGATAAGATTCTGGTACCCCTCATTAGTCTCGGCAAGACAAACCAGACGATGAGGCTTGGTGTCTATGCGCGCGCGCTTCAAATGCCGGCCATGACGAGCAACATAAAAGTCGACACCAATGATGGGTTTGATCCCAGCCTTGCGTGCCGACTCATAAAACTCAATAACACCGTACAGTGTCCCATTATCCGTAACAGCAACAGCATCCTGCCCTAAGTCCTTCACATGCTCAATTAAGTCCTTATTCTTAGGCAAAGCCTCAAGCAAGGAGTAATGAGAATGACTATGTAGATGGACAAACTTAGACATATCGAAGATGAGCTTACCATCTCCCATCATCCATTCCAAGATACCAAAAACAGGGCCTAAGCCCTGTTATTTTTACAAATCAATGACCTTCTTTTTTTTAAAACGAGTTTTCTTCTCAGGCTTATCACCTCGATCCATCATGTAATCGACAATCCTTGCTGTGGCTGAAACAACAGTACCCAATGTTGCAGTAGTGTTATCAAACTTGTCCCTGATCGCGCTGATAGCAATTTCGATCTTACCCATTGCTTCTGTTGCCGTGTGTACAGCATCGTTTACATTTTTGATAATCATGGCAATCTGCCACACAAGCCAGAAAATCGCAGCCGTAAGCCACAGCGCACAGAACGCAAGAACAATGTAGAGAATTTCAAGTGGACTCATAACCTCCTTCTTAATTTTATGATCTCATTGTAGCACCAAATTGTTCGGTGAGCACTTTTCGAATCTTCTCCATCTCCACATCCACGTCGCTAGATTCAAGTGTTCTGTCATCATCACGGAAGCTTAAGTGAATCGCCATGGACTTGTGCCCTTCCTCCACGCCCTTACCTCGATACACATCAAAGAGTTCGATTGACCCAAGGAGATCTACCGCTTTTTCAATAGCCGTTTCTATGTCCGCGAACTCTGTTCGGTCTGCAGCGACAAAGGCTAAGTCACGTTTAACTGAAGGGTGAACGGATACAGCCTTATAAACAGCCAAAGGCTCATCCTGCCGTACAAGCAACTCAAGATTAATCTCAAACACGGCTACACGATTATCCAACCCTAACGCAGTGGTTTTCTCTGGATCAATCTCAGAAACTAATCCAACAACCTCACCAGACACAATAATCTGAGCTTGCCTTCCAGAGTGTTGCCAGGGACTTGGTTTTTCCGATGGACGTAACTCTACAGAATAACCCATGACCACCATAACCTTCTCCATCATCTCTTTTGCCTTCCAAAAAGGTTCTTCGACACCTTTTTTTGTATACAGACCCGTAAGCATGCGCGGCTGACCAGGGAGCTTATTTTTTCCTTCTCCTCCGGCGGAGCCGGACCCGGCTCCGCCGGGCTCTTCACCCTCATCGTCTTTTCGAAACACGCGCTCGCATTGAAATAGATTCACTGTATCAAAAGATCTCTGATTTTGTTCAGCCGCCTCAAGTAAATTTGGAATCAATGAGCTCACTAAATAGGGTCGATCGCTTGCAAGCGGGTTCGCAAGTTTCAAATAGTCATCAAGGGACTCTCCCAATGCCTCAAGTGTCTCTGGACTCACAAAGGCATAGAGATACACCTCTGAAGCTCCCGACCCATAAGCCAAAACTTTTCTCGCTGTACGAGCAAGAACAGCTACTCGATCAACAGCGGGCGGCTCGATAACAAATGTTGGAAGGGTCGATGGGATGTTGTCATATCCATAGATCCTAGCAATCTCCTCAATGACATCTTCTTTTATTGAAATGTCTTTTGTGGCGCGCCATGTCGGAATCACAATGGTAAAAATCTCTTTTTTGTTACTTACCCCAAACCCAAGTCGAGTCAGAATATCTTCCATCTCTCCTGTTGAAATCGAGGACCCCAAACGAGCGTTCACTAATTCTGATGGGAAGGATAACGTCTTAGCTACGTCCAACTTCTTTTTCTCATCAATGACAGCTGAACAAACACGAGCAGTCGGTGACAGCTCTTTCATAAGCTCAACGGCACGAGCTAGTGCCAACTCACACAAATTTGGATCGAGCGCTTTTTCAAATCGTGCAGAGGATTCTGAGCGTAAAGAAAGTTTTGTTGAAGTTTTTCGCACCGACGTCGCAGAGAAATTTGCCGACTCAAATACGATACGTGTCGTTGTCTCACTCACACCACTATCTTCTCCACCCATCACTCCAGCGATAGCCATAGGTTTTGAGCCATCTGTAATTAGGAACATGTCTGAATCTAATACGTACGTCTGGGCATCCAGAGCGGTAATCTTTTCTTTTGCCTTTGCCTTCCGCACCACGATCTTCACCTTGTCACCCCCAAGCACATCCGCATCAAAACCATGCATGGGCTGACCAAGCTCCAACATGACAAAGTTTGTAACATCAACAACATTATTAATAGAACGCACTCCGCACGCGTTTAATCTATTTCTCAACCATTCAGGAGAAGGCCCCACAACAATGCCCTCAAGGGCTACAGCCATATAGCGCGGACAAAGTTCTTGATCCTCGACATCAACTGTGAGCGTAATGCCTTTCCCTGCAGTAATTTTTGCTGGCTTATATTCCTTAAGAGGAGATCTTGTAAGAGCCGCAATCTCACGGGCCATCCCATAGTGACCCATGAGGTCAGGACGGTTTGTCAGCGACTTGTGCTCGATATCAAAAATCACATCATCTAGACCCAGCGCTCCAGCTAAGGCATCACCAGCTTTAGCTTTCACATCTCCCAAATCTAAAATCTCATGTTCTCCCTCGTTTGTATGCGTAAGACCAATTTCAATCCCGGCACAAATCATCCCCTCACTCTCCTCACCTCGAATCTTTGTCTTCTTTAATTCAACGTGGTCTCCCTCTCCATGCCACAGGACTCGAGCGCCAGGAAGGGCGGCAACAACTTTCATTCCCTTTTTAACATTGCTTCCCCCACAAACAATCTGCGTCACCCGCCCACCAACATCCACCTTACAAACCTTCAATCGATCTGCATTCGTATGCTGCTCAACAGACTCAATAACACCAACGACTATATTCTCTAAGGCACCTGCCTGATCTGCAATACTCTCAACCTCAACCGTAGAAAGGGTGACCGTCTCTGCAATATCTTCATCCGACAGACCCTTGGGGGTCTTCACGAATTCACTTAACCACTTTTTAGAAATCAACATAGATTAAAACTGTTTGAGGAATCTAAGATCTCCACTTTCTAAATGTCGAATATCATCAATGCCATACTTGAGCATCACCAGACGTGTCAGACCAAACCCAAAGGCAAAACCTGAATACACTTCCGGATCAATACCGCCTTCACGCAATACGTTTGGATGCACCATGCCCCCTGGCATTACCTCGAGCCAACCAGACTGCTTACAAACTCGACATCCCTTCCCCTTACACAAGAAACATTCTAATTCTCCCCGCACGCCAGGTTCAACAAAAGGATAGAACTTTGGCATGAGTCGAATCTTTGTTCCTTTGCCGTACAGATAATCTGCCACAGCTTGAAAAACACCCTTCATGTCTGCAAACGTAATACCTTTCCCAACAACAAGACCTTCGAGCTGATGAAACGTATGCTCATGACGAGCGTCCGTTGCCTCATTACGAAAACAGCGCCCAGGGATAATCGCCCGAATTGGCACCCCATACTCTCGCAAGGCACGCACTTGAACAGAGGATGTCTGTGTACGCATTACCCATTTATCTCCTTCTTTTTTCTCATGCCCCTCAACATAGAACGTATCTTGCATGTCACGAGCAGGATGGGCTGGCGGAATATTTAGGGCGGTAAAATTGTAATAATCACTTTCAAGCTCAGGACCATCTAGGACCATGAACCCCATGGACGTAAACAAATCTTCCAGATCTTGCTGAACTTGTGTAACAGGATGAATGGATCCCTTGGAATTCTCCCCAAGTCCAGGTTGAGTAACATCAACCCACTCACTTCCCATTGCATGCTCGCGTTCTTGTTTGTTGAACTGAGCCTGATGCCCCCCATAAGCTATCTCGATTGCCTCTTTAACTTCATTGGCAATCTTTCCTATCGCTTTACGTTCGCCGTCTGCCAACTTTGCCATTTCCTGCATTGCGCCCTTTAGTTTACCTTTGCGTCCTAAAAATTCGTTGTGCAATGTCTCAAGCGAATCACGGTCACTCACCCTCTCTACGAGTGTTAAAAATTCTTTTTTTAATTGATCAAGTTCCTTCTTCATATTGAAATCATCGATTTAAGAGCTCCAAGTATTTGATCACCAAAGGTCACAAAATCCTTATAGGTCACAAGAACAACAAGGGTCATAAGCAGAAGAAACCCTAGATTGTGCACGGCAACTTCTATACGTTCGTTCACGGCGCGCCCACGAATCTTCTCAATGATCAAGAATAAAATGCGGCCACCATCCAACGCAGGGAATGGAAAAATGTTTATGATTGCCAAGTTAATAGAAAGAATGGCTGTGAACTGAATCAAGTAGACAAGACCCATAGCGGCCACTTCCCCTGTCATAACAGCGATACCAACAGGGCCAGAGAGATCAACGGCCACCTCTTGAGTCACAATCAAATCTCGAATGAGAGAGTAGAAGGCATATCCAACCTGATAAGTAAGTTGGCCCGTTGTGTAAACACCCTGTGCGATTGCAGAAAAGAATGGGTACGAGACGATGCCCGTGCTGACGAAACCAATCCCCACAACGCTTGCCTGTGCAGATTCAGAATACGTTGAAGTAAGTTCGTAAGTTTTGTAAACATCATCTTCCCCTTGTACAACCAACTCAACCCCCGTAGCACCCTCTGCATCAAAATACTCTCTGGCGGCAACGTCGGTTTCAAAAACTTGACCGTCAATGGAAACAATTGTGTCGCCTGCAATGACCCCAGCCTGCGCTGCCGCAGAATCATCAAGGACCTGCATCACCAAAAGTTCATGATTCGATACGTTTGCTCTGGCGGGAATACTGTCATCAATGACAGATGGTAGACCCATCATGTACCCAATGGAAAACAAAACGGCTGCTAGCACGATGTTCATAGCAACACCCGCTATCAACACCAAGAAACGTTGCCATGGTTTTTTTGAAGCAAAACTATCGTTGTCATGCTTGTGATCCCCACTCTCCCCTTTAATCTTCACAAAGCCACCAAGAGGAATCCAGTTAATGGAATACATGGTGCCTTTCTTGCGAATACCAAAAAGTCGAGGAGGGAAACCAAATCCAAACTCCTCAACTTTCATCCCCATCTTTCGCGCCACAACAAAATGACCCAATTCATGAACAAAGACAAGGAGCGATAAAACGATGACAAATAAAATGATAGTCCCCATAATCGCGGCAATCATACCGCTTTGCTCACTTGCGAGCAAGATAAGCTCAAGAAAACCAACCAGGCCGGAAGCTTAGCTTCCGACCCGTGGAGTTAATCGCATACTTTGTGGACAAAAATAATACCCGTGCTCTGAGACACGGGTATCGGGGTGCACTTGGGAAAAGACCGGACTTGTCGGGGGGGACTTACCGTTGCCCAGAGACAGCGCTTGAATCACACAAGCTTCCAATCCACAAGATACTGGGAGTTAAGCAATGTTTACGGGGATTGTCAAGAGGTAAGGCTTACAAAATGGCGTTTTCCTTTCTGAATTAGTGCCCCTGAGGCAACCTGTTGCTCCGGGTCTGTAACAACCGTTTCATCTACTTTCACACCTCCACCCTCAATTAGTCGTCGGGCATCTGATTTGCTCTTTGCTAGTTTCGTTTCGATAAGCGCCTCGACAATGCTCAGAGACCCACTTACTTTATGCTCTGGAATCTCATCTGGAACCTCTTTCTTTTGAAACAACTGATCGAATCGGTCAGATGCGTCCTGAGCCTCAACTTCACCAAAATACTGACCCACAACCATTCGTGCCAGACGAGCTTTCAAATCACGAGGATTAACTCCCCCATTGATCTCATCTAGGACAGCACCAAAATCTTCCTTTGTAAGAATCTCAAACCCAGGAACAATCATGCCGTCTGTCCAACTCATAATCTTTCCAAACATCTCATCTGCTGAGTCACCAAGCGTGATCATATTGCCCTCGCTCTTACCCATCTTCTTTCCTGTTGGGTCCTCAAGCATCTTACTAGTAACAACAAACTTTTCTTTGCCAGTAACAGCCTTCATAAGCGTGCGTCCTGTAAGCATGTTAAATGTCTGATCGTTTCCACCCACTTCCCCATCAACATCCATAGCTACACAGTCCTGTCCCTGCATAAGTGGGTACAAAAACTCGTGGAGATAAATTGGCTTTCCGTCTTTCATCCGATTATCAAACATGTCACGCTCAAGCATCTGTTGAACAGTAAAGTTTGAAGCCAGCTCTATCACATCTGTAAAACTCATCTTGCCCAGCCACTCACTGTTGTACTTCACCTCAACTGGGTTCTTTCCATCAAAGTCCAAAATCTTCGCGGCCTGCTCTTTATAGTTCTCTGCATTTTTCAAAACCTGTTCTCTCGTTAATCGTGTACGTGTTGCAGACTTGTCCGTTGGGTCCCCGATCATTCCAGTAAAGTCTCCGATCAAAAGAATAACCTTGTGACCCAAGTCCTGGAACGCACGAAGTTTGCGCAACTGAATACTGTGACCGATATGAAGGTCAGGTCCAGTCGGATCAATTCCCAAGTACAAAGACAATCGCTTACCATCTTTAAGTCTTGCTTCGAGAAAATCTCGTGAGGGGTACACATTTTCCACCCCACGATCCAGTAACTCTTCAATCTTTTCCTTGTCTTTTGATACGGCCATATACATCAATTTTAAGCATTTTCTTTGATAAACGCAATGATTTCATCTCTCTTTGACTCCATTGTATCTTTATCCACAGCCTCTAAGTTCAACCGAAGCTTTGGTTCTGTGTTGGACCCACGGACATTAAACCAAAAGTTGTCGAACGTTAATGTGATTCCATCTAGTTCGTTAAGTTGCCCTTGGGAGTATTTTTCTTTCAGCATCTCCATCATCCCAGCTTTATCTTCCACCTTGAAGTTGATCTCACCAGAATGAACGTACCTCTCAAGATGCTCGACAATATCTGCCAAAGATTCTCCTCGTCTTGTGATCTCCTGAAGGATTTGAGTCGCAACGGTCACAGGCCCCTCATAGGTACCCGTTGGAAACGTATAGAAAAAATGACCAGAAGACTCACCGCCAAACACCGCTCCCACCGAACGCATCTGTTCTTTTATAAGCGAGTGACCAACACGCGCAACCGATGGGACACCACCCGCCTCAACAATCATGTCCTCAGTAATTTTTCCAGGTCGAATATCGTAGGCGATTGTTGCCCCTGGTGCATCTCGTAAAACAATCTGAGAAAGCAAACCACGAAGCACTGCCGGCGTAACAAGTTGTCCTTTGTTGTCGATGAAAAATATTCTATCTCCATCCCCGTCTGTTGTGATTCCTAAATCTGCTCCAAGCTCAAGCACTTTGGCTTGAATGTCCACAATATTCTCTGGCTTGAACGGATCGGCTTCGTGATTTGGAAAGTTTCCGTCAAAGTCCCAAAACATTCTTGTAACGTCTGCATCTACAATTTTAAAAAGTTCATCAAGAAACTGCGCGCCCATGCCATTGGCACTGTCGCAAACTATTTTCATCTTATTGATTGGATGATCGCCTGCGTGTGCAAACTCTGCCTTCGCTGCTAGCACAGGAATTCCATCTACAATCTCAATCGATCCATGCTCTGTGTTTGTAACTTCGTTTCCAGCTTCTATCCAATCGGCCATGTCTGTAATCCCACTTTCACCACTCACTGGAATAGCCATCTCTCGAGTCAGTTTGAATCCGTTATAAGCAGCAGGATTGTGCGATGCGCTAACCATAATTCCGCCGTCTGCCTTTAGATGACCTACACCAAAATAAAAAGCTGGTGTTGAAACCAGTCCAATATCTAAGACACGCACCCCGCTTTCAACAAGCCCCTCCATAAGCGCCTTTTGGTAACCAATGGAACTATCACGCATATCACGACCAACAACGACCGTCATAGGTGTTTGTGCACCAATCTCACCCTGACGCAATGAAGCATAGGCAAAACCAATTTTTTTCGCTAAATCCTCAGTAATCTCCTCATCTACAAGCCCTCTGATGTCGTACATTTTGAAAATATGTTTTGGTAGGCTCATATACTTTGACGCTAGGTCTTGAATCTCGTACTATGAAGGGGTAAATATCCTTTAATTGCAGGCAAAATATGGAACTCATTTGGGCATTAGTCATCTTCGGTGCTGCAGTCGCGATGTGGCTCATTCTAACATATAACGGCCTTATCCGATCTAAGAACCGCGTTGAAGAAGCGTGGTCAGATATTGAGGTGCAGATGAAGCGCCGCTACGACCTTATTCCGAACCTTATTAACACGGTAAAAGGATACGCTAAACACGAGGAAGGTGTCTTTACCAAGGTCACAGAAGCCAGAACCGCTGCCATGGGTGCAACGGGAATGGGAGACCACGCAAAGGCCGAAAACATGCTGAGCGAAACGCTCAAGAGCCTCTTTGCTGTTTCAGAAAATTATCCACAGCTACAGGCCTCAGACAATTTCTTAGAGCTCCAACGTGAGCTCACAGACGCTGAAGACAAGATCATGGCCTCCCGCCGCTTTTACAATGCCAACACACGCGACTTCAATACCAAGCTCCAGGTGTTCCCAACCAATCTTATTGCTGGAACGTTTGGATTTAAAGCCTGGGATTTCTTTGACGCTCCAGATGTCGCTGCAGAAACTCCTGTTGTGAAGTTTTAATCGATACCATGTACTCACAGATTAATGCGAACAAACGTAAGACCTGGCTGTTAATCTCACTGTTCACCATTGTGATCGTGGCGCTGGGTTGGGTCTGGGGTGAGTACACAGGCGCTGGAAACGCAGGGATCATTTTTGCCGTGATCCTCTCGACTATCATGAACCTCACGGCTTTTTACAAAGGTGACTCAGTGGCACTCGCCACTGCTGGAGCAAAACAGATCCAAAAAGCTGACAGCCCGCGCTTATACCGGATGGTAGAAAACTTAGCGATCACAGCTGGTATACCAATGCCAAAAGTTTATCTCATGAGTGACGCATCCGCGAACGCCTTTGCCACAGGACGCGATCCAGAACATGCCAGCGTGGCCGTCACAACAGGCCTGTTAAACATCATGGAAGATAATGAGCTTGAAGGTGTCCTTGCCCACGAACTCTCGCACATCAAAAATTATGACATCCGTGTAATGACCATCGTCATCGTCCTGGTAGGTGTGGTCCTGCTGCTCAGCGACATTTTACTTCGCACCTTTTTTTGGGGACGAGGTGATCGCGACAATCGAGCCGCCCTTGTGCTCATGATCATCGGTGTTGTCCTGGCAATCCTCTCTCCAATATTTGCCCAGCTAATCAAAATGGCTGTCTCACGCTCAAGAGAATATCTAGCTGACGCCTCAGGAGCTTTGCTCACACGTTACCCAGAAGGACTTGCGAGTGCACTTGAAAAAATTGCAAAACATGATCGTCCTTTGAAAAAGGCTAACCATGCTACGGCTCATCTGTTCCTGGCCAATCCATTTGATCCGCATGTAACAAAGAAATTTGAATCGCTTTTCTCAACCCACCCACCAATCGAACAAAGGATCGCAAAACTAAGAGGAATGCTATAGCTTCAAGATTATGAGCCATGACATCGTAGACAAATTCTCCTCTCATTTGAAAAACGTGCTCACACGAGCTCTCTGTTTTGTTGTCGAGAACAACCAAAAAACAATCCAACCAGAACATTTACTTTGGGCGCTCGGCACTCAAAAAGGATGTATTGGGGCAGAAGTTTTGAAAAAGGGTGGAGTCAAAACGGTTGACCTAAAAAAACTGGTCGGCGCAAAAGCAACCATTGCAACCATGGACCCTGAGGCGGATCTTTCACTCCATCTCTCAGATGATGCTAAACGCATTGTGGAAAAAGCTGTTCTCACCGCAAATGTTTATGGACATAGGTATGTGGGCACAGAACATTTACTCTCTGGAATCATCCAAATTGACAGTCCTATTACCAGAGCCTTTTTTGCAAGACATAAGACAGACTTAAAAGAATTACGTACACAACTTTCTATTGTACTTAAAAGTACAAGTAAATTTCCTGAACTCACCTCTTCGGTACATATTGAAGGCACTGATCTCACCACCGATGGAACACAAAAAGCCATTGATGCACTGCAGGCATCCGCTCAAGAAGAAGAAAAAAAAGTTTCAGCGCTTGAATTTTTTTCAACAGAACTTACTAGTACAGAAGCTCAAAAAAGAATTGACCCTGTTATTGGTCGGGAATCAGAAATAGACCGGCTCATGGAAATCTTGTGCAGACGCACAAAAAATAATCCCCTCCTACTTGGTGAACCTGGTGTTGGAAAGACGGCCATAGTAGAGGGATTTGCAAAACGTATCCACGAAGGAAATGTTCCTGCCGTGTTGGCCAACAAACGTCTCTACGCACTAGACATGGCTCTGATGATCGCTGGCACCATGTATAGAGGAGAATTTGAAGGGCGACTTAAACAAATAGTCGACGAAGTGAAAGCAAATCCTGAGATTGTTTTATTTATTGACGAGATTCATACCATCGTAGGAGCTGGCGCAGCGTCTGGATCCATGGATGCCGCCAATATCCTTAAACCCGCCTTAGCTAGAGGAGATATCCGTTGCATCGGTGCAACGACCCCCGCAGAATTTAAAAAACAAATTGAATCTGATAGTGCCCTAGAACGCCGCTTTGGGACCATTATGATTGATGAGCCTTCTATGGAAAAGGCGATAGAAATTTTAGAAGGCATCGCCCCTTACTACGAGCGTTTTCATCGTGTTCGCATTAGCCACGTGGCTTTAGAACAAGCTGTTCGATTATCAACAAGGTACATTCAAGATAAGCACCTCCCCGACAAAGCCATTGACCTGATTGATGAAGCCGCGGCAGCAACACGCGTTCACCAAGAACATCCAGGGCCATTGGTAAAAGAACGTGAACTCTACGAAATGCTTGAACAAACAAAAGACGCAAAACGTCTTGCTGTCACAGAAGAACGTTTCGCTGACGCCATTTTGCATAAAGATGAAGAAGATCTTATGCGCATTCGAATTGACGCTCTTCGAGATCAAGAAGATACATCCCCCGTACCAATTATCGCGGAAGAGAATATCGCACGTGTCGTCTCACGGGCGACAGGTGTCCCTCTTGAAGATATGCTGAGCGGCGACCTCAGTCGTTTACTTAAACTTGAGACGCAACTCTCAGAGCGTGTACTAGGGCAGAAACCCGTTATTGACGTTGTTGCTGGGGCACTGCGCAGAGCAAAGACTGGTGTGGCCCACCCAGCACGTCCACTGGCAAGTTTCTTGTTTTTGGGACCTTCAGGTGTGGGAAAAACCGAATTAGCTAAAACAATCGCCGAAAGACTCTTCCACACAAAGCATCATTTCATTCGCTTGGACATGTCTGAGTACTCAGAAGGATTCACCATGTCAAAGCTCATTGGTGCTCCCGCTGGATATGTTGGTTACAAAGAAGGGACGAACTTAACCGATCGAGTAAAGCAACGGCCGTACTCCGTCGTTCTCTTTGATGAGATAGAAAAAGCTCATCGTGATGTTCAAAACCTTCTTCTGCAAATCTTAGAGGAGGGCGAGCTGTCAGATGCGACTGGTCGCAAAGTAAATTTTAAAAACACCATTATCATCATGACATCTAACGTTGGGCTGGAAAGATTTGGTAAGGGCGACATGGGATTCATGTCAGGCGCAAGCGACCGAGTCCTTGCGCTAAACGATGACCTACAAAAAGAACTGACCGATCGGTTCCGACCAGAGCTTGTAAACCGCATTGATCACACCTGCATTTTCAAACCACTTACAGAAGACATCCTCGGGTCCATTGTCCTTAAACAATTAGATGAATTAACGGAAAGACTCTCCGTTCAAGGACTTCACGTTTCTATTGATAAAGGACTGGTCCCACATCTCACAGCTTTGTCCGAACCAAAGTTGGGAGCAAGAAATATCCGTGCACAGATTCAAAAGCATATTGAACATGCCATTGCTGAGCGCCTTGCAAAAAAAGATCGACCAAACAAGCTCCGTATCAAATTGAAAGGAAAGCACATTCACGTAACAAAGGCTCGATAGTATGGTCATGGGGGGAGACGATAAAAGTCGATACGAAAAGAATCGCCTGCATCAGCAGCAGGCTAAAATTAATGCTGCAAAAAAAGCAGCTGGACCACAAGCCGGGCAAGCGGCAGGTGCAAAAACAGCAGGAAGAATTAAGGGCGGAGATCTTTTTAATCGCTCCACATCTCCTCCAGCAAATCTAGGAAATCAACAACAACCTCCAGGGCAAGCGGCACAAAAAGAAGCTGCCAAAACAACCCCAGAAGATGTTGCCAACAGAACAGCTCGTGCAGCGGCCAGCACTGTTGAAACCGGCGCTGCTACTGTGGAAAAAGGAGCACAAGCCGCAGAGGGGGCTGCCGCTGTTGCACAGGGGGCTGCAAAAGGAACAGAAGCCGCAGCTAAGGGTGCTCAAGTGGCATCCAAAGGTATTGGAGCTGTTTCAGAAGCTACTGGCGCGGCATCCAAGGGAGTCATGAGTGCAGGCCAAGCTCTTTCTTCCACGGGTCTTGGAGCCATTGTTGGCGTTCCTTTAATGGCACTCGGTGGAGCTGGATCTGCTGCGTCGGCCGGAGGTAAGGCGGCGGCAAAAGGAGGTGAAGCCGCTGCTAAAGGTGTGGAAAAAGGGGCTAAGGCAGCTGGTGAAGGAGCAAAGAAAGTAAAAGAGGGGGCGAAGAAAGTTAAGGAAGGTGCCAAGAACGTTAAGGAGCAGGCTGGTCAAGCAAAAGATGGTCTAGATCAAATGCACAAGGAAAATAAAGATGGCAAGTTGGCTCAGGCGCGTGGGGATATGGAGGGTACGGATGCTGGTCTACTGAATGCTCAAAAGTCTCGCATTAAAGATCAGTCGGTTGGATCTCAAATTAGCAATGCCAAGGCTGGAATTAAAGAACATTCGGTTGGGTCTCAGATTGCTAATACTAAAGCTGGAATAAAAAACCAGTCTGTTGGAAGTCAAGTTGGTGGAATGTCTGGTGGAATACAAAACAAACAAACTCGACCAGACAACCACGAAGAAGCCATGAAGCGCAAAGCCGCTCTTTATGGATCACGTCTTACCAACAAGCTTGGGGCCACAAAACTAGCCACGAGCCTTGGAGAAGGGTCTAGGCAACAACTGGGAAACAATGCAAACACTGGCCAATCACAAACCTTGGGAAGAGGCGGACAAAATGATTCTATTCGCGAAAGGCTTTCAGGTCAGATCCAAGCAAAACAACGTCAAAAACAAGAGGCTGAAGCGCAAAAGAAAAATGACAGTGAAGGAGATTCCAAACAAGATCAAATCAAAAAAGACGCGAAAGCTGGAATGAGGCGTGGGATGGTTTATCTTGTTGATCTACTCGCTGGTGGACTGGATATGGGTACAGGAGGGCTCTCCTTTTTTATTGATATCTTCATGTATGGGTTCTCTCTTGGTTGGTTAAACTTAGAAATGTTTTATGGTTTACATCTAGCAAAAGGTAAAAGTAGGTATATCTCTCCAATTTCTTGGGCCCCTTTCAAAATACCCGTCGATGAAAAAGCTTACATGCTTCAAATAGCTATTTTGACGGCAGACTTGGCCCTCTTTACTGCTCTATCGGTTATCACATTCGGAGGAGTCTGTTTTATGCACGATTATCTAAAACTTCTAGTCACACCATTTGATTTTGCAGCCGCTGCATTGGCCGGAGGAGATGGTTTGTGTTTTGGTGCTATAATCAGTTCAGTATTAACAGGTTTATAATATGACGGAACGAAGAAAAAAAATCTTACTTGTCGGTGGATTCGTAGTATCCGTATTTGGATTCGCGTTCGCCCTCTACTTCATGTTCTTTAAAGCTCCAGCCCCACCCGCGACAGTGGAGGATGTGGACACTTCGGGCATTGGATCTCTCCCCTCTTCTCTTGAGGCTCAAGTTCGCGAGCTCCTCGAACAAGAAGGTCTGACCCCAGAAGATGTTGGTCTGCAAGAAGCAGACACAGTTGCACGTGGCGGAATCACACAAACCACTGAGCTGACCTCTACCGCCGTCTACAATACAGTCATTTCAGAAGATGGAAACAGCATGAACTACTACAACAGTGGAGACGGGAGATTCTATACGATAGATGAGGATGGGAATGTTTCTCCACTGTCAGATAAACAATTCCCAGAAGTAGATAGTGTTGTATGGAATAAAGATTCAGAAAAGGCGGTTATTGAATTTCCCGATGGATCAAATGTTATCTATGACTTTTCAGCTGAAAAACAAGTAACCCTTCCAAGCCATTGGGAAGATTTTGACTTCTCACCTGTCCAAGATGAAATTATTGCAAAATCCCTTGCCCTTGATCCAAATAATCGTTATCTGGTCGTATCATCAGACGATGGATCACGGGTTCAAAGTATTCAAGCGCTTGGAGAAAACGAGAGTAAAGTAGATGTAAATTGGTCCCCTAATGATCAGGTCGTCGCCTTCGCTTCCACCGCAAAAGCAACGTCAGGCGGACTCAACCACACGGTCATTTATCCTGTTGGAAAAAATAAGGAAAACTTTAAAGGACTTGTTGTCGAGGGATTAAATTTTGATTCTCTATGGTCCCCTGACGGAAAGCTACTTATGTACTCTGTCACGGGCTCATACAGCAACGACAAACCTCTTCTCTGGGCCGTGAAAGCCACCAGTAGCTCCATGGGAGATGATCGACGGAGTCTTGGATTAAATACTTGGGTAGATAAGTGCACGTGGACTTCAGCTTCCATTGCTTACTGCGCCGTTCCACTTGACCTACCCCCTAACGCAGGGCTAGGACGGGCTTTGTATGAGAAGGAGCCTGACGCTCTGTATAAAATCAACCTCACAACAGGTGCCGTAACACTTGTGGCTATTCCAGAAGGCGACACAACTATGAACAATCTTTACATTTCAGATGATGATTCCAAACTCTATTTTTCAAACTCCTACGGACAGCTTGAAATGATGCGTCTCAAATAATCAGTCCTATGAATCACCGCTGGCTTACATTATTATCGATCGGTGTTATCACCTTGATGGTTTTTATTTTTTTCATTGTCTATCTCCAACCAATCAAACTTCCGGAGTTTGAAACCCCTGTAGAAATTGGAACTCTAACGGAGCCAACCGTAACGTTCGTTAACCCATCTAAAGGAGCAAAGGAACCGGTACTTCAAATAATTGAATTTAGCGATTTTCAATGCGGAGCCTGTAGAACCATTGCTCCAACCATTGATGCCATTGTCTTAGCCTTTCCAGACCAGGTCCAACATGTGTGGAAAAACTTACCAAATGAATCCATTCATCAACTCGCTACCCCAGCAGCCATTGCCGCCCATTGTGCCAATCAACAAGGAAAGTTTTGGGCCTATCACGATGAACTCTATGCTCGTCAAACATTTCTTACAGAAGAACAGTTCACAACCATCGCTTCTGTCGTTGGTTTAGATATGGGTAAATTCACTACTTGTAACAGCTCACGCGACACACTTCCCATTGTAAAGAATGATTACAACGAAGCTCTTGGTCTTGGACTCACATCCACACCAACCCTATTCATTGGGGACGAGATGGTCATTGGGGCCATAACATTGCCAAACCTAATGAGTATTGTCGAAGCTCAGTTGAACAACTAATATGCTTAAATCACGCGCCTTCCCACTGTTGATATCAGTCCTATTGGGCGTGTTTTTGATGACAGGAGTAACAGCAGCAGCAGCAGCAGCGGACGCAGCCACTACAGATGCTACGACAACCGCCTCCACAGCCACGGTGAAAAAAAACATGTTGGTCCCGAATCTCTCCGTGGATATTCCAACTGTAACTTTTTCAGACATCATAGAAAAAAATGGTTCCTTACATATCAACTATATAGGTGATTACATCTCTTGTGTTTATATCTACCTTCTCCAAATTGGCACCATCATAGCCATCATCATGATCATGATTGGGGGTCTTCAATGGACGTTGTCTGGTGGGTCCATTATGGGAGACTATCAAAAAAGCTCTGCCACCGGTGGGAAAAAAAGGATCACAAACGCAGTATCAGGCCTTGTCCTGCTGATTTGTGTTTCAATGATCTTGTACATCGTTAATCCTGAACTCATTGGACTCAAGCCTGTTGTGCTTACAAATGTGGAATTTGTTGCTCTCACAAACGAAACCCCAGCCGACTTCTATGAAAACTTTGAAACGGTTACAACTGTTGGAAATGGTGTTGGTTGGAATGATGTTCCCATGTGGAGTCAAAAAGAATACGCGTCAATCCCCTATGGACCAGAAGAATGTCTTGAAAAGAATTCTGGAAACATTAAATCATCTGGATGTGGAGTCACCTCGTTTGCCATGGTGCTTTCATCCTTATCATCATCCATAGACCCACCGACAGTGGCAGCGTCTTTTTGGAAAGAAACCGAAGAAAGTGGGGCTGGATTTAGACCTATCTGCAATGATAGCAAAGGTCCAGATGGAAAATGTGGATGTAACGGCACTCACGTAAAGGCATTCTGGGAATCTGAACTCCTTGCCCAAAGGGGTCTAAAGGGACGCGTAGTTCCACTTGGAGATTTTCAAAAAATTTATGATCTGCTAGAAAAAGATAAGATGGTCATTGTTCTGTATAAAACAGAAGGTGGCGGAGGTCACTACGTTGTTCTCACGGGAATCGATCCAGACGACGAAGCTATGCTCTTAGTAAATGATCCTTATGGTGGGAAAAAAGATAAGCGACCAAAAACATGGTTAGAAGGAACTATGAGGGCAGCCGCCTATGTTGATAAAGAAGCCGATTTCATTGCCTCATAGCTGTGTTACTATTGATACATGAAACGTTCTACTTCACTCATTCTCCTGCTCATCATATCAACCTTCGCCATAGGCACTCTTTTTGTTGACCCTGCGATGGCGGCCGCCACAAAACTTCTTACACCGCGATTATCTGTCGAAATTCCTGGCCTCACCTTTACTGAAGGAATTATAGATGGGAAAACCCTAAGAATTAACTACCTCGCAGATTACATAGCAGCCATGTATAAATGGATGCTTGGAACTGCTGTTATTCTCTCCATCATCATGATCATGATTGGTGGTTTGCAATGGACCATGTCTGGAGGATCTATTCTGGGAACTGGTGGAAAGGCAAACTCATCTAGTGCAGCCAAACAACGTATTTCAAATGCCGTCACAGGTCTCGTACTTTTGCTTTCCACCTACTTGATTTTAAATATCGTGAATCCAAATTTAGTAAAACTCCAATTCCCTGCACTTGAAAATGTCGAGCTGGTCACCATCCCGGATGATGGTGAGGATGTAAATGTGGACCCCAATGCCACTCCCGCACCAGATGGGACGGAATACATCTCTCACAGATACATCACATCCAATAGCGAAACAGCCAACTCTGAGATTCTTGAAAGTCTCTATGCGGCAGCAGAAGAATTCTATATTGAGGCAAGCGACATGATCTATGTGGCCGGCGGTTCTCGTACCCCACAAAGACAACTGGAAATTTTCTTCGACAAATGTAACGTAACTAAAGACAGTGCTGCCTGTGACCCACTTGTGTGTCTCAACCATGACTACTACACGACCAAAAAATTTACCCGAAAGGGTGGTGGAAAATGGGGCTTAGACGGATCAGTTGACGTGAGTTCAAAATCTGCTTTTGTGAATGATCTTGTCGGAGATGCAAAAGCCTCTTTGTGCCCCCACACATCTACGATAGCACTAGATTTATGGTGTACTATTGGACGGTACGGAGATTACACGTTTGATCCACAATGCCAAAAAATCTTGGGAGATGTCATGCTTAGAAATGGTTTCTGTCGTCTGGCTGGTGAGGCATGGCACTTCGAATACAACAAATTTAAGGTTTCGAGCGCCTGTACAACATCTCAGAATACTTGTGAATACACCGGAAATAAAAAATTCAATTTCTGTGAGGACAAGAATGCTGCGGGTGAAAGTTGTACAAAATTCCAAGGAAAGAAGGCAGGTAAATGTATATCCTATAAATAGCTATGTTCCTCTGTACCAACTGTGACGCACAATCCGCTAAGTGGGCGGGTAAATGTATGGAGTGTGACAAATGGGGCACACTCGAAAAACAGGAGGAGGTCCGCACTGGCGGTCCTCTTTCTTCGATTAAAGTTACCCCAGGGAAAAGTCGCCCACTGAGTGAGGTCGCTAAACAAAATGAACACAACCGATTATCTACTGGCGACGCAGAGACGGATCGTGTGCTTGGAGGTGGACTTGTAAGTGGATCTATTGTGCTACTTTCCGGAGAACCCGGCATTGGAAAATCAACTCTTGTGGCAGCGATCGCCGGCTCTGTGAAAGGCACTGTGCTGTACATCTCAGGAGAAGAGTCCCCTAGTCAGCTCGCCGCACGATTCACCCGCCTTGGTAAGACAAGTGACAATGTGCGAGTCTTAGATCCTCTTCCCATCGAAACTCTTGTGGCAACGATTGAAAAAGAAGCACCTACCCTTGTAGTGATTGATTCAGTGCAAACCATCAGATCTTCACAACTAGACTCAACAGCTGGCTCCCCCACTCTTGTGCGTTATGCAACAGCTCTTCTATTGGATCTTGCAAAGCGTTCAAATATCTCGATCCTTCTGGTTGGGCAGATCACTAAAGACGGATCCATTGCCGGCCCTAAGACCCTTGAGCATCTGGTGGACGCTGTTGTAAACCTTGAGGGCGATCCTGTGCACGCCTACCGAATGTTGCGCGCAAGTAAAAACCGTTTTGGAGCCACTGATGAAATTGGTGTGTTTGAGATGAAACAAGAAGGCCTTGTAGCCGTACCAAATCCATCTGAACGATTCCTTGCCGAAAGGTCATCAACACCAGGATCCGTTATAGCGGCAACCGTCGAGGGCTCACGTGTGTTCCTCGTCGAAGTACAAGCACTGGTCGAACAAAGCTTCTACGGCACACCAGTGCGAAGAGCTTCAGGATTCGACCAGAATCGTTTGCAGATGCTTGTGGCGATCTTGTCTAAGCGCGCTGGGTTGAAGCTAGGTGAGAAGGACGTGTACATCAATGTAATCGGTGGAATGAAACTAGAAGAGCCTGCAGCAGACCTAGCAGTCTGTGCTGCTATTGTGGGCGCATTCAAAAACGTCGCAGACGAAGCCGCAACGGTTTATATGGGTGAGGTTGGACTCGGTGGCGAAGTGCGGTCCGTACCAATGATAGAAAAACGTTTAGTAGAAATATCTCGACTAGGTCTTCCACGAGCAGCAGTGCCAGCGAAGAGTAAAATCAAACAAACTACAGTAGAACTAACACGTGTCGGAAACATAACAGAACTGTAGTTACTCCAAATGGACTTTGTCGAATGATCTCTCGATTCGATCTCTGACATGTGGATAACTTTCAAGGAGTGCGTCTTGATCAAGAAGCTCAGCGGCTCGCTCGCGGGCTTTTTTCATTATGTCGACGTCAGCTGGGGTGGCTAGTTGGAAGTCTGGGAAGCCTGATTGGGCGTTACCGAAGACGTTACCTGGTCCCCTCAGTAGCAAGTCCTTCTCTGCCAGATCAAATCCATTATTACTTTCCACCATCGCCTGGAGCCTGGCCTCACTGTTTTCTGTAAGATTATCTGGTAGCAGATAACAATAGGATTGAACGTCAGATCGGCCTACTCGGCCTCGGAGCTGATGAAGTTGAGCCAGTCCGAATCTTTCAGCACCTACGATCACCATAACTGTGGCTCCTGGGATATCTACACCAACCTCTACAACAGTGGTCGAGACTAATACATTTGTTTTACCAGATCTAAAATCCTGAATCGCTTTTTCTTTTTGGTCCGGCTTAAGTCGCCCATGTAGTGTCGCGAGCTTTAATCCCTTCAGAGAGCCCTTAGACAATTCTTTTTCAACCTGTGTTACGGACTTAGCTCCCAGCTTGTCAGATGGATCAATAAGCGGGCACACCACAAAGGCCTGCTGGCCACTTTCGACCAATTCTCGCACGTGCTGCCACATCCCCTCTTGTTGTGCAGCTGGAACAAGCGCTGTCGCAATCGGTTTACGACCTGGTGGCATTTCATCTAGCACAGACAAATCCAGGTCGCCGTAAATCGACAGGGCTAGTGAGCGTGGAATCGGTGTGGCTGTCATTGAGAGCAAGTGTGGCGCTGGGCCGTCCCCTGTGTCGAGCAGTGCATGACGCTGCTCTACGCCAAAGCGATGCTGTTCATCGACAACGATGAGTCCGACATTAGGGATGGAAACGCGATCCTGTAAGAGGGCGTGTGTCCCGACGATACACCTTGTTTTACCACTGAGAATCTCATCACGGCTTGCGTCATCTCCCCCAATCTTTTTCATGCTCCTTGTGAGTAATGAGACTGGCTCACCAAGAAAAGACGAGATGGCTATGTGTTGTTGTGCCGCCAAAATCTCAGTCGGCGCCAAGTAGACAGATATGTGGCCCGCATCAGCAACACTCTTTATGGCTGCAGCTGCCACGACACTTTTTCCAGAACCAACATCACCTTCAAGCAATCGGTTCATTGGATGTGGCTTATCTAAATCTTGCACGATATCCCAGGTTGCTTTGCGCTGTGCGGTCGTAAGTTTAAATGGAAGGCCTTCAACAAAGGTCTTGAGGAGCTCCTCGTTAAGTGGAATCTTATGTGCCGAGACCAATGTTCGTTCAGATCGAACACGGGCAAACATCATCTGGTGCAAGAAAAGTTCATCAAACTTAAGTCGGATAATAGCTTGATCAAGTTCTTCTCTAGATTCAGGAAAATGTACCCCTCTTAAAGCCTCAGCCAGACCAATTAACGATTCCTTCTCAAGAATTTCATTTGGTATCCAATCGACCATTTCTTCTGCAGCTGGCAAAGAAACTTTAATCGCATCGCGCAGTCGGCGCATTGTAATCGATCCGGTTAAACCATACACGGGCACAATCCTACCTGTGTGGGTTGAGGATGTTCCTTTCTCAATAATAGGGTTCACTATTGAAAGGCCGTATCGGTCATCAATGCGCCCGGCAATGGAAAGCTTACTCCCAGGCCTCAATGTCCTCTCCAAGTAACTCTGATTGAACCAGATCACAGCAAGCTCACCAGTCTCATCTTCAATCACTGCATCAACAATCTTCATGTGACTGTTCTTTGCTGGGCGTGATTTGATCGACTGCAAAGTCCCCCTAACAGTACAGGTCTCACCTGCCACCACCTCCCCAGGGCCTTTGATTATGGAAAAGTCGTCATATCTAAATGGCACATACCAAAGCAGCTCCTGCACCGAGGAAACCCCAAGTGTTTTGAGAGCTTGGTAAGCTTTTCCGCCTATTCCTGGCAGTTCGCTCACAGATGAATTCAAATGAATAGCCATATCAAAACTACTGTAACAAAAACATCCGAGATAGTCTCGGATGTTCATGGTGCGATCGGCAGGGTTCGAACCTGCGACCCCCAGCTCCGCAAGCTGGTGCTCTATCCAGCTGAGCTACGGGAACAAGGCCATGCAGACAGGCAATATCAGGCAGGCGATATATCGCGCGGTTTATAGCACGGCTTTTTTGTCCGCGCCCAGGGTGCCCGAGGCGCCGCCCTGCTGTTGATGGAGAACAGCCGTCATTTCAGTATCCTGAACGAGGAGAAACTCGAAACCACGGCCAAAGACTATGCCCTGCTGATCGTTCCCGAACAGGAAGCCCTCGCCCCCGCGACCGTGGCGGCGTTGGAA
>JABMNZ010000029.1 GCA_013204395.1 Parcubacteria group bacterium
GCCATATGTGGATAGGTCTCGAGTACGTGTTGCTGGTCCCTTCACGGTTGAGAGCCTTTCTCCACATCGTACCCTTATTGTCGATTCCAATGACGATTTGATAGATCCGTTAAAGAACTCAGAAAGTAAGGCCCCCCCCCATGCTCGCGATACCACCGTGCGTGATTTTACGCAAATGGTAATTGAGAACCTTCATCATGCGGGCATTCAGCAGATGGAAAAAGGAGACAAAATAACGTTTATCCGTCTTGGACCGTGGCCTGGTGGTGGATACATTTGCGCTGAAGGAATCTACCTAGAAGGGTCTGAAGAACGTCGCACCGCCATCTTGATTGGCCCCGAATTTGGAAGTGTATCCCGGGCTGACCTTGTCGCCGCCGCTAAGGAAGCAGGAGAGGCTGACTTTGATGTTCTTATTGGCTGTGCTTTTAACTTTGATGCTGCTTCTACTGACCTAGATAGACTTGGTAGGATCCCCATTTTAAAGGCCAGAATGAACCCCGACTTAATGATGGCAAAAGACCTTAAAAAAACAGCTGGTGGTAATTTATTTGTTGTTTTTGGGGAGCCTGATGTAAAAATCCTAACCTCATCTGAGGATCTCATCACTGTTCAAGTTTTTGGCGTCGATGTATTTAAGCCCCAGACTGGTGAAGTTGTTTCTGATGGCATAGACGGCATTGCTCTCTGGATGATTGATACAGATTATAATGAAGAAAGTTTTTTTGTTAGACATGCATATTTTCTTGGAGCAAACGATCCTTACAAAGCATTAAAGACCACGTTAAAAGCAGAAATCGACGAAGACGCTTGGCAGAGCCTTCACTCCGATACATCGCGTCCATTTCCCAAACCGCAGTCAGGCCGCATTGCTGTAAAGGTCATCAATCATTTGGGTGACGAAGTCATGAAAGTGATTGCGGTGTCCTAATGGCATTACTCGTAGCGGACACCTTCACTTCAAGTTTGACAAAGCTTGCATCGCAGGAGCAAAAGGCTGTTAAGGTCACAGCGTTTGAACTCCAGATGGATCCGTCTTCGCCTGGAAATGCATTCCACAGACTAGATCGTGGTCGAGATAAAAACTTTTGGTCTGTCCGAGTGAACTCTGACATTCGCATCATTGTCCACAAACAGGGTTCTTCCGTTCTACTTGCTTACGTTGGGCATCACGATGATGCGTATCATTGGGGAGAACGACGTAAACTTGAGCGTCACCCCACAACAGGGGCGATGCAGATCGTCGAAGTAAAAGAAGTTACCAAGGAAGTTGAAACTTTCACTTCAGGACCACAATCCGATCTAGCGTCTGCTCCAGAAGTTGGCCCGGAGCCAAAACCTCTCCTCTTTGATAAACTTCGAAAACCCGAACTTATGGCTTTTGGTATTCCTGAGGAGTGGATAGAAGACGTACGGCAAGCGAATGAGGACACACTTTTGGATGTCATCTCTCACCTTCCCCAAGAGTCTCAAGAAGCACTTTTAAGATTGGCTGTTGGAGAAAGTCCAGAACCACCACTCGTGATAGAGCCAGAAGAAGATCCATATAGCCATCCCGATGCACAGCGCCGCTTCAGGATAATGACCAATGTTGAAGAACTTCGTCAGGCATTAGAATATCCATGGGAAAAATGGGCTGTTTTTCTTCATCCTGATCAGAATGTATTAGTTCAACGTGACTTCTCTGCTCCAGCTCGTGTTGCTGGGTCAGCAGGCACTGGGAAGACAATTGTAGCTATCCATCGTGCTGCCTATCTCGGACGATTAAACACATCGGCTAAGATACTGCTTACCACCTTCACAAAACCACTCGCCAATGCGATTAAAAGCAAACTAGCACTGCTCATAAGTGATGATGAACGTTTGCTTGAACGGATCAATGTCGATGCGCTCAATAATGTCGGGTATGACTTGTATAGCAAAGCATTTGGCCCCCCCAACATACCGTCATCTTCTCAGATTCATAATCTACTGAAGAGATCAGCAGAATCCATTGAAGGCCACAAGTTCTCAACCGAGTTTATTATCAGTGAATGGAGTGAAGTAGTAGATGCATGGCAACTCACGAGTTGGGATGCCTATAGAGATGTCACTAGATTGGGCCGTAGAACTCGTGTCGGCGGCAATCAAAGAGAAATCTTGTGGTCTATTTTTAAAACCGTGCGGAAGGTTCTCGTTGATAAGAAGCTTGTAACTTGGAGTGATATATTTGGTCGCCTGACTGAAATCGCTGACCCATCCAAGCCAGCGTTCGACTACGCAATCGTTGACGAAAGCCAAGACCTTAGTGTTGCTCAAGCTAGGTTTCTTGCCGCTCATGGTGGAGATCGCCAGAACGCACTATTTTTTGCGGGCGATTCTGGGCAACGGATTTTCCAAATTCCTTTTTCATGGAAATCATTGGGGCTAGATGTTCGTGGTCGTTCCTCAACACTACGGATCAACTACCGCACATCCCATCAAATCAGAGCGCAATCTGACAAGCTTCTCCCACCATCTATTTCTGACATCGACGGACTTGTCGAAACGCGAACTGGCACTGTTTCTCTATTTGATGGCCCTCCTCCTGACATCCTGATTTATGAAACCGAGGAAGATGAACGTGATGCCGTTTCAAACTGGATTGAACAACGGATAACCGAAGGTTGTAAGGCTGAAGAGATCGCCATATTCGTTCGATCATCAGCCCAACTGGCTCGGGCCAAAGCAGCAGCTAAGAATACTAGATGTAAAGTGCATCAGTTGGATGAGAAGTCAGATATCGAGGAAGGCTCAATATCGGTAAGCACAATGCATCTAGCCAAGGGGCATGAGTTTCGGGTTGTCATCGTGATGGCATGTGATGACGACGTTTTGCCGTTAAACGAACGCATAGAAACAGCTGCGGACGAAGGTGAGCTAGAAGAGATTTATAATACTGAGAGACACCTTTTATATGTGGCTTGCACTCGTGCGCGTGACTGGCTGCTAGTCACTGGCGTCGCACTAGGGTCTGAGTTTTTAGCAGATATGAGGGAAAATTGATGTCAAAAGTGTCTTTTTTTAGCTTTTAGAAGCTCGTCGTGTGGAAGATTTCATTGGACCGGGGTCTGGAC
>JABMNZ010000030.1 GCA_013204395.1 Parcubacteria group bacterium
CTGGTTGGAGTGGACCTCAGTGAGTCCCACTTCCATGTTTACATAGGTTGTTTTGTAGTTTCTGCTGTTCCTGAGGTGGAGCTGGATGTCAGTGCAGAGGTCGTGACACCTTGAATCTTTCAAAGAGCATGAATGACACATTCGCATTGGATTATCTCCTGCGTAGTGCCAAAGGCCTTTGGCTGGTTCGGGGGGTTACCCGCTAGCCGGTTTTCAAACTGGGATAAAACAAAAAACCCAGCTGTTTGCGCTGGGTTGAATTTGCGAAGCCTAACTAGGTGTTAGGAGCGTATGCGGATGACGTCACATGACGTCATCACTTTATTCCGGAGGTTTTTTGTGGATGATATTTGTGATATGTGGAGCTAAGTGGAATCCTCCACCTTCTATGTTATTCTGACACGTTTGTAACAATGAGCCGTTCGACTTGTTGATGCCTGTGGCTACTTCAAAAGCTTGATGGATTCGCTGAGCATATTTTGTTTTTGTGTTTCCAGAACCATAGACCCAAGAATTGGTACCTTTGTTTCGTTCTCCACAGAGTTCCTTCTTTACCGGACCCTTTAAAAAATTTATAAATTTATTATGGATTCGACCCAACCTTTCCACTGCCTTGTCGGGGTGTATAGATTGACAATCGTCACCGGGATTCTCCAAGCGATTAAGTGCAAGAAAGTAAAAGAAAGTTGAATCTGTAATGGACAAGGAGATCCATTTGGTTGGTTTAGTATTGCCCCGGCTTTGTTCTAGTCTAAAGCGAAATTTATCATATTGAACAGGACTTTCCGAAAGGTCCAGTGCAAGTGTATCATAATCTTGGATTGATTCAGGGGTGTATGGATATACCGCCTCTTCTTCTATGTACAAAACACTTTCACGTCCCTCCATGAGGTAATCACCGGGATTATAGGGACTTAAAAGAGGAAATATCCCACCAAGGAAATTTGCTTCCTTTAGTTGCTCATCTAAGCGCTTCCAGATTCGGAGGATATCAGTTTCAGTGGCAAGAATCTCCTCAGCGAAGGCAATTGGCATTGCCAGATATCCGGTCACGAGGGTCAACAATTCTCGCTTTGTTCTATCAGGTGGAATAAAAAAAGTGCTTTTATCTTTTAAGCGAGCGCCTCTTGATTCAATATATAATATTTGACTATCGTAATTTAACTGAAGACACCCTAACAAATCATAATAGTAATGATTGATTTGCAGCGTGGTTGGTATTCCAGCCAGCTTTACTAACTTTTCTTTGTCTGGAATCTTGCTGACCTCAATTTCGCCAATCTGCTTCCAGCCATTGAAAATAGCCTCCGATATTTCGGCTAGTTTTGATTCGTGAAATAAGATTGGCTCTAAAATATTCTCTCGTTGAAGCCCCGATAAAGTTATGAGCTTAGATATTCCCACACGTAAAACAGAGAGGAAGAATTCTGGCAAATCCTGCACAATCTTGGCAACGATCTCCTGTTCAAAAAAGAGTTGTCCACGGACAGGGTAGTTAAGAAAATACAGCGATAATAGATCATCATCCGATAAGTTAAAAAATTCAACTACCGCGTCCTTGAAGTCCTGACCTTCGAAATAACTTCGAAACACATCTTTGTCAGGCAAATAGGCTGTAAAGTGTTTTGACCGATTGAACTTGGATCGGATATTGGCGATGAATTGTTCTCTGTTAATAGTTTGGGAATGCACTATGTTAAAATCCCTATGTGTATTTTCAGAATCAATTTTAGTCAATTAATGCAAACCAAGCTGCTTTAATGAAAGGGACATTTGAAGGACCCCAGGTTCTAATGATGAGATTAAAACCCTCTTGTGTCACATCAAGTGCATGCACCTCAATTCGAGTATTGAAATCGCTATCTGTATCGAGGCCAGAAATTGCTGTATAGATCGTGGGCACTGCGGTAAGAGCTTTCTGGAAACTGATATGCTTTTTTACTTGTCGCTCACCTGAGCCATTTTTAAGGGTCTCATGATTCGTCTCCATAACTTCACCATGAGCAACAATCTTGATTGCATCCTCTTCGATACATTTAAGACGTTGTTCAAGGTCCTGACACCAAGCTAGAACGTCGAGGGCGGATTTAGGTTTATCACTCATTGGGCTAGTTCTCCATATCCAATGGCATACCACTTAACACTGATATCCCAAATCTTAGTTACTTCCCAGGTACCAATGATGAGATCAAACCCAGAGGTTGTGACGTTGTCCGCTTTTATTTCAAATCTTGAACTATAATTACCATCTGTATCAATACGCTGTATGGTGGGAATCACTTGAAGGACTTTTTTGAATTGTTCTTTATACTTAATTTTGACTGTATGGGTTCTTGCTTTGTTTTCACCACTTGAAAGTAGTGAATCTGCTTCATATCTTTCTTCACCAAAATCTATAATTATTTCACCTACTTGTTCGACACTAGATAATCTGTTCTCTAAACTTTGACACCATGCTAACACATCCAGCACTGATTTAGGCTTATCGCTCACGAAACCTCCGATTGGGTATATAACACTGATTATCTATCCAGTTCTTTCAAGATATGCATGGTATTCTACCCAATCCACCATGAAATCTATCCAATATGTTATGAGTTAAAGAAATAGATCAGGAATCGATCTATTTCATGTGCTTAGAGCTTCTCAACTGCTTCTGTTATCTCCTCGTCCAAAGCGAATGCGTAAACTGTTGTTGTTTGGGGACTCGAATGCCCTAGTTGTTGCTGGACTAATCTGAGGTTCTTTGATACGGCTAGTAATCTGACGCTGTAAAAATGTCTACAACTGTGGATACTATACCGGGATGGTAGTCCAGTTTTCTTTGCCCACTTCTTAAACACCTTCTGTATCCCGTTTGAACTCATGTAATCTTGACGTTCTGAAGAGAACAAATAATCACTGTCTGATGTACGGTAATCCAGATACTCCTGGATAAGCGTCTTCAAAGTGGACGAGAACTTGACTTGGCGGAGTTTATCACCCTTGCCGTGACGGACGATCAAGGTGTTCCCGCCACGCTTTAAATCAATGTCTTCGATCTTGAGTGCTGCGAGCTCAGATACACGTAATCCGCTGCCTAAAGCCAACTCGATGATACATTGATCTCTCACAGGTCCTTGATGTGCTTTGGACTTGGCAATAATAACTGCCGCTTCAAGTGTCTTGCGAAGAGCCTTTACTTCGTCCTCACTCATGAACTTGTCGAAAGTCACATTCCATTGTGCATTCATAAGAGCCCCTGATCTGAGAACGAATAAAAACCATCACCGACAATGATGTGATCCAACAAAGAAACATCAATTGCATTAAGTGCGGTCTGAAGCTTTTTTGTTACTGCTCTGTCAGAGTTGCTTGGCATTGTCTCACCACTGGGGTGCCCGTGCCCGACAAGAATATGTGCCGCTTCATGTCCTAAGACCTTCTTAATAATTATTCTTGGATATACAGCGGAACTATCGATGGTTCCTGATGCAACGACTTCGGAAGTGATGATCCTATTCTGACTATTTAGGAAAATTACAACGAAGTGTTCAACGTCCCGAGGATAGGCAGACAGGATAGCCCTAAGATGATTTGCGGCTGTAGCAGCACTTTTTAACTGTTCGCCATCCCGGCGTTGAAACCGGTTAACAAACTCTTCTGCGATTTCGTTATCGCTTACTTCTGTTAGTAATTGATTCATGGTTGAATCTCCTTCTTAAGTCACGTTGTTGATGCTGGTTGTTGCCACACTGTAGAGATTCAGCACAAACTGATTTACATCTCTACTCCTAAATGTTTTGTTCCGGGGGTGTGTTGGAATGCCAGCTATCGTTCTTGTGGTATTAGCATCTTCGAGGGTTTGAAAGCCGATGCTGATTCTGTTATTCTTCGTGTTAACCGTGATTGTTTGGTAGCTATCAAGCCCCAGTAAAGAGAGCCCACTGGAAACGAGCTTGGAAAGCTCATCGCTACCATATTTATCATCAGCTATCTGTAGGTAATGCATAAGCCTCCTTTGATTCCTTCATATGTGGGTATTGGTTTACCAGTACTTTTCTTATGCCAGATTTTTATGGAATAAGAAGTATACAGGCCGGTCTTAAAGCCTGTTCAACAATCAAAATGAAAGAGGTGAAAGATGACTTTACTGCTTCATAAAGGAGCGGAACCTGCAACTATAGAACAGTTGGCAATGATCCCGCTTCCGCAAGAAACAAGGAGCTACAAGCCGGTGGCTCATCATGAACTGGCAAACATGTTGAGCTCAATGGCTGCTAATCTGCTCCCGGAGTTTGAGTTGGTTAACACCCAGCTTGGACTGGCCCGAGACGGTCAGAAGATGTTTGGCGTACACACGTTCAAGAATGGCGACTCAGCTCTTGGATTGTCTATCGGATTCAGGAACAGCTACGATCGATCATTAAGCGTCGGAATCGCTGTTGGAGCATCGGTCTTCGTATGTGACAACTTGATGCTCACAGGTGATCTAACA
>JABMNZ010000031.1 GCA_013204395.1 Parcubacteria group bacterium
AACTTCTGCTCCCACCTGCTGCTGCTGAATCCCTTATAGAAATCGGAGGTTTTCCTATTACCAACGCGATGGTCAATGGTTGGATTGCTGTCGTGTTTTTTGTTTGCGTAGCTTTTGTTGCAAGTCGAAGAAAAGGACTTGTGCCAACAGGTGTCCAGAATCTCATTGAAGGAGTCATTGAATTCATGCTGAACGAGGTTCAGAAAGTGACAGGTGACATTAAGCGTGCGAAACAGTTTCTTCCGCTTGTGGGCACTATCTTTCTCTTTATTCTATTTTCTAACTGGATTGGACTCATCCCAGGTACGGGATCTATTGGGGTCTGGGGAATCCATGAAGGTCACACAGCTCTCATTCCACTTCTACGACCAGCCGCCAGTGACTTAAACCTCACGCTCGCGATTGCTCTGTTTGCTGTTCTTGCTTCTCATGTCATAGGGATGAAGGCGCTTGGGCCTGTGAATCATTTCAGTAAATTCGTAAACATCCGTGGAATCTTTCGTGCCATTAAAAAGGGGCCTGTCGCTATCACGGTAGCGATCATTGAATTTGGTGTAGGACTCATCGAGATTATTTCTGAGGTTGCTAAGGTTCTGTCTCTCGCCCTTCGTTTATTTGGAAATATTTTTGCTGGTGAGGTATTACTTACGGTGATGCTTGGCCTGCTGGCATATTTCTTACCAATTCCATTCATATTCCTCGAACTTCTGGTTGGGATTATTCAAGCAACAGTATTTGCGATGTTGACCCTGGCTTACCTTACGGTGGCTACAGAAGAGCATGGACATGAAGAGGAGCACGAAGAAGTCGCAGCCGCACACGCTTAGTTGGCGTTTGGAAATTGGTCGTTGGAATCAAAAGATCCAGTGATCAGTTGCTAATTACCAATTACTCATTAACTAACCAACCCTATGGACGCAGAGACAATCTCAATTTTGACCAAGGGAATCACCATGGCTATTGGTGGACTTGGTCCTGCTATCGGTATCGGACTCATTGGCTTCAAAGCCATGGAGGCGATCGGTCGCAACCCAGAGGCTGCAGGAAAACTATTCGTTCCTATGCTTCTTGGAATGGCTTTTGCTGAGGCCATCGCCATCTACTCTTTGGTGGTAGCTTTCACACTCTAGATTTTATTTGGAGAGCGTGGCTTGTGGGATGTCTACAAGCTACTGACTACAAATAAAAATTATGTCTCAAGAAGTACAACTCGTCGCGGAAGCGGCTACAGAGGTTGCCCATGTTGCTGAAGCCACTGGTGGAATCGGCACACTTGGTATCAACCTGAAAATTTTCATCGCTCAGCTGATTAACTTCTCTGTGGTTCTTTTGGTGCTATGGAAGTTTGCCTATGGGCCAATCGTGAAGCTCTTGGAAGAGCGTCAAGAAAAAATTGCCAAAGGTGTAAAGCAAGCTGAAGACGTTGAACGTCGCGTCAAAGAGCTTGAGAGCGAGCATAAAACCATGGTCATTGAGGCTAAGGCTGAGGGTGCAAAGATTTTGGAAGAAGCTCGAGTGGCTTCTGACGATCGGAAGAAACAGTTGCTTGATAAGGCTAAGGCTGAAGTTCAGGGTGTTGTCGTACAAGGTAAGGCACAGCTTGTTGCAGAGAAAGACCAGATGATTCGCGATGCCCGTGAGGATATCGCCAAGATTGCTGTTGAGGCAGCTCGTAAAATTTTGAAAGAATCAGTTGATGAAAAAACAGCACAGAAGCTTGCTGAGGGTGTTGTTGATGAAATGACTGGTTAGTATGAAGAGATCTGAAAAACAATTAGCAGAGGCATTCGTACTCGCCGTCGATGGAAAAAGTGACGGTGATGTAAGTCAGGCCGCCGCAGACCTAGTCGCTCTACTAGTTGAGCGAAAGGAAGTCCATCGGCTAAGAGGCGTAATCGATGCGATAGAACAGGTGTGGGCTCAGCGTTATGGAGCAGCGACTATATCTGTCACAACGGCTCATCCACTAAGTGATGCCTTGAGAAAGAAACTGCAGGCGGTTGCAAAGGGTGCGGAAATTAGAGAGTCCGTTGATCCAGAAATAATTGGTGGAGCTAGACTCCGAATAGACGAGCAGATCATTGATGGATCCATTAAGGGGCATCTCGAGCAGTTGGAAGCGAAACTTCAAAGTTCATAATCAAATCTATGGCTACAAAAACTGAAATAATCGACGCCCTTAAGGGTGCTCTAGACAACTTCCACACCGAGACGAAACAGGAAGAAGTTGGAACTGTTCTCTCTGTGGGGGATGGTACAGCCACTATGACTGGGCTTTCTAATGCAAAAGCATCAGAAATGCTTGAGTTCCCAGTTGGGGTGATGGGCGTGGTCCTAAACCTTGAAGAGGACGGCGTTGGTGCTGTTATCCTTGGTGACGCATCAAAGATCAAGGAAGGGGATACGGTTAAGACCACTGGACGTATTTTGTCTGTACCTATTTCTGACGACGTGATTGGTCGTGTGTTGGATCCTTTGGGTGTTCCAGTTGATGGAAAGGGTAAACTCAACGCAAAGAACTACTATCCGATCGAGAAGATTGCTCCAGGTGTTATGACACGTAAGAGCGTGAGTGTGCCTCTTCAGACTGGTATCAAGGCTATAGACTCCATGATCCCGATTGGTCGTGGTCAGCGTGAGCTCATCATCGGCGACAGGCAGACAGGTAAGACTGCTATTGCTATAGACACAATCATCAACCAGAAAGGCCTGGGGGTGAAATGCATTTACGTAGCTATTGGTCAGAAGGAATCAAAAATTGCAAAAATTGTCGCACGACTAGAAGAGGCTGGCGCTATGGAGTACACCACGGTTGTGATTGCTGGTGCTTCTGATCCTGCCGCGCTTTCTTACATCGCTCCTTTTACAGGATGTACTATCGGTGAATATTTCATGGCAAAGGGTGAAGACGCTTTGGTGATTTACGATGACCTTTCAAAGCAGGCTTGGGCCTATCGTGAGATTTCATTGTTGCTGCGACGCCCACCAGGACGTGAGGCTTACCCAGGAGATGTGTTTTATCTTCACTCTCGTCTATTGGAGCGCGCTGCGCGCTTGAACGAAGAAAATGGTGGGGGATCACTCACTGCACTTCCGATCATCGAGACTCAGGCTGGTGACGTATCTGCATACATTCCTACAAACGTTATTTCTATTACTGATGGTCAGATCTATCTTGAGACCGACCTTTTCTACCGTGGAATTCGCCCAGCTTTGAACGTGGGACTTTCCGTTTCACGTGTAGGTTCAGCTGCACAGACAAAGGCCATGAAGAAGGTTGCTGGAAAGTTGCGACTTGAATTGGCTCAGTTCCGTGAACTTGAAGCGTTTGCTCAGTTTGCATCTGACTTGGACGAAGGCACACGAAAGCAGATTGATCGTGGACGACGTCTTACAGAGCTTTTGAAGCAGCCACAGTACGCACCACTTCCTTTTGAGGAGCAGGTTGCCGTTCTCTTTGCTGCTATCAACGGGCTTTTGGATGGAATCGAGGTTGAAGAAATTGTGCGCTGGGAAACCGAGTTTCACAATTACATGCGTTCATCCGGGGCTGACACAATGGAGTCATTGAAGAATGAAAAAGCTATTTCTGATGAAATCGAAGCGGGACTCAAAAAACTTATTGAAGAATTTAACGAGCAATTTGTAGCAAAAGAATAACTTGTGGCAGTTCAAACTCGAGTCATTAAGCGGCGGATAAAGTCCGTCACAAACACACGAAAGATCACCAAGGCGATGGAGATGGTTGCGGCCAGCAAAATGCGCAAGGCGGTTAACAGTGTGATAGCAACGCGTCCTTACGCGAAGCTGGCTTGGGATACAGTGCTGTCTATTGGTGACAGAGTTGATACAAGTATGCATCCACTCTTGCACAAGCGAGATGATGTAAAGAAGGTGCTGCTGCTGCTGATCACATCAGACAGGGGACTTGCAGGAGGGTTCAATACAAACATTGTTCGCAAAACAAGAACCATGATTCAAGAGCTGGGTGATGGTGTGGAGATAGAAACGGTCTGTATTGGAAAGCGTGGAGCGGACGCCATGCGTCGCATGAACATACCAATCAAAGCAAGCTTTGTAGAGATCACAAACAACACAAAGTTTGAAGAAGTGCTGCCGATAGGACGGATGGTGATCGAAGAGTTCACAAAAGGAGATTTCGACAAAGTGCTCATTGCCTACACGGACTTTATCAGCGCACTTAATCAGAAACCTTTAGTCCTGCAGCTACTGCCGCTAGGTAATCCGGAGGACACATCACGGATTGGAGATGTGAGCTCACCTGATCAGGATGAGAAGTCTGAGAAAAAGATAGACACTTCCGGTGAGTACACATTTGAGCCATCACCTGAAAAAGTACTTGATCAAATACTGCCACGTCTCGTAGAGACCATGGTTTACCAAGCAGTCCTGGAGTCCGCCGCCTCTGAGCACTCGGCCAGAATGATGGCCATGCGAAGTGCGTCAGATGCTGCAGGAGACATGATCGACGACCTAACATTCACGTTTAACCAAGCTCGCCAGGCCGGCATTACACAGGAGATCGCAGAGATCTCTAGTGGTAAAGCGGCTCTAGAAGGATAACCAAAGCAATATGTCTAAAGGAACTATTTCACAAGTTATCGGCCCTGTGGTCGACGTGCACTTTGAAGGAGATCTTCCTCAGATCCTCACAGCTTTGGAGGTGAAGCGTGAAGATGAGGTTCTTACCCTTGAAGTCGCACAACACACTGGACGCGGAGTTGTTCGTACCATTGCCATGAGTGCAACGGACGGTCTTCAACGCGGTCTAGAGGTTATAAACACAGGAAAGCCAATTGCTGTACCTGTTGGCCCTGAGACTCTGGGACGTATGTTCTCAGTTACAGGTGATGCCATTGATGGTCTTGGAGACTGTGGTGCGAAGCGCCGAGATCCAATTCATCGTGATGCTCCAAGTTTCGCTGATCAGGCTACAAAAGACGAAGTATTTGAAACCGGTATCAAAGTTATCGATCTAATTTGCCCCTTCTTGAAGGGTGGTAAGACTGGTTTGTTTGGTGGTGCTGGTGTGGGAAAGACTGTGCTTATTCAGGAGCTCATCCATAACATCGCTAAGGAACATGGGGGATACTCTGTGTTTGCTGGTGTGGGAGAGCGTACGCGTGAAGGAAACGATCTTTACGAAGAAATGAAAGAGTCTGGAGTGCTTTCAAAAACAGCCCTCGTGTTTGGACAGATGAATGAGCCGCCAGGAGCCCGTGCTCGTGTGGCTCTTACAGGGCTGACTCTTGCGGAGTATTTCCGTGACGATGAAGGACGAGACGTCCTTCTCTTTATCGATAACATTTTCCGATTCACACAGGCTGGTTCAGAGGTGTCGTCCTTGCTAGGACGTATTCCTTCAGCTGTGGGATATCAGCCTAACTTGGCAACTGAGATGGGAGCGATGCAAGAGCGTATTACATCTACCAAGAAGGGTTCTATTACATCTATTCAGGCGGTGTACGTTCCTGCAGATGACCTCACTGATCCAGCTCCAGCGACCACTTTTGGTCACTTGGACTCAACGGTTGTGCTTGCGCGTTCACTCGCAGAGCTTGGTATTTATCCGGCGGTTGATCCATTGGACTCAAGTTCAACCATTCTTGATCCTAACGTGGTTGGAGAAGATCACTACAATACCGCTCGTGGGGTTCAGAAGGTATTGCAGCGCTATAAGGACCTTCAGGATATTATCGCCATTTTGGGAATGGACGAGCTTTCTGATGAAGATAAAATGCTTGTCTCTCGTGCGCGTAAAATTCAGAAGTTCCTTTCACAGCCATTCTTTGTTGCTGAACAATTTACGGGTTCAGCCGGAAAGTTTGTGAAGCTTGAGGATACCGTTCGGTCTTTCCGAGAGATTCTGGATGGAAAGTACGATGATCTCCCAGAGCAAGCTTTCTACCTTAAGGGTTCCATCGAGGAAGTAATCGAAGCAGCAAAAGAATTAAACTAACATGTCAAAACTTAACCTCTCCATTGTTACACCAGAGAAAATCGTCTACGAGGACGTAGTTGATTCTGTTTCTCTTATGACAGACATGGGGGAGGTGACTATTTTACCTGGACACATTCCATTAGTATCTAACTTGCGTGCCGGAGAGCTTCGTTTAAAAAAAGATGGTGAAGAGCACTATTTAGTAGCCTCAACGGGTTTCCTACAAGTTAGGCCAAACAATGAAATCGTAATTTTGGCTGATACTGCCGAGAGGGCAGATGAGCTTGATATAAAACAAATAGAAGAAGCACGAGATCGCGCACGAAAACTGCTCGAGGAAAAACGTCATGGAGACGATGTGGCGTTTGCCGATGCAGCGGCCATGATGGAACGAGAGTTGGCTCGTCACAGAGTGGCGAGCAAGCGCCATCAGTACCGAGACGTAGGTGGCGCAAAACCAGGCCAGGCAACCGACTCGAAGTAATAATTTGTACTTCGAGGCAATAGCCTGGCAGGACAGTAAAATTTATCAAACAGACCTTCGGGTCTGTTTTTCTATACACAAATTTGGATTGACAAAGGGGGGTTGCTTTGTTAGTCTCCCGGCGCTGGATCACGTGACACTAGGTCACGAGACGAACGCAAGAAACTGAGATAGGACGAGGAATACCGATGCAATACCTGCGACTTTTCATGGCGCTTGGCGCCGCGATGCTGATGATCGGCTGTGGAGACAGTCAAGACGAACCTGCGGATGAGGGGCTCAAGGAGTTCCCGAGCGTCGAGCTTCTCTACCGCTCGCAGAGTGGTCGAGAGCCGGATATGGCTGCGGAGATGGCCAGCGAGTGGAAGCAGTGTCTGGGTGTGGACGTCCAGGTCACGGGCATGCCGATGGATCAGTGGCTCGGCCGCGTCATGGGCGCTCACAACTTCGACTTCACCCTGGATGGATGGCAGGGGGACTACCCGCATCCGCAGACCTTCGCGGGCCTGTACACCTCCAGCAGCTCGATGAACAACGGCGGTTTCACCAGCACCGAGTACGACGATCTGATCGACAAGGGCCTGCATTCCAGCGGGAGCAATGGCAACAGCCCGTGGTACCAGTTGGCAGAACAACTGTTGTACGACCAGGCCGCGATGGCGCCGTTGTTCTTCAGTGTCCGGACACACCTGGTCCGCCCGGAGTGGGCGGGGATCGAACCCAACGCGCTCATGAGCCACAAGCTGGAGTTCGTCCGACCTTCCGCAAGGGGTGTGAGTGAGTCTGCCACGTACTTCGGCGGCACCAAGCGGAACGTCGACGACGACACCTTCCAGTTCATGACGTCCGGCCAGCCCCGCAGCTGCGACCCACGTCTGATGACCTCCTTGGTGGAGGATCACATCATCGGCAACGCCCATCAGGGGTTGTTGCGGTGGGGGACTAAAGGGTCTTCTGGCCCGCCCATCGCTGGTCTGGCGGAAAGCTGGGAATCCAGCGAGGACGGTCTGACCTGGACGTTCAAGATCCGCGAAGAAGCTCGATGGTCCAACGGCGACAAGCTGACGGCCAACGACTTTCAGTGGTCCTGGCAGCAGGCACGCTCGCCGGATCTAGAGGCGGCCTATGCCATGCTGTTCGACGAGATCGGATTTGTCAGTGGTGTGGCCACGGACGACCAGACCTTCGTGGTGACGCTCAGTGCGCCCTCGAGTGTCCTGGAAGTCAACATGCCCATGCCCATCTTCTTCCCGGTGCACCAGGCAACCGTGGAGGCGAACGGCGAGGCGTGGTGTCAGCCCGATCACTTCGTGGGCTCTGGCCCATTCGTGGTGACCGAGGCGGAGATCTCCGACCACATCACCTTGGAGGCCAATCCGCACTACTGGAGCGCGCGGACGGTCTACCTCAAGAAGGCGATCGCGTGGACCTCGGGGGACAACACCTTGAACGTCGACATGTACCGCAGCGGTCAGCGCGACTGGATCGGCACGCAGGTGGCGATCCCCGCCGACCAACTCTCGGTGATCCAGGCCGACGACGGCACGCTCACTGTGGCCGACGCCACGTCCTATCCCACCTTGGGGCTCTCGTACGTGTCCTTCAACCAGCGCGACGGCTACGAACACTGGCAGGACGCCCGTGTTCGACGAGCCTTCTCCCTGGCCCTGGATCGTGTGGCCATCGAGAAGTACGTCCTCAAGAACGGTGACTTGCCGACGACGCACATCTTCCCCCCGGGGTTGGGCAGCTACAAGCCCATCGAAACCCCGACGGAGGCCAACTGCGAAGAGGCCCAGCGTCTCTTCACCCAGGCTGGCTACCGCATCTGACCCTGCTAGGAACCCCTAGCAGACGCCCCGAACAGACGGTTCGGGGCTTTTTATTTACCTTGCAATTTAGGAGTCTATCTAGTAAGTTTTTTCACTACTTCATCAACAGGATTGAGTAGTTAAACCTTTGTTTGAAGGGAGGTCGTTGTGGGAGAATTCCTGCTGCGAAAGAGTGGATCCTTTGTGGTGACACTCGTCACGATCATCACGATCGTGTTTGCCATGCTCTATGTGATGCCAGTGGACCCATGCTTCCGCGCCAAGTCGGCGCAGTCGGCCATGGATGCTTGCCGTGAGGCAAAGCACCTCAACGATGGGTTTCTGACCCAGTACGGCTACATGTGGAGTGACCTGCTCAGGCTTGACCTGGGGGACAGCTGGCAGCACGTCGGATTGTCTGTGGTGGAGGTTCTCAGCGAAGGGCTTCCTCACACACTCAGCTTGATCGGACTCGCTCTGTCACTGGCGTTGGTTCTGGGAGTGTTCTTTGGAACTATCTCCGCCGCGCGTCGCAATAGCAAGACCGACTACACCATCATGGGGCTGGCTGGCCTGGCCATTGCCAATCCCGAGTTTGTTGTCGGACCGGTCGTCATCTTGGTCTTCACCATGAAGCTGGGGTGGTTGCCGCGGACCCAGGGTCTTGAGGGGCCTAGCAGCTACCTCTTGCCCGTTCTTGTCCTGGCTCTGCCCATGGCCGCGCGCATGGCGCGTTTGGTACGGGTGGGCTTGTTGGAGGAGCTGGGTCGCGATCACATCCGCACAGCCCATGCAAAGGGGTTGAGCGAAAAGCGCATCCTGTTTGGTCATGCCCTTCGTTTGGGCCTTGGCCCGGCGGTGACCTACACGGGCTTGCTCGTTGCCTCCATGGTGGTGGGTGGCTCGTTCATCGTCGAAGTCTTGTTCGGGATTCCGGGCATTGGCCTACACCTCATCCAGGCGGTCACGTCTTCTCCCATCGACTACCCAATGGTGCAGGCGGGCGTGATCCTGTTGGCAACCGTCCTGATCACGGCAAACTTCCTGGTCGACATCATCTACGCCATCTTGGATCCGCGACTGCGGGCCGAGGTGACAGGAGGGTCGTCTTCTCAGGGATCGTGGGTGCAGGGGCTTGTAGCCGCTGTCTGCCTCGCCGGCGTCGTCGGTTTGGCTTTGATGGGTGCCGCCGCCCTTGGAGAGTTCAATGAGCCGATGGTGCAGATGATGGACCGAGCGGGAAAGAGTCCTGTGTCAGCCCTGATTCCTCCCATCCTCTCGGTGATCATGATTACCCTTGCGGTTTGGGTGGAGGCAAAGCGACGTCGAGCACTCAGTACGACATTTGCCTCGGCAACCAAGGCTCAGCAGTTCTGGAAACAGTTCTCCAAGCATCGGATCGCTGTGATGTCGATGGCCACATTGTTCCTCGTTGCCCTCAGCTGTGTGCTGGTGCCCTGGGTCTGGGAACAGGCCTTCGGGGTCCAGTACGACATGGGGGTTCTGAGAGAGTCCCGACAGGCACCTCCGTTTGCTGTTTGGTTGGGGGTGGAAAACGTCTCCAGCTGGTTGCATCCCTTTGGGACCGACAAGCTCGGGCGCGACCTGTTCGTGCGCGTGCTCATGGGCGGAAGGGTTTCCATATCTGTGGGTCTTGTGGGGTTCGTCATTGCGACCTCCATCGGCCTGCTGTACGGAACGGCGAGCGCTTACTTCGGCAAGAGCGTGGACAATGTGATGATGCGGTTCGTGGACATCTTGATCTGCATGCCGTACATCCTGTTCGTGATTCTGCTGATGGGCTTTGCAGGCAAGAGCATCCTGCTTCTGTACGTGGCCATCGGCTGCGTGTCCTGGTTGGGACTTGCACGAGTTACCCGCGGCGAGGCGCTCAGCGTCAAGCAGATGGAATTTGTGCAAGCCGCTCGGTGTATGGGGGCCAGTCACTGGCGCATCATCACCAGGCACCTCATGCCCAATGTTCTGGGTCCCGTGATCATCTACGCCGCGGTTCTGGTGGGAGCGTTCATCCTGGATGAATCGTTCCTTTCATTCCTTGGCCTGGGTGTCCAAGAGCCCATGGCGTCCTGGGGGATCCTGATCCGCCAGGGCAACGAAATGAAAGAAACCATGTGGTGGCTTCTTGTCTTTCGGGCCGGTGCGCTGGTGGTGACCGTCTTGTCACTGCTGTTCATTGGCGATGGCGTCCGTGATGCCATGGATCCCAAACTCCGTGGGAGGCAGTGAAATGTTGCTTTCAGTTCAAAACCTTAAGGTGGTCCTTTCCACCGACGAGGGGCCGGTGACCCCGGTCGATGACATCAGCTTCTCCATCAGGCGTGGAACAACACTCGCGCTTGTTGGAGAGAGTGGGTCAGGTAAGTCCATGACGGCGTACGCCATCGCAGATCTGTTGCCACCCATCGGTCGCATTGAGAGTGGCTCCGTGCGACTGGACAATGAGGACCTCACTGAACTTCCGGCATCTGAGCGTCGCGCCCTGCGTGGCACCAAGATCGCCATGATCTTTCAGAAGCCGCTCACGGCCCTGCATCCGGCCAAGACCATTGCAGATCAGATGATCGAGATGGTGGTGGTCCGCATGAGGTGGAACCGTGATCACGCGCTGGCCACAGCAGAAGAGAAGTTGCGCCTGGTTGGGCTCCCTGAGCCTGCCAAGCGCATGAAGCAGTACCCACATGAACTCTCTGGCGGACAGCGCCAACGGGTGATGATTGCAATGATGCTCATGGGCGATCCTGAGCTCCTCATCTGCGACGAGCCGACCACGGCACTGGACGTCACCATCCAGGCGCAGATCATCGAGCTCCTCAAGGAGTTGCAGGAGCGCCTGAATCTGACCATTCTGCTTATCACCCACGACATGGGGGTGGTAGCGGACATGGCGCACCATGTGTGTGTCATGAAGGATGGGGAATTGGTAGAGGACGGAACGGTCGACCAGATCTTCAACCGTCCTCATCACCCCTACACACGAAAGCTCCTTGCGGCCGTCTCGGTCCTGGGAAGCTTCAGTGAAGCAGAGGAGGACCCAGTTGAGCTGGCTCCCGTGCTACTTGAGATCAAGGGTCTTCGCGTAGAGTTCCCCCTTGGGGGTGGTCTGTTGCGACGAGCCCCTGAGGTGGTGCGGGCCGTTGCTGGTGTGGATCTCATCATCCGACAAGGAGAGACTGTCGCCCTGGTGGGTGAAAGCGGGTGTGGCAAGTCCACGCTTGGCAGAGCCATTATGGGCCTCATCGATCCGGCGGACGGGGAAGTCCTTTTCGACAGCCGTGCGGTTCACAACATGGATCGTGTTGGTCTGCAGACGTTCCGACGTCGAGCCCAGATGATCTTCCAGGATCCGGAGTCGTCTTTGAACCCGCGCATGCGTGTGGGGGATCTGGTGACCGAGCCCTTGGTCATTCACGGCATCGATACGCCAGCCAGGCGGTTGGAGAGCGCCGTGGAACTGCTCGAACGTGTGGGCCTTGAGGCTGATCACATTCGTCGCTACCCGCACGAGTTCTCGGGCGGACAGCAGCAGCGCATCTGCGTGGCACGAGCGCTCATCCTCCAACCAGACTTCATTGTCTGTGATGAGCCGACGAGTGCTCTGGACGTTTCTGTTCAGGCGGAGGTTCTTGGGCTCATGCGAGACCTTCGCGAAGAGTTTGGACTCACTCTGCTGTTCATTTCACACGACCTCGCGGTCGTTGAGGAACTTGCAGATCGGGTGGCCGTGATGTACCTGGGACGGATTGTTGAACTGGGTAGGACAGCCAAGGTGATCGGTAGTCCACAGCATCCGTACACACAAGCACTCTTGAGCGCTGTTCCCATTCCTGATCCAGCACGGCAGGCACAGCGGGAACGCATCCACTTGTTGGGTGAACCACCTAGTACTACGAACCCACCAACGGGCTGTGCTTTTCATCCTCGTTGCAGGATGGCTGAGCCTGGCACCTGCCCCAGGCAAGAACAAGCCTTGAAACTTCACTACGGACGAGAGATCGCTTGTGGGGTCGTGACGGGTTCATGACAACGGTCGGGGAACCGACAGCCGCTTGATCTACTCAAGCGGCTTTTTATTTGGATTGACAATCTGTTGATTTGGGAGTATCTTTTCGCCGTCCAAACAACAGGATAAGGAGGAAAGTCTGATGGCTCAGTTGAGTGATTTTGACTACGGAGTGATTCGATTGCTTCGTGAAGCTGGCGTGCTGGAGAACGAGGATGTCAGGGAAATCGTGATGTCCAACGGCGTGATCACGATCCGGTGTCCGGACTGTGATCAGAAGGATGACGCCGAACGTCATGATGCCGCGATCGCTCATGCCAATGGTGGTCTGAACCGAGCACATCCGCTCTACCACCACGGTGGGGCCGCGGTCGCGTCTCACGACGACATCCTGTACCCGGGCCGGAACATCGCTGGGTACCTGCTCCTGCAGATCGCCGAAGCTGAGGGGATCAAGAACATTCACACCATCGTCGCTGAGGTGCATGCACCCTGTGGCAAGGGGGCAGATGCCGGGCTCACGGTGGTGCACCTGATCGCCATGATGATGCAGGGCAAGCCGGACATCAAGGCGGTTGACCCGACGAACATCGTCATCTGTCGGGTGCACGTGGACTACGGCGAGCTTCGGGATTCGGAGACTCAACGTCGTACGTACTTCATCTCCCTCGGTGTCTGGTTGACCTTCTGGCGCGACCATGGCCGCGAACTCTGGGGTCACCTCTTTGAGGTTGATCCTCATCCGGAAGGTCGGCAGCCGACAGGTGCTCTCACCGAAGATCTGGAGCCCGCGCGTGAGTCGTCCATTCCGGGAAACCAGGAAAGGCCGGCGTGCTGATGCCCATCTCCGACGACGATTTGGACGCGAGCGTCACTAGGTTGATCTGCGAAGCTGCAGAAGTCGACGCGGAAGACGTTTCCTCTGACACAAGGCTGATGGGCGATCTGGATTTGGATAGCCTTGATATCATCGAGCTGGTCATGGCCGTAGAAGACGAGTTCGTGATCGTAATTCACGATGGAGATGTTGACGGTCTCACAACCATCGAGGATGTGATCAACTACGTCCGAGAGCACGCCTAGGCCACCTGAGCCTCGTGCTCACCCTCGCTACGCAAGCGAGGTTTTTTATTTGCTAAAAATGACTTGATACGTCTCGTTTTTGCTGATAGCATTGTGGCGATTCTTAATCACTATTTCATTACTTTATGTCTCACGTGTGTTCCACAGCTCTCGTTCGTTGTATGGATTTCCGACTAGGAACAGCTATCCGCGATCACTTAAACACTGCGGGTCTTTATAACTACGTCGATATCATTTCTATCGCAGGCGCTGCCAAGGATATCGCTCAAGAAGATGGTAGCTATGCAGAGGGTCAAGTTGATCTCTCTCACCGTCTACATGAAACAGAGACTGTTCTTCTTATGAACCATACCGACTGTGGTGGTTACGGAGGCCGAGGTGCATTTGACTCAGATGAAGCAGAACGCGCTCAACATGAGAGTGACCTCAGATCAGCAAAAGCAAAGTTAGTTGCAAAGCACGAAGGACTAGAAGTAAAGATGGCCTTGGCCGTCATCGGTGCTGACGGAAACGTCTCAATCGAGACAATAGAATAGTCAAAATGAACAGGGCCTCAAGGCCCTGTTTTATGATACACTGTGGCCGATATGGAGACTGATTTACTTGCCACATTGAACGATGAACAGAAGCAGGCCGTCACGCATGTGGAGGGTCCGCTAATGATTGTTGCTGGTGCGGGAACCGGGAAAACAACTGTGGTTACCAGTCGTATTGCCTGGCTTATTGATCAGGGTCATGCCAAGCCAGAGGAAATCTTGGCTCTCACTTTTACAGACAAAGCTGCTGGGGAAATGGAGGAGAGAGTGGATCGATTATTGCCGTACGGCTATGTGGATTTACAGATATCAACCTTCCATGCCTTTGCTGAACATCTGCTCCGCGAGCGAGGGGTGGAAATCGGTTTATCTCGAGATTTTAGGTTGGCTAATGAGTTAGATGCGTGGCTACTGGCAAGGCAGAATTTTGACCGTTTTGAGCTTGATCACTATCGGCCATTGGGAAACCCAACGAAGTATATAAGATCGCTCCTGACGCATTTTTCGCGTGCTAAGGACGTTGGTGTGGGGCCGGAGGAGTATCTTTCTTACGTAGAAGGCATGAAGGCCGACATGGACAGTGCTAAGGCCTCTGAGGAGGATCTCTCAGAGATTGCTAGGCTTGAGGAACTAGCTGGCGCCTACGCAACGTACCAGCAGGTATTATTAGAAAATGACTGTCTCGATTTTGGAGATTTAATGCTCTACACAATAAAGTTGCTCAAGGACAGGCCTGGGGTACTGGAGTCCGTGCGAGCACAGTATAAGTTTGTTCTGGTTGATGAGTTTCAAGACACAAATGATGCTCAGTATGAAATCGTCAGAACAATTGCCTCGCCACGGAACAATCTGACCGTGGTAGGGGATGACGATCAGTCCATCTATAAATTTCGTGGAGCTTCCTTGGCAAATATACTTAGATTCGAAAATGATTTTTCGGGTGCCAAGAGGGTAGTGCTGACAACAAACTATCGAAGTGCTCAAGCGATCCTAGATCACGCTCATGGCTTCATTCAAAACAACAATCCAAACAGACTCGAGGCCAGTGCCAATCTTTCAAAAAAACTAGTGGCCGCAAAGGATGGTGAGGCACGTATTGAACACCTGCATTGCTCAAACGCTTCTGAAGAAGTGAAACGTGTTGTTGAGTACATTGCCGAGTATAGGGCCATGGGGAATAACTGGAGCGACTTTGCCATCTTGGTTCGCTCAAACAATGCCGGGACAGATTTCGCTCAGGCATTGGAAAAGCATCGAATCCCGTTTCAATTTTTGGCTTTGTCAGGTCTATATACCAAGCCAGCAATACTCGACCTGATGGCCTACATGAGGATTATTGACAATGCCTTTGATTCAGCAAGTTTTTATCGAGTGCTTATAAGTGCATTGTGTGGGGTAAGCGAGAGAACGATCATGGAGCTGAATCGTGAGGCTATACGTAAAGGAAAATCTCTTTTTGAAATTTGTGAGGCAGTTGCTGGCACGGAAGGTGTCTCTGACGAGGATCAGAAAAGTATTCGTGAATTGCTTTCAGCACGCGACGAGTTCGCTAAAGAAGCTTTCGGTAGAAATGTTGGAGAGTTGTTTGTACAGGTCGCAAAAGAGAGCGGGTATCTTGAGCACCTAAATCGACTACCAGAGCGAGAGAAGCTTGAAACATTCGGATTTCTACAACAGTTTTATAAAAGACTAAAGTCTTTTGAGCGCCGAAATGACAGTCCCGTACTCCATCACTTTTTGGCAGAATTCGCTCATGAACGAGACGCTGGTGAGGAAGGATCGCTATCGATAGATTTGGAAGATGGACCTGACATGGTGAGAATCATGACCGTACATGCGGCCAAGGGCCTTGAGTTTAAGTATGTTTTTGTCGTGAACCTGGTTGATCAACGCTTTCCAACACGTGCACGCTCTGATGCGATTAAGTTGCCAGACGGGCTTGGATCAATGGCACCAGATGGAAGTGACGCCCACATTGAAGAAGAACGTCGCTTATTTTACGTGGCCATGACTAGAGCAAAGGAAGGTTTGTTCTTCTGTTCTGCTGCAGATTACGGTGGGGCTCGAAAAAGAAAGATTTCTAGATTCCTTATTGAGTTGGGCTATGAGCAGGGCGATGTTGTGGGTACGGATGTTGTTGAGTTACTTGATGAGGATACAGGAGCATCACAAGTAGAAACTTCTGATGAGGTTCGACTGCCAATACCAAAACAATTTTCATTCACACAGCTCGCCGCCTTCAAGACCTGTCCTTTGCAATACAAGTTCGCCCACGTGCTCAAGGTTCCCGTGATGGGGAAGTGGACATTCAGCTATGGGAAGACCATGCACAATACGTTGCAGAGATTCTTTACCATTTGGCTGGAGAGAACCGGTTCAACTCAGGAGAGTTTACTTGATGAAGAATCATTAGGAACGACTAGTCTTCCTGTTTCCATGGATGAGCTTATGGAAGCCTACGCTGTGTGTTGGTTGGATGACTGGTTTGTAAACGATCGACAGCGCGAAGAGTACCGTGAGCAGGGGAGGCAGTCACTTAGAGCTTTCTACAAAATGATCGAAACAGATGTTCCATCACCCCTATCTATTGAGCAAGGCTTCACTCTTAAGATAGGAGACGTTGTGCTAAAAGGGCAGATCGACAGAATGGATACTTTTGAAGATGGGGTCGAGATTATTGATTATAAAACCGGCACACCAAAGACAAAATTGGATAAAGGAGATAAGGAACAGCTTTTGCTTTATCAATTGGCTGCTAGAGACGTGCTTGGCTTGATCCCAAAGAAGCTCACTTTTCACTATCTTAAAGATAACAGCCGAGTATCTTTTCTGGGGAAAGATGATGAACTTTTATCACTTCAAGAATCTATTGTGGATAGGGTGGGGGGAATTCGATCCTCAGAATTTACCGCAACACCAGGTTTTCATTGTAAGTTTTGTGACTTTGCGGACATCTGTGAATACCGACAGCGATAGATCTGCTAAAATATAAACTGTATGGGAATCTCATCACTACGCGACTTGTTGTCTGGCTCTGTTGGAGGAAGGTTTGGCATGTTGAAATCCGTTAACGCTTCAATGATTGTTGAAGCAGCAAACAAGATGTTACCAACATATCTTCCTGGCGATAGACGAAATGATGCAACGGCCGTTTCATTTAAAAATGGCATTCTTCGGATACAACTGAGATCAAGTGCTGCCCGTTATTCCTTTAAGGGGCATGAGGAGGACTTGTTAAAAAAGTTGGGAGAAGAGTTCCCTGGTTCAAGTATTACAAAAGTATCAACGTTCATTTCAAAGAATCCTATTCGTTATGAGTTTTCGTAGCTACCTCATCCTTATGTCTCTTGCAAGCGTTGCGGCCTGGATTGCTTGGGTCGTTGTTCTGCATGGAATTGATCCAAGTGCCTCTGGCTTTATGGGACTTATTCTTTTCTACGCCACCCTTTCCATCGCCTTATTTGGCAGCATTTCGGTTTTTGGGGTTTTGTTTAGACTTTGGAAGGATCGCTCAGCGATCGTTCTACGTGTGACACTTCAGGCATTCCGGCAAGCACTGCTTCTTACCGCCCTATTTGTAAGTTCGCTTATCTTGTTTTCTCAGGGGTGGTTTAGGTGGTGGACGATGTTTCTTGTTGTTATTATCGTCGGTTTTGTGGAGCTGGCCTTTATTTCCCAAAAACGCCGTTATTGAACACAAATTTATTCCATACAGAGGGTTGCTTGCATCGTGAGCAGAGGGTAGAATCAGGAAGACAAAGAGTCTTTCTTTCTTTTTATGCTCAACAAATTTCTTGGACATTTTTCTAAAGATCTGGGGATTGATTTAGGAACATCAAACACCCTAGTCTACTCAAAGGATGGGGGTATCGTTATTAACGAACCTTCCGTTGTTGCGATCAATACGAGGACAGATCAGATACTTTCAGTTGGAAAAGATGCAAAGGACATGCTTGGAAAAACTCCTCCACACATTTCCATAGTGCGACCCCTTCTCAATGGAGTCATTTCCGATTTTGAAGTAACAGAGAAGATGCTGAAGTATTTTATAGACAAGGTACATGACCAGTCTTTTACGATTGTTCCGCGACCTAGCATTGTTATCGGAGTTCCACTTGAGACAACTGAGGTAGAGCGTAAGGCAATCGAAGATGCTGCTTTGTCAGCCGGTGCTCGTAAGGTTCACATGGTTGAAAATCCAATGCTCGCAGCACTTGGTGCACGTCTTCCTCTTTCTGAGTCAGTGGGAATGATGGTGGTTGATATAGGTGGTGGCAAAACAGAAATTGCCGTGATGTCTTTGGCTGGTGTAGTTACATGGAAGTCACTCGACATTGCTGGCGATGAAATGAATAAGAATATTATCCAGTACGCAAGAGATTCTTTTAATCTTTTGCTTGGCGAGAGAAACGCGGAGCGATTGAAGATGCGCATTGGTACGGCCATGGAACCTGATGAACCACTTGAGATAGAAATGCGTGGTCGAGATCTGCTCAGCGGTCTACCAAAAGAGATTATTATCAATGACACACAGGTTCGTGAGGCGATCAATCGATCTGTAAGAACAATTGTGGAAGCAGTTAAAGGAACTCTTGAGCAAACTCCACCAGAACTTGTGGCCGACATTTACGAGCGAGGGATAGTCTTAACTGGTGGTGGCGCTCTATTGCGTGGAATGGACAAGTTGATTTCACAGCAAGCCGCAATTCCAGTCAGGGTAGCTGAGGATCCGCTTACATGTGTTGTGCGTGGAGCTGGGCTACTGCTTGAAGATCCCTTGCTTCTCAAGGATATAACTCTACCGTCTGCCAGTGAGGGTAGTATCATTTAGCCTATGAAATTGCGCGGTTCGCGCCGCGGACGTCGGCGCTTGTTCATCGTTTTCCTTTTGGTGGCACTTGCGTCGATTTTTACGTTCCGAGGTAGTGTGGCTCGAATTATTGAACCTGGAGCGGAACAATTTGTTAGATCAGGTACTTGGATCTACGATCAAATCTTTTGGTTCATTTCAGCAAGTGAGATTACGCCTTATGAGTTAAATCAACTCTATGTTCAAAGAGACAAACTTGCAGTAAATGCAACGGAGTTTGCGACACTACAAATAGAGCATGAAGAAGTGCTTGAGATCCTACATTTTGTGAATCGAACTAACACGGTTGGTGTTGTTGCTCGGGTTTTGGCTAAATCAATCTCTGGCATAACTTCTCAATTCGTTATTGATGTTGGTTCTGATGACGGTGTTAAAGCGGGGGACCCTGTTATTGTGGGAGATGGTATTTTTCTTGGAAAGCTCACAACGGTTGGGAGAAGTACCTCAACTGTAACAACACTAACAGACTCGAAAAATGCAACGGCTGTAGCCGTATTTAATGGAAGTAGGACAATTGGTGTGGCCACCGGAAGTATTGGCGATCTTCTTGAAATAGCTTTTATCCCCGCTGATGAAGATCTTCAGCCAAACATGCTTGTAGTGACTTCTGGCTTAGAATCAACTATACCAAGCGGATTGCTCATTGGTCTGGTCAACACGGTTCAAGAGGATCCATCATCTCCGTTTCAAACGGCCATCATTGAACCATTGGCTGATGTTAGACGTGTTTCGCAGGTTTTTGTGATACCGAATCAAGACTATGACTAAAATAGTTATTTATCTTGTGGCCTTTCTTGCTCTGTTCACTCTCGAGATAAGTTTTGTCTATTCTTTACCAGCTCCGTTGGATAGGTTACCAATCATGATCATTGGTGTGGTCTTTTTATATCTCTATGCTGGTTTCCCAAACGTTATCTGGTGGATGGTTTTTCACGGAATATTACTCGACACGTTTTCGTTAAGCTTTGTCCCGTTACATTGGGCGGCTTACATGGTCGCTGCTGTGATAACAACATTGGCTTCAAAACATATTTTTTCAAATCGATCTTTTTACGGCGTGGCCGCGACAACATCAATGGCTATTGGTGCCATGTTGGTTATGGAAATTCTGCTTTCCACAGGAGGGTCACTAGTTGGATTATCTCCTCAATTTTCTGGCACAATAATTTCAGTCCGTGTATGGGGCATGGGTTTAAGTATCATTTTTCTTATCATGCTCTTCCCATTTTCAACAAAGATTAAAACAACGCTTCAGTGGCTTTTTCAACAGTATTCATAAAGGCATGGTTTTTCGAAAGAAACAATCTGGTTCTAGGATATTTAACCTTCAAGAGGATGGTCATCTTGGTCAGGTGGATCGTTTGGATACGGGAAATATTGAGGAGTATCTTACTGGTGGTTTGGGCTCGCCTTCAAAAAGAACTCAAACACTTCGGTGTACAATTTCCAGAAGTCGTCTGAGGTTTATGGGTGCTGTGATCGTAGTGGTTGTCATTATTTTTGTTGGACGGGCTGGTCAACTACAAATCGTTAGAGGTGAGCATTACAGATCTTTGTCAGATAGAAATAGGAACAGAATTGAATTGATTGTTCCTCCAAGAGGGGAGATTCATGATCGATACGGAACACCTCTGGCTTGGAACGAACCATCGTTTGTTTTAACCATGACCATCAGCGAGCTTCCAAAAAATGACATAGAACGACGTGCTCTGTTTGAGCACGTAGCTGGACAAGTTGGACTTCAGGTGACAGATCTTGATTTAATCATGTCTGAATATATCTCCCGTTCATATGACCCAATTCCAGTTGCTGAAGATATTCCTTATGAAGCAGGAATTAGACTTGCTATTGAGGTTGCAACGCTCCCTGGGTTTCATTTGGACACAAAAACAAAACGAGTTTACAACGCCACCGTAAGTTCAATGTCCCACGTTATGGGATATACGGGCCCCTTGTCTGCAAGAGATCTAGAAGAATTCGCTTCTCTTGGCTACCGGCCCATAGATGACATTGGGAAGGCTGGAATTGAACGACAGGTAGAGTCGGTACTACGTGGTGATCCAGGAAGAATTGTTTACGAAGTAGACGCGGGTGGTAATAGGATTGCCATCGTTTCTAAAGAATCTGCACTCGATGGAGCCGACATATCACTGAGTATTGATCTTGAGTTTCAGAAATACATAGAAACACAGCTTGTTAAAACGCTAGAAGTATCAAATGCCTCTAGAGCCTCAGTCGTGGCTGTGGATCCAGCCACGGGGGCAGTTAGGGCTCTTGTAAGCTGGCCAAGTTTCGATAATAACGAGTTTATTGGTGGCATCTCTAAGGATCGGTATGCAGCACTTTTGGAAAATGTTGATAACCCACTTTTTCCGAGAGCTATTGCTGGTGAGTTTCCATCCGGTTCCACATTTAAGCCATTCATTGCTTATGCTGCACTAGCTGAGGGTGTGGTGAGCGAACACACATCGGTTGTATCAACAGGTGGCCTACGAATAGGGCAATGGTTCTTTCCAGATTGGAAAGCTGGGGGTCATGGAGTGACTGATGTGCGCAAGGCCATTGCTGAGTCGGTGAACACGTATTTTTACGTCATTGGTGGTGGGTATGACACAATCACTGGTTTGGGTGTTTCAAGAATTAGTGAGTACGCACAACGGTTTGGTTTTGGTCAACAAACAGGCATTGATCTTCCTGGAGAAGGGGACGGATTTCTTCCAACAAAAGAATGGAAAGAGGAGGTGAAAGGTGAGAGGTGGTATGTTGGTGATACATATCACTTCGCTATAGGGCAAGGTGATTTTTTAACAACACCACTTCAAATGGCGACGGCAACAGCTGCCATAGCCAATGGGGGTTACAAAATTCAGCCTTACATTGTTGAATCTGTGGATGGGCCATTTCAGGGTGCGCTTCTACACGGAAGCATTGAGCCGTTAGAGGATCTGGATGCTTACGCACTGTCTGTTGTCAGACAAGGGATGCGGCAAACAGTGACACGAGGTAGTGCACGTTCCATGGTGGGATTAACTGAAGCTGTTGCGGGCAAAACCGGCACAGCCCAAACACCAGGAAATAAGGCCTACCATTCTTGGTTTACAGGTTTTGCTCCTTACGAAGATCCAACTATTTCCTTGGTCGTATTGATTGAAGAGGGGGGAGAGTCAACTGACGCAGCTGTTCCCCTTGCTCGAGAGTTGCTTCAGTGGTGGTTTAATAACTTACGTTAATCACAGGATTTATGAGCAGACTGTTCTTTGTATTTTTTGGAATGATTCTGATCCTTGGTCCGACACCAGTGAATGGACAGGTACCGATCGAACATCGTCAGAGCGATGCAATAGTAGTTAGGATTCTAGAGCAGGTGATACAAGAATCTGGTTTGTTTGATTATCACTTTGTTGCAAGAACGGAATATGGAGAGGAATTCACGATAGATACATCAGAGTCCTATTTGTCTGGAATCGGTTTTGATCTTGATGTCGGTGACAGTGTGTCGTTGCAAATCACAGAAGAAGATAGTGGGGCCATTGCGTATCTAGAAGACATCCATCGAGAGAAGAATTTGGTATGGATGGTGTTCATCTTTGCGCTCATTGCGATTGTTGTTGGGCGCTGGCGTGGAGTCCTTTCGCTACTAGGTTTGATCGTGACTATTGGAGTGTTGTTTGGGTATTTGTTCCCCACGATTTTGGCAGGTAATGACCCTATCACGTCAACCGTTATTGCTTCGATTGTCATTTTGGCGGTGAACATGCACTTATCGCACGGACTGCGGCGTCAAACATTCTTAGCTTTTCTTGGAACAACTGTGGGGCTCATATTGGTTGTATTTTTTACCAAAGTCTTTATCTATTTTGGTTCACTTTCAGGTATTGCCTCTGAGGAAGCAACGATTCTTTTTTGGGAAACAGGAAGTGTAAATTTACCTGTTGGGATCCTTGCAGCTGGAATCATACTTGGGGCGGTTGGTGTTTTGGATGATGTGGCTATCACGCAGAGTGAGGTTGTAAGTGAGCTTCTGCTTGCCAATCCAAACACAACAAAAAAAGAACTTTTTGTTAGAGCCATGCGAATTGGTAGACACCACATTGCGTCGACTGTGAATACGCTTGTTCTTGTTTATGCTGGAGCGGCCCTGCCCGTGTTTTTATTGTTTGTCTATGGGGACCTCACAACGAAAGAATTCTTTAACAATGAGCTCGTAGCAGAGGAGATTATTCGAACACTTGCCGGAACTTGCGCCTTGGTCCTGACGGTGCCCATTAGCACTTGGTTCGCTACTCTTGCACCCAGGGTGGTTGACAAGAGTCATAAGCACCACTAGCATTGTTCATTATGCCAACATACGTATCACAAGAAGCTCTTGACCAGATGAAAGCTGAACTCGAGGTAAGAACGAAGCTGACACGAAAAGAGATTTCTGAACAAATTGGAATTGCAAAAGATTTTGGAGATCTCTCTGAGAATTTTGAATATCACGATGCAAAAGAACAGCAGGGCTTGAATGAGGCGCGTGTTCGCGAACTGGAAGCAAAAATTCAAGACGCTGTTTTAGTTACCTCATCAACCGGAGGAGATGAAATCTTGTTAGGAGTAACCTTTGTTGCTGAGGTATTGGACAAGAAAAAAACTTTTTCAATTGTGGGTTCAACCGAGGCAAGTCCCATGGATGGGATGATTAGCAATGAGTCACCTATAGGTCAAGCATTTTTGGGGAGAAGGGTGGGAGATACAGTAGAGGTTACCGTTCCCTCTGGGGTTATGTCATACGTGATCGTTTCGATAGAATAACTTTGACAATACTCACCAATCATGGATAAAATACAGTATATTTAGCTGTATTTTTTTGTTTAAGCTTATGATTCAGGAAGAAAAAGATCGACTCGACAAACTGGCGGCTATTATAGCCAAAGGAATTGAACCTTATCCAACAAAGGCCCATAGATCCCATAATGTCTCTTTGTTCATTGAAGGTTTTGAGACACATGAAAAAGATCAGGATGAAGTAACGCTCGTTGGAAGATTACGACTCTTCCGTAAGCATGGTGGACTAACATTTGCTCAGCTGCAGGATGAGACTGGCACTATTCAGATCGCTTTTAAGCGTGACGACCTTGGAGAAGATGCTTATGCTGATCTTCATTCAATGATCGATGTTGCTGATTTTATTGAGGTAACCGGAAAGGCTTTTGTGACAAAAAAAGGTGAGAACACTCTTGGTGTGAATTCTTACAAGATAATCGTGAAAGCAACACTTCCGTTGCCAGAAAAATGGCATGGGATTAGCGATAAAGAAACACGTTTTCGGAAACGTTACCTTGATCTAATCATGAATGACGATGTGAAGGAGCGTATGCGTGCTCGCAGCCGTGTCATAACCGCCATCCGTAGTCTGTTGGATGGTAAGGGTTTTCTTGAGGTTGAGACACCAACTCTCCAGCCGGTCTATGGAGGTGGATTTGCACGTCCGTTTGTTACACATCACAATTCTTTAGATGCAGATTTCTTCTTACGTATCTCAGATGAGATGTATTTAAAGAGATTGCTGGTTGGTGGTTTTGAGAACGTCTATGAAATTACAAAGGTCTTCAGAAATGAGGGAATCGATAAGGATCATAATCCTGAGTTTACAATGTTCGAGGCCCAGATTGCCTACCAAGACTATTTGTACGGGATGGATATCTTTGAAGAAATTTTTGAATACGCATCTTTGGAAGCTACTGGAACAACGCTTGTTCAACATGAAGACGTAGAGGTTGAACTAAAACGTCCATGGAAAAGAATGAAGCTTATTGATGCCGTTGAAGAGATTGGTGGAATTGATGCGTCTGCATGGGATGATTTTGCTTCTGCAAAAGAAATCTTGAGTGCAAAGCTTACAGATAAGGCAAGAAGCGAGCTCCCGCGAATCCAATCCGCAGGTGAGCTGATGGCATTTGCCTTCGAAGAACTTGTTGAAGAGAAACTCATTCAACCAACAATGATCTATGATTATCCTGTTGAAGTTTCTCCATTAGCTAAGAAATCTTCGGACGATCACAGATTTACAGAAAGATTCGAGGCGTTTGCCCTTGGTTCCGAAATTGGAAATAACTACTCAGAGCTTAACAACCCAGTTGAACTCGAGAAACGTTTCATTCATGAGAAAGATAAGGAGAAAGCTGGTTTTGATGAGGCACATCAAACTGATTACGACTACTTGGAAGCAATTAAACATGGAATGCCACCAGCCTGTGGGCTTGGAATTGGTGTGGACCGGATGGTGATGCTGCTAACAGGGGCATCGAACATTAAAGAGGTGATCTTGTTCCCAACTCTACGTCCAGAGAGTCACGAAGAATAATATGAGTAAACGTGTTTTGGTGTTTGGGACATTTGATGGTCTTCACCCAGGACACGTTTTCTTTTTGAGAAAAGCTAAGACAAAAGGTGATGAACTTGTCGTGGCGGTAGCTCGCGATAAGCATGTTCAAATACTTAAAGATAAACGACCAAATAATATCGAAGAAAAACGACGTTTAGCTGTTGAGGGTCAGGCGTGCGTTTCTCAAGCACTTTTGTCCGATCTGGAACTTGGAGAATTTGAAATTCTAAAGAAGGTTGCTCCAGATTTGATTGTCTTAGGATATGATCAAGTAGAGCTTGAAGAGGCGTTACTGTCATGGATGACAGAAGAAGATAGGTACATACCGATGCAGCGTATCAAGAAACTATGAAACCAATAAAAGACTTAAACATCGTCATTGGTATCTGTGAGCGAGATGGTCGTTACTTGTTACTGCAGCGAAAGGACTCAAATCCAATGTGGGACAAAAAATGGGAATTCCCTGGTGGAAAAATTGAGGTAGGGGAGGATTCAAAAATGGCGATTCACCGTGAGATTCTTGAAGAAACGGGTTTAGAAGTAAACACGTCAATGTTTTTCCATCACCACACGCACGATTGGGATTTAGAGGAAAATATTTTACGAGTACACATTGACTGCTTCCATTGTTTAGTTGGCGATGGGGAAGTGGTTGCAGAACAAGAAAAGTCCTATCAGACACGGTGGGTTACAAGGCAAGAGGCTCTTGAAATGGATTCACTGAAAGCCAATAACGACATTCTTAATACCTTTTTTCATGAAGTCATACAGAACCTGGATTGAAATTTCTGAGCGAGCACTCTCACATAACATTTCCTCATTAAGTGAATTACTAGAGAAGAATGCTCGGTTTTGTGCTGTTGTAAAAGCGAATGCTTACGGTCATGGGCTCTTAGAGGTGGCACAAATCGCTGGAAGATGTGACGTAAATACATTCGCTGTCGATCAGATTGACGACGCCCTTATTCTCAGAGAACGTTTCCCCTCTGCTTTGATATTAGTACTTGGGTACACGATGTTTGATCGATTTCTCGAGGCGATTCAAAATGACATTCATATCACCCTTTACGACAAAGAAGGTGTTGAACATGCAGAAAAAGTTGCCAGGGGCTTAGCTAAAACTTTTAAAATACATCTGAAAATTGAAACTGGAACATCTCGTCAGGGTGTAATGCTTGATGATGTGGCTGATATTGCAAGAACAATTGTAAGATCAAATGCGGTAACAGTAATTGGTGCCTCAACACACTTTGCAAATATTGAAGATAGCGGAAATCCACAATTTGCCACATTACAATTTTCAAGATTTCAAGAGGCTGTAGAGATACTGTCGTCACATGGAATTAATCCTGAACTACTACATTGTGCATGCTCGGCAGCAATAATCTTGTACCCTGAAACTCATTTGAATATGGTTCGTGCAGGAATATCCATGTATGGACTATGGTCATCCGATTTAGTGCAGACAACAGTAAGAAACTTGTCAGGTGGATGTGATCTTCAGCCGGTGTTAAGCTGGAAGACGCGTATAGCACAGATCAAGTCACTTCCAATGGGTACAGCAGTTGGATACGGGCTCACAGAGGTTCTAAAACGCTCAGGACGCATTGCTGTGCTCCCTGTGGGGTATTATGATGGTTATGATAGGTCCTTGTCTTCCTGTGGAGAAGTTCTTGTTAAAGGATATCGTTGTAAAGTCATAGGAAGGGTCTGCATGAATATGATGATGGTTGACGTTTCTCATGTCCCAAATATTCAAAAAGAGGACGAGGTCATATTAATAGGGACCGATGGCCGTCACAGAGTTACCGCTGATGAGCTTGCACAAAAGGCGGGTACAATCAGTTATGAACTAATTTCTCGAATCAATTCACAGTTGCCACGAGTAGTTATTTAACTATGCCCAAAAGGGATTTTTTTAGAAGAACACAAAACAAACGATATAGGGCAGGTAAATACCGAAATCCCTATTTTCAGCGTGTAAGAAAAGTTCCTTGGAAGGCTCTTTGTATTGGCACCGGAACCTTCGTTCTTATACTTCTTGGTTTGAATCTCATGTTTTCTAGTCCAAGGTTAGCCATAAATAATGTTCAAATTAATGGAATTGAACACATTGACCCGTCTATCATTGAAGGGGTTGTAAGAACTTATCTTCAGCAAAGGGCATTGCTTGTGTTCAAAACATCAAACCAGTTTCTTTTTTCCTCCGACAAGTTGAGTGCTGATTTAGAGGAGTCGTTTGCTTTAGCGAACGTTTCATTAGGGCAATCAAACGGAACTCTTACAATCACAATCATTGAAAGAACATCAAACCTTTTGTGGGAATCAGGTGTGAGAAGATATGTTGTTGATTTAGAGGGTGTGGTAAACCGAGAGCTTTTGAACCAGGAAGAGGCTGACCTTTCTCTTCCGTTATTTGACGACACTAATGACCTACCCATACAAGTAGGGGATAGGGTGATGACAGATGTTGAAATACAAAACGTTTTCATTTTTATTGAATATCTTGAATCGAAGCAAGTTGGTTTTACAAAAATTGAAGTTGATCGTCTTGCTGGAAAATGGATGAGTGTACAAACAGTTGCTGGCTTTGAAATTTTATTTGATTCGGTGGGGGACATCTCATCTCAAATTAAGCATCTAGATAATGTCATGCTAACTCAGGTCGAGGATCTGTCTACGTTGGAATATATAGACGTGCGCTTCGGAGATCACATATATTACAAATAAGTAGATTTTAAAATTGAGCTGTAAGCGTTTTATGGGTACTAGACTACCTGTATTTTTGTATCGAAACACTAATGAATGCGCACATTTGAGTACAAACCTAACTCTTGTGCCACATTAGTGTTCATGCCACGTGTCGCATAAGGTACAATGTGCGACACAAGATAAACATCACTTGTATTATGTTTCAAAAAGAAAAGAACGTTGTTCCCAACCCTCTTAGATATTCTGAATGCGTGGAAGTTGTGGTGCAATTAAATTAAGTTTGTGAGATACACGATGGCAAGCGTTATGGCTCCCATAAGGAAAATTGAGACGCCCATAAGGGTTAAGGCTTTGATGAGATCGTCGTCTTTCCCCGCCCCCACTATCATGACCGTGCTAATTACCAGAAAAACAAGTAGTGGGACTATCGTAAAAATCCACCCCAAGAACATCATGACTATTTTTAAACTCATACTAGTAAGAGATCAAGTAATTGATTGGATTTGTGGGAATACCATTTTTTCTAACTTCAAAGTGAAGGTGAGGTCCCGTTGAGAACCCTGTGCTCCCCACTGCCCCTATTTGCTGCCCACGCGCCACAAATTGATCAGGAGAGACATTAATACTACTAAGATGGGCGTAAAGGGTTGCAACACCGTTTGTGTGAATCACCATGATGTAATTACCGTACAACCTTCCTTTTCTGGTCCAAGCAACATAGCCAGGAGCAACAGATGAAACCGGTGTGCCTGTTGGTGCTGGCAAGTCTAGGCCTGAATGTTCGAACAAGTGTCTAAACGGATAGGTGGGATCGTGAAAAGTGGCGGATATGCCTCTTACGGTAGGGTTAATTGGCCATGAAAGAATGCTTGAGTCCCCTACCTCATCACTTTGATTAAGACGACCCTCTATTTCTGCTTGTAGTGCAGAGATTTGTTGATTAATGAAGGTTTGTTCCTGATTTACCTCATTTAAAAGCAGGCGAAATTCCGCCTCAGAATTTCTAGTTTGACTGACAAGAGCTTCTTTTGCCCCCTGCTCTTCATCTAATAGAGTCATTCTTTCAACTAAAGAATCTTCATGGGCAAGAAGTTGTTCTTTCTTTGCCTGAGATGACGCGTGCTTTGCCTCAAGTTTTATTCGTGCATCTCTGGCGTGATCTGCCGCCCCCTTAAGATCTGTACTAACATTCTCCAAACGCTCCAGTTCATCGAAAAGTTGCGAGAATGATTCTGTGCCAAACAGAATTTGTAATCCAAACCCGTCACCCAGAACCTGCACCTCTCTTAAGACCTCTGCTATCATCTCTCGGTCTCGATTTAAAACTTCTTCTTGATCATGAATTTCATTTGCTACAATAGCTATTTCAGCATTCGTGAGGTCAATAGACGCCTCAGCTGCCTCTATATCCAACTCGGTTTTTGCTATACGGTTTTCAAGCAACTCAACTTCACCTAGCAAGGAAGCAGCTTCATTTTGCTTTTCTTCTATCTTTGTTTCGTAAACATCTATCTGTCTGTTTAATTGATCAATCGAGTTCCGTTTTAGGTCGATTTCCAAGTTCAAAGTTCCGATGGCATCTGCGGAGGTGTCTACTTGTGCAAATAGAAAACTCTGGCTTGGTAGAGCAAGAGCCAGTAGGAACAGTCCTATAATTAGATGCTTTCCCTCCTTCATGTGACAAGCTGATCGATGGCGTGACTTATACGACTAATTGTTTCATCTTTACCGAAGATCCAAGCCAGTTCAAAGGGGCTTGGTGATCGTGGTTGCCCGGAAAGTGAAACTCTAAGTGGCCACAGCACATTACCGTTTTGTAATTCATTATCTTAAATATACTTCTTTATAGCCCCTTCTATCAACTCGACGGAGTCAAAAGCTTCCTCTCCAAGACTTTTCATCAGGTCGTTAACCCCACTAAGTTGTTTTAATGCGTCCGCTTTGTCAGCTTTTTTCCACACAAGTGTCTCTGCGTTATATGAGGGGGCCTGAGTATACATGGCTAGATGTTCCGTAATTTGAGAAAGAAAAGAAAGCCTATCTTTTTCCACAGCTAGAATTTTTCCAAGAAGGACTTCGTCTACATCAGGAGAATATGGACGAACACGCTTGAGCAGCTCTGATGGCTCAAGAGCTTTGATATATTGACCATTCATCCAATTCAGCTTCTCAATGTCAAACACAGCACCACTTTTATTCACCCCACCTAAATCAAAGGCATCCTGGAGATCTTTTACAGAATATATTTCTTTGTCACCCGACGGATTGAAGCCCAACAATGCCACAAAATTAATAAGGGCCTCAGGCAAATATCCCTTACCAAGAAAATCCTCAACGGCCACGTCCCCTTGTCGTTTAGAAAGCTTTGACTTGTCTGGATTTAAAATGAGTGGCAAGTGAGCAAATGCTGGCAATGGGAAACCAAGCTTCTGGTATAGGAGCACGTGCTTGGGTACGGAAGAAATCCATTCTTCACCCCTGATCACATGAGTGACACCCATAAGGTGATCATCTACCACAACAGCAAGATGATAGGTTGGAAATCCGTCTGTTTTCATTAGAACCTGATCATCAACCTCAGAGCCATCAATGGTGATTGCGCCGCGCACCTCATCTTTAAACATGATTGGGCCCTCTGAGACTTTGAGCCGTATCACAAACGGTTCGTTTGCCTCAAGTCGTGCGTCAACATCTGCTTTATCTAACCCAGAGCATGTTCGGTCATACTTTGTAGGAAGTTTAGCCAGTCTTTGTTGATCACGAAGTTGTGTTAAACGTTCGGATGAACAAAAACAATGATAGGCATCACCCTGATCCAATAGCTGCTTTGAATATTTTTTGTAAATGTCGGTTCTGTTTGATTGGACGTATGGACCCCTCTCCCCTACTTCAACAATCTCTCCATCCACTAATGTCGGCCCCTCATCATAATCAAGCCCCATTACATTCATGGTTCTAATCAAAGACTCGACAGCTCCATCAACATATCGAGATCTGTCCGTGTCTTCTACTCGCAAAATAAAACGTCCACCATGATGCCTGGCAAAAAGATAATTATAGAGTGCCGTGCGGAGTGACCCAACGTGCAGGAATCCTGTTGGTGATGGGGGGAATCTAGTTACAACATTCATATTTTACGAAATTGACAATAAACTTCTTTAAACACACGACCCGTGGCCGAGAGGATCGTTCCGCGTTTCAGTGTAATCCATGCAACCATCCAAGGAAAGACAATGGCAGCATCAGCTATGCGTCGCCATCTGGACGGTTCAATTATTAATCGCCACAACCATTCCAATCCCATTGACCTAAGTCCTTTTGGTGCACGTCGTCTCATGCACGATATCATGTCAAAAGATCCACCGACACCAATCCAAACACGTACGTCAGGTAAAATTGCTTTTGCGGCATCAATGAATGCTTCTTGTTTTCCATGGCCAAGGGCCACGGCGACGACGTCAGGATGCTGTTGTCTCAACTCATCGATCAATCCATCGGTAATCCCAGTATCAATTCCATTGAACTCAACATTACCAGGATCAATTGCAATACCCCCTATCTTTTTTGAAGCACCAAGAGCCGCACCGGGCGCACCACCAAGCAACACAAGCTGTTTACC